>JANYEQ010000077.1 GCA_025363015.1 Bacteroidota bacterium
TACCACCCAAACCTATATGGTAAAGCAAGATATTTGTGGGGTAATAAAATACGATACAGTAGTGGTGTATGCAAGCGGAGTGGGCATTGGGTCGCTGAGCGGAGTCGAAGCGGGTTTTAAAATTTATCCGAACCCTGCAAACGAAGTTTTAACTATTGAAATTGCGGACGCTGAGCTTAGCCGAAGCGGTAGTTTTAAATTACAAATAGCAAACAGCGTGGGGCAGTATGTGTTAATTGATGAACTTAAAATTAAACATTCATCTTTTAATATACAACATTTACAAGGTGGTATTTACTTAGTTACCATTACAAATACTAAAAATGAAAAAACAATTAAAAAATTGGTTATTGCAAAATAAGTACTTTTAATAAACCACTTGTAAAGGAATTAATACCAATAAAATTAACTTAATACAAAATTAAAACTATGAAAAATTTATTCTTACTAATTTTATTCAGTCTGTTTATTACAATAAAAGCGCAAAACTGTTCGCAAACAGCAGTACCTAATTATATATTTTATCCTAATACTACTTCATCACCTTCTTTCACTAATACTTATTCTACAATATATTTATGTGGTACTAATACCATACTATATGATACTACATCGGCTAATATTGGCTGTAGAACAGTTTATGTTAATGCTGGAGCAAAATACCAAACAAATAATATAGCAAATTGCGTTTTTAGTAACTTTATATACGCTAAAAGCAGCTCAACTGTAGTTTTAACAAATAATGCCCATGGGATTATATACTACGAGCCAGGGGCAACTATTGTTATTACTGCAACTAGTACTGGTGGTATAAATCAAAATAGTTGTACTGCCATATCTTTTCCTACGGTTAATTGTATTGCATCGGGGTTAAATGAGTTAAATGTTAAAGAGTATAAATTAAAGGTTTTTCCTAACCCTGCAAACGATGTGTTAACTATTGAAGTTGCGGACGCTGAGCTTAGCCGAAGCGGTAGTTTTAAATTACAAATAACAAACAGTTTAGGGCAGGTTATAAGAGAAGAAGTGCTTCGACTAGCTCAGCAACCCGATGGAATGTATAAAACTACAATTAACACAAAAGAATTAGCAAATGGTGTTTATGTATTAAAAATGGCTTCCCCTTCGGCATACTTCGGCGTAGCTCAGCACGGGAGCTCAGGGTACGGCTCAGCCTCCGATAACTTGCAAACAGTTAGTAGGCGATTTGTAATTGCGAGATAATAAAAACAGACTATATTTGTTATTACAAAATAATGTTTTAAATTATTAATTTGTAATGAAACTAAGAATAGGAGATAAGGTTAGGTTTTTAAACGAAACGGGCGAGGGCGTAGTATCGCAAATAAAAGATAAACAAACGGTGTATGTTGAAATGCAAGATGGCTTTGAAATACCATTTTTAGCCAACCAACTTGTGCCCATACATACCGAGTTAATTATTGATAAAGATGCTGAAAACATTGAGTTAAACCACGATGCACACTTAACCGATGCCATTTATTTTATAATTGAACCCGACCACGAATTACCAAGTTTAGTAAGCGATTATAAATTGTATTTATTTAACGCATCAAGCTTTAATATACTATACTCTTATTCTATTAAAGACGATGATTATTTTCAAACGCTTAAACATGGCGAGGTAGGGGCCTACCAAAAAGTATTTTTAAAACAAGTTAAAATTCAGTTTTTTAAAGAGTATAGCTACCATAAAATAGAATGTTTGCTATTTAAAAATACGCACTTTAAAGCGCAATTACCAATTGCCGAAATAATAAATATATCGCACAAAACAATTGCAGATGCTAAAGCCATTAAACACGATGAGTTTAAATTTGCAGTATATGGCTTTTTATTAAAAGACGAATTTATTAGTCAACACCAAGTACACCAAGAGTTAAGCCTTGTTGATATGGCAAAACTAAAAAGTATAAAAGAGTTTAACTCAAAAGCTAAAACATCAAAATCAACCAAAGAGTATTTAAAATCGCTTGAGAAAGAAGTTGATTTACACATTGATGAGTTAGTACCATCTACCAGTGGCTTATCTAATTATGATATGCTTAACATTCAATTAGAAAAATTTGAAAAAGAATTAGATAATGCAATTATTAAACGAATGAAAAAAATAATTTTTATTCATGGCGTGGGTAATGGGCGTTTAAAACAAGAAATTATTGCTCGCTTACAACTTATTAAAGGCATTACCTACCACGATGGATCGTATAAAGAATACGGTTATGGCGCTACACAAGTAAATATTATTTAGTTTTAAATTTACTTAATAGTACTATTTGTAAATTTCGTTTTTAGCGGCTAATAGTGTATTTTTAATTAACGAAGCAATGGTCATTGGGCCCACACCACCAGGTACTGGCGTTATATAACTGCACTTGGGTGCAACTTCGTCAAATTTAACATCGCCCATTAATTTAAAGCCGCTTTTTGTTTCGGTACTTGCCACACGCGTAGTACCTACATCAATTACTACAGCGCCTTCTTTTACCATATTTGCTTTTAAAAATTGGGGGCTACCTAAGGCGCAAATAATAATATCGGCTTTTTGGGTGTGTTGTATTAAATTTTCGGTTTTACTGTGGCAAAGGGTAACTGTGCAATTACCAAACATTGTATTTTTGGCCATTAAAATACTTAATGGTAAGCCTACAATGTGGCTACGCCCAATAATTACACAATTTTTACCACTGGTTTGTATGTTATAGTTTTCTAATAAACGCACAATGCCATAAGGCGTAGCGCTTACATAACAGGGTAAGTTTAAAACCATACGCCCCACGTTTATGGGGTGAAAGCCATCTACATCTTTACTTGGTAAAATAGCTTCAATAATTTTATGCTCGTTAATGTGGCGCGGCAAAGGCAATTGTACAATAAAGCCATCTACATCGGGGTTATTATTTAAATCAATTACGGTTTGTAATAATTTTTCTTCAGTAACATAATCGGGGTGGCGAATAAGTGTAGATTTAAAACCCACCCGTTCGCAGGCAGTAATTTTATTGGCTACGTAAGCTTCGCTACCGCCATCGTTACCCACTAAAACGGCTGCTAAATGGGGTTGTTTTTTACCCTCGAGCATTAATTGTTTTACTTCTAAAGCAATATTATCTTGTAATTGAAGCGATATTTTTTTTCCGTC
>JANYEQ010000022.1 GCA_025363015.1 Bacteroidota bacterium
GGCAAGTTATTCAATAGGTTATTGTTTTAAAAAATTAAAAAATGAGCAAAAAAAAATACAAACTTATAGTAATACTTCTTATTAGTAGCAAGGTATTACTTAGCCAAGGCAAGGATACAACTATTTTTAAAGACTATTATATTAGTGCTAATTTTGTATCGAGGTTAGCCGAAGTGTGGGATATAGGGATTGAACGCATAAAACCCTTAAAAAAAAATATGTATTATGCCTCTCAGTTTTCGGTTAGGTTAAATAAATATGCTTTTGGTGCAGTTTCAAATTCTTTTCATAATCCTGCTTATTATGGTTTTGTAATTCAACCTTTTCATTTATTAA
Source organism: Bacteroidota bacterium (assembly GCA_025363015.1). Lineage (GTDB taxonomy): Bacteria > Bacteroidota > Bacteroidia > B-17B0 > Aurantibacillaceae > Aurantibacillus. The sequence goes on from JANYEQ010000022.1 coordinate 337, forward strand.
TTGGCAAATCTTTAAAATACGAAGTTGGTGCCGCCGCCGCATTTACTTTTTATAGATACAAAGGCAGGCAATACCCGATAGCAGAAGACACTGCTAAAGGTGCTAGCAATACATTTTATTTTATTCACGATTTTGTGATACTTTGTTTTACAAATGGCTTACGATATACATTCAAAAAATCTCAAATTTCTATTAAAGTAATTTTTGGGTTAAGAGCAATAATTAATTTACAAAAAAACGACCCTGTTTACTTAAATTATAGAACTGGCAGTGGCGAAATAGGTATTAACTGGCGTATTCGCAAAAAAAAATATAGTTCTATTAGGCATTAAAACAATAGCTTATTGATAAACCCAAATTAAGATTTAAAACACCTTATTTTTTACTACCCTACTGTTCCTATTAAAAAAATAATTAAGCAGTAAATTTTTAATAACTCGTCAATATCTTTTTTATTAAGAAACAACTCTCTTAGCCTATCTTTACCAAGTTTGTTTTTTTCCTAAGTTTGGAAAGTTAGTAAGTTAAAAAGTTGTAAGTTCAGCTTTATAACTTTCATAGCTTTCAAACTTTTATAACTAAAAAAAATATGAAAGATATATCTATAAAATCGGTTTTAATTATTGGCTCTGGTCCTATTGTTATTGGGCAGGCATGCGAATTTGATTACTCTGGCTCACAAGCCGCTAAAAGTTTAAGAGAGGAAGGGATTGAGGTGACTTTAATAAACTCTAATCCCGCCACTATTATGACGGATAAAGTAACCGCCGATAATATTTATTTATTGCCTTTGGAAGTAAAATCCATCATAAAAATTTTAGAAGAGCGGCAAATAGATGCTGTGCTGCCTACCATGGGCGGACAAACAGCTTTGAACCTAGCCTTAAAGTGCGACGATTTAGGTATTTGGAAAAAGTATAACGTGCGGATGATTGGCGTAGATATTGATGCCATAAAAGTAACCGAAGACCGCGATTTATTTCGTATTCGAATGAACGAAATTGACGTGGCTATGGCGCCAAGCAAAATTGCAAAAAGTTTTTTAGAAGGCAAAAGCGTAGCACAGGAATTTGGTTTTCCATTAGTAATTCGCCCTTCGTTTACCCTTGGCGGAAGCGGCGGAAGCGTTGTTTATGAAAAAGAAAACTTTGATGCCTTGTTAAACCGTGGTTTACAAACATCGCCCATTCACGAAGTATTAATTGATAAAGCCGTTTTAGGCTGGAAAGAATACGAGCTAGAATTACTACGCGATAATAACGATAACGTAGCCATTATTTGTTCGATAGAAAATTTTGACCCCATGGGCGTGCATACAGGAGACAGTATTACCGTTGCTCCAGCCATGACCTTGAGCGATAAAACTTATCAAAAAATGCGTACTATGGCCATTAAAATGATGCGTAGTATTGGTAATTTTGCAGGAGGCTGTAACGTACAATTTGCAGTGAGTGATGATGATAAAGAAGATATTATTGCTATTGAAATTAATCCACGTGTATCTCGCTCATCAGCCTTGGCAAGTAAAGCCACGGGCTACCCTATTGCGCGTATTGCCAGCAAATTAGCCATAGGTTACCAGCTAGATGAATTAATTAATCAAATTACAAAATCAACATCTGCTTATTTTGAGCCGACTTTAGATTATGTCATCGTAAAAATACCACGTTGGAATTTTGATAAATTTAAGGGTTGTAACCGCGAATTAGGTTTTCAAATGAAATCGGTTGGTGAGGTTATGGGCATTGGGCGCTGCTTTCAAGAAGCCTTGCAAAAAGCTTGTCAAAGTTTAGAAATAAAACGTAATGGTTTAGGTGCCGATGGCAAAGAAATTACTGATCAAGCAGAATTATTAAGAGCCTTAGAGCGCCCAAGCTGGAACCGTTTATTTATGATTTACGATGCCCTAAAAATGGGCATCTCTATAAAAACCATTCAAAAATTAACACGTATTGATATGTGGTTTTTAAATCAAATAGAAGAATTAATTGCTCTTGAGAATGAAATTTCAAAATATTCTTTAAATAACCTTAGCAAAGATTTATTATATGAAGCTAAACAAAAAGGCTATGCCGACAGACAAATAGCGCATTTATTAAAGTGTTTAGAAAGTGAAGTATATAATAAACGAACAGATTTGGGTATTAAACGCGTTTACAAATTAGTAGATACTTGTGCTGCTGAATTTGAAGCAAAAACTCCATACTATTATTCAACCTTTGAAGATGAGAATGAAAGTATAAAAAGTGATAAAAAGAAAGTTGTTATTTTAGGAAGCGGGCCTAACCGAATTGGTCAAGGCATTGAGTTTGACTACAGTTGCGTGCACGGTGTATTAGCGGCTAAAGAAATGGGATATGAAACTATTATGATTAATTGCAACCCCGAAACCGTTAGTACCGATTTTAGCACTGCCGATAAACTGTATTTTGAACCCGTTTTTTGGGAACATATTTACGATATTATTTTACACGAACAGCCCGAGGGCGTTATAGTACAATTAGGCGGACAAACAGCTTTAAAGTTAGCTGAAAAGTTAGAAAAATACGGCATTAAAATTATTGGTACCGATTTTAAATCGTTAGACTTAGCGGAGGATAGAGGTGCTTTTTCTAATCTTTTAAAAAATAATAATATTCCTTATCCTAAATTTGGAGTGATTAACGATGCTGAAGAAGCCATAACTTTATCAAAAGAATTAGGCTTTCCGTTATTGGTACGCCCAAGTTATGTATTGGGTGGACAAAGTATGAAAATTGTAATTAACGAGACTGAATTAGAACAGCATGTTGTAAAATTACTAAATGATTTGCCCGATAATAAAGTATTGTTAGACCATTTTTTACAAGGTGCAATTGAGGCTGAAGCCGATGCTATTTGTGATGGCAAAGATGTGTATATTATTGGGATGATGGAACATATTGAGCCTGCAGGCATTCATAGTGGCGATAGTTATGCCGTATTACCCACGTTTGATTTAAGCGATGATGTATTAAGACAAATGGAAGAACACACTAAAAAAATTGCCGTAGCTTTAAAAACTGTTGGCTTATTAAATATACAATTTGCAATTAAAGATGGTGTGGTGTATATTATTGAGGCAAACCCTCGTGCCTCACGCACTGTGCCATTTATAGCAAAAGCCTACGATGAACCGTATGTAAACTATGCAACAAAAGTAATGTTGGGTGCAAAAATAAAAGATTTTAATTTTAAGCCTAAAAAGAAAGGGTATGCCATTAAAGTACCCGTATTTAGCTACGAAAAATTTCCAGAAATACAAAAAGAATTAGGCCCCGAAATGAAAAGCACAGGCGAAGCCATTTATTTTATTGATAGTTTACAAGACGAGTACTTTCAAAATATTTACAGCGAGCGTAATTTGTATTTGAGCAAGTAAGCTTATCTGTATCAATATTTTTTAATTATTTTAAAACTTCTTTTTGTACCGTTATACAATTCAAGGCATAAAAAATATATTCCTTCGCAAACATTTGAAATGTCTATATTAATTCTTGTAACGTTATTATTGTTGAAATTTTCTGAAAGCATTGCTTTACCCAAAATATCATTTAGTTTATAAAATTTAATGGGCTGTTTTGCATCTACGGTAAATATTTTTTGTGTTGGATTAGGAAACAATAACATCTCGGGTATTGCCTTAATACTGTCTAAATATCTACAAGAAAATATGATGATGTTAGTGGTGTCAAAATAATTACCAAGTCTATTTAAAACACATCTATATTGGTATATACTCATGTCTGACAAATTTTTTGAAATTTGTAATTGAGAAGAGTTAGCTCCTGCAATACCGTTGCCATTATTTATATTTTGAAAAAAATCATTGTTCGTATTAATTTGCCATTGGTAGCTTAGTGCATTTGAAACGTTTACTTTTATGGTGGCTTGATTACCATAGCAACTATCAATAAACGAATTCATATTTGCCAAAGCAGGTAAATCAATAGATTTAAGCCAACCTCCCATATTGCTATAAAACACAAATATTTTGTTACTGTTTACAGCGCCGTTAAATACATTAATGGGAAATTTGCTAACAAAATCGTTTCCAACCTTTTGCCACACATTATTTTTTAAATAAAATAAACTTAATTTACTTGTATCGTTTTGGTTAGTTCCAAAATAAAATGGGTTGCCAAGGCTGTCAAAAAATAAGTTTCGTGCATTGAAATCATTAGCATCAGCTCTGTTAAAATTAAACGTAGTCCCAACATTTACCCAGTTTTTAGAATTGAATTTTTGTAATTGGTAATAACCCGAACTATTTAAGTTTTTTGTAACATAAACTTCATTTTGAGATTTTTCAATTTCAAAATCATAAAAATTATAATGATAGTCGGTTATACTTTCGTTTACTGTGTTAAAATTATTTCCGTCAAATTTTGATATTCCAAAATTGTTTAAATTAATATTGTTTCCATAGTATAAAATAGTATTAAGAATATTATTAGTGTCAAAAGCAAATTTTTTTTGCTTTTGAATGGCGTAGTATGAAGAACTTAAATACCAATTACTGATACTGCTTGTTATAATTTGCCAATTATTGTTTTTGTATTGGTAAATGTTTAAATCATTAGTAACGCCATTAATTGTTTGAAAATAATAGTTATTATTTTTATCAATTATTAATTGGGGTTTATTTTGAAACCAGTTTGATTTAAAATTTATGTTTCCTAACCTTGTCCAAACATTATTTTCATATTTTTTTATAATTACGTTTTCAGAATCGCACACATTAGCATAGGCAATTAAAGGATTGTTATTATTATCTAGTTCGAATTGATAATAATAAGACGAACCTGCCAAATTATTATTATTCAGTGCTGGAAAATCAATTAAAGTATTTGCAGTTATGTTTTTTATTTTTATGCTATCAAAATCTATTGACTTGGTATACGCCAAAATCATATTATTATTTTTATCAAACTTAATATCCGTTTGATAAGTTGGTGATTCTGTTATTCCTATATCATACTTTGATATAGGTTGCCATTTGGTAGTTGTGTTATTGCTAAAAAGTGGGGTAAATTGTTGATATAATGAACTGTTATTAAGATATAATATTGCGGCATTTTGCTTTTTATTTAAAGAAAAATTGTTTTTATAGTTTATATTAGAATATAAAGTATTACCAACATTTTTCTTTATTGTAAAATTATTTGTCCACTTTACAAAGTTTAAATGTTGGTAATCGCTACAATTGTTTTGAATAGGATATTCTAATCTGTAAGGAATTATATTATTTACTGTATCAAACACAAACTTCAAATTACTACTTAAGGTTACTGGCTGGGTTGATATTGTATTATTAATAATACTTGGGCAGGCAAAAACGGAAGAAAGGCTGGCAGAAGAAAAACTACAAAGTTGATAGGTTTTATTACTATCTAAATAACATACATATGGCTTATAGTAATTGTTTGAATTTAACGCAACATAACTATTGCTTTTTAAACTGTTGGTTAATTGCCAGCTTGTACCATTGTATATGTAAATATTTAATTTTGTGTTTAAACTTGTAGTTAAAACCGAACCCACAATTATATTTGAGGCAGAGTCAATTGTAAAATCAAAGTAATCATCAGCATTTTGGTCTACATAGTAAAATGATGTATTTGAAATAGATGCTGCAAATTTTGTCTGCCCAACTGTTTGCCAGCTTGCACTGTTGAATTTTTTTATGGTAAGTTTAAGCGAATCTGTTGTATTAGTATAGAGTACAAAAGGCACATTGTTTTTATCAAATTTTAGTTTAAAAAAATTGCTAGAATTTCCATAAAAAGCGGTTGTAGTAAATGTTGGTAAGCTAGTCCACATGGCGCCTGTATAAGTAAAAATTTGATAATTTTGGCTCGATTGAAGGGCGAGGCAAGGGCTTTCGTTTCTATCTAAAACCAACTGTACATTTTGTCCATAATAAAAATTACTGATTGGACTCCATCGATTATTAATATATTTTAAAACTCTATAGTTTTGGCCATACCAATAATAACTTAAAGCATAAAACTGTCCAGTGTTTGATTGAAGAATAGAAACAATATTACTTGCTCGTTTATTTAGATTAACTATGTTGCTACTGTCTTGGCTAGGACCAATATATGTCCAAACCTTTTGTGACTTAACCGATAAGGTTAATAAAATTAAGACTATAAATATTTTATTCACCTACTGAATTTTTATTTAAAACGGCATGTAGTATATTTGATACAAATATATAAAAAAATTCACAAAAATATTTTTATCGTAACGAAATAAATTTTGCGTAGATACTAAATTAAAGGAGAATCATTTTAAGTTTGTTATGCGATTAATAGTTTACTTTTAAATAATCTTTAATTTGAAATTGTTTAATTATAGTTAAATATTATTAATTTAAAACCCGAAATGAAAAGCACAGGCGAAGCCATTTATTTTATTGATAGTTTACAAGACGAGTATTTTCAAAATATTTACAGCGAGCGTAATTTGTATTTGAGCAAGTAAGGGTTTAAGCCAGCTTAGTATTCTTTTCTAATCGCTTTTTTCCAAACTCTAAAATATTATCAATAAACTGATACGGCTTGTAATTATTTATAGCCGCTTGATGAAAGATGCAGGTGGCAGGTGTCATTCCCGGTAAGGAATTCACTTCAATAAAAATAACTTCAGTTTTACAATTATCGTAAATACGTACAAAGGCATCAATACGACAATAGCCACTAACACCCAACGCCTTTGCCGCTTCTCCTAGTGTTTGTTTAACTTGATTACTAACCGTTTGCCTATCTGCACTATTTGTTGCATAACGTGCGGGCGTTATGTTTTGGCCCTGTCCTGCTAAAAATTTTTCTTCTAAACTTAAAATATCCCCGTCTGCAAGCGCTTCACTGGCTTCAAATACTTCGTAATCTAAATCACCGCTTTTATTAAATTTAGTAAGCATGCCACCCGTTACTTCTAAAAAATGTTTAGCGTTTTTTTTACTAATTAATTCCTCTACCAATATTACCTGCTTTTGCGGAAACTCTTCTTTTGCTTTCATGTGCAATATGTTTGCGGCAGTTGCATCTAATTCTTCCGACGTTCTAAACATCAGTTTACAAAAAGCTTCAAACTCTACAAAGGTTTTTATTTTTTTTACAGCGCTGCTACAACCATCATCAACAGGCTTAGCAATAAAAGGATAGCTAATTTTTGTTTTTATGTTTTCTTCGATTTCAGCTTTCTTGTTTTCCCAATCATTTTTAGTTACTAAAAAATGCTCGGCAACTAAAAAACCGTTTTGTTTTAAAATTTCGTTGGTACGGTATTTATCAATTGTAATACTCGAACTCTCTTTACTACTGCCATTGTATGGCAAATTTAATTCATCTAATTTTTGTTGAATAGCTCCGTCCTCGCCCGGGCGACCATGCAGGGCAATAAATACCTCATCGGCCTTTTGTTTTAAATCATTATATGATAATTGAATTGGTTTTGTAATCGTATTTGCTAATGCATATTTGTGTGTAATACTTTCGCATTGTTGTATAATTTTTTGTATAACGGCATGCAGCTTGTAATATTCCACCTTTTCTTTTATGTCATCTGCATTATCTTTTAATAAAAGGTTTATGGGGATGTGATACATTTTGTGTTCCTCATTAGTACCCGTTAAAAAAATAGGAAATGGGGCATATTTTTCACTCGAAGCTAATTTTTCAAATACGTTTCTACCACTTTCTACCGAAATATGACGTTCGCTAGAATAACCACCCAACACCACTGCAACACGGGTTTTGTGAGTTGTAGCGTGTTTATCTTTTAAAATTAATTCGTCTAAATTGCTTAATAATTTTTTATAGGTAACATTGCCTTTGGCTTGTATAATACGTTTAGCAAGAGACGTACGAATAATAAAACTTAAAAACTGCGAGGGGTTTAAGCCAATTTCGGCCGCCTGATGAAAGAAAAACGACGAGGGCATCATACCACTAGTTGTATTTGGATCGTTTAAAAATAGTTTGCCATTGGTACTCAAAAACCCGTCAATACGAGCATACACGTCAAAATGCAATTCGTAAAATAATTTTTCGCACTCTTTTCTTATGGCTTCTATTTGTTCGTCGGGTAAATCAATCGGTGTAATTTTTCGGGATAAACCTGGTAAATATTTACTGCGGTAATCAAACAATTCTTTTCCTTTTTTAATTTCGGTGGGTGGTAAAGCAATAGCAGTGCCGTTTTCGTCTTCTAATACAATACAGCTAAATTCTTTTCCTTCAATAAATCCTTCTACTAACACTTTACTTTCACCATCTAAAGCTTCTAAAATAAACCCATCTGTTTTTAAATTTAAATCTAAAAATTCTATTAATACCGTTGGATCGTAAATTACTGGTGCATTTAATTCTTTTGGATGTGTAATGGCAACAGGCATTCCAATGCCATCGCGGATATCAGAAAGTGTTTTAACATAATTTATTTTGTCTTCTGCTGAAAGATCTTGCCACTCTTTAGCATCTACCCAACGGGTAAAAAATGCTTTTTCAACGGCACGCATATACTCCTGTTCATTATCATTATTTAAAATACTTATACCTATGCTACTGCCTTGATTGGCAGGTTTTACCACGCAAGGAAATCCAATGGTTTCTTTTATGGTTTTAAGTACGTTATTTGCCTTTCCCTCAATATAATCTTGCCTGTTAATAGTTATGTATTTGGGGCTATTAAAGCCTTTGTTTATCATTAATTCTTTTTGTACACTTTTATCAATACCAATGGCAGAAGCTAAAATTCCTGAACCACTATAGGGAATTTGATTATACTCAAACACGCCTTGTATTCTACCATCTTCACCATTAGGGCCGTGTAGACATAAAAATGCAAAATCAATTTTTTTAGCTAAATCACTAATCGCTAGTTTTTTTCCAATTTTAAAAATTAAATCGTTTTGTTGTTGCTCGTTTAAGTTTCCTAATTGCTCAGCATAAAGCTGAAAGTGTGAATTGGCAGGTAAAAACTCCACGGGCGGATAAAAATCGCGAATGGTGCCTTTATAAACAAACTCCCAATTCAATTCAATAAAATTACCAAAACTATCCACAAAAATGGGAATAGCTTCAAACAGGGCTTTGTTTAAATTATCGTAAACGGTTCGCCCACCAGCAAACGATATTTCGCGCTCTTTACTTTGTCCACCAAAAACAATACCAATTTTTAATTTAGTCATAGCCTAAATGTAAAAATAAAGCTTATTTAAACCACTTATAAAATTTGGAATTAATTAACATTGGTTTGTAAATAGAAAGGGTGAAATTATTAGTAATTTTATACTTTATTTAATCCTTATGTTTTTTAGATTTTTAATTTTTTTTATAATAATACTTCTTGTAGAGTTTTATTTTTTTCAAGCGGTAAAAACGTTTGTACAAGACTTTAGTGCTAGTAAAAAAGGCACTGTTTTATATGTTGCGTATTTTTTAATTGGATTTAATGTATTAATAGGTTTAATATCGTTGTTTTACCCACCACCACAGTGGAATAATTTTTTTAGATTTATTTCTTCTGCTGCTTTAATTTTACTTGTATGTAAACTACTTGGCTGTAGCTTTTTAATTATAGATGATGTTATCCGATTATTTAGATGGTTATTTTCTTTACTAAAAAGCACCCCTGCTGAAACTACCGAAACGATTCATAAAATTTCACGCTTAAAGTTTTTAAGTCAGTTAGCCATTACCTTCACAGTAGTGCCAGCTGTTGGCTTTTTGTATGGCATGGTACGTGGTGCCTATAAATATAGGGTTCATAATGTTAAAGTTCCATCCTCAAAAATACCAAAAGAATTTAATGGCTTTAAAATTGTACAAATTAGTGATATACACACTGGTTCGTTTTTAAATACCAATGCACTTGAAAAAGCCTTTGAAATTGTAATGCAGCAAAATGCCGATATTATTTTATTTACTGGCGATTTAGTAAATACTCAAACAGACGAGACGAATGGCTTTGAAAACGTTTATAATAAATTAAAGGCGCCTTATGGTGTGTATTCTGTTTTAGGAAACCACGATTACGGTGACTACAGAGAGTGGGATAGCGCTGAAGAAAAACATAAAAATTTAGAAAATTTAAAAGCAGTTCAAAAAGCAAGTGGTTGGAAATTATTAATGAACGAACACGTTGCCTTAGAAAAAAATGGCGAAAAAATTGCATTATTAGGGATAGAAAATTGGGGCGGGAGTATGCGTTTTCCAAGATATGGAAAATTAGATGTAGCTTATAAAGGCGCAGAAGATTACCCATTTAAAATATTAATGAGCCACGACCCAAGCCACTGGGATGTGCAGGTTACAAAAGAGTATCCAACTATTGATTTAACCTTAAGCGGACATACACATGGTATGCAGTTTGGTATTGAAATTCCTAACTTTAAATGGAGCCCTATACAATATTTATATAAAAACTGGGCTGGTTTATACAAACAAGGCGAACAGTTTTTGTACGTTAACAGAGGCTTAGGATTTTTAGGTTACCCCGGTAGATTAGGCATTTGGCCTGAAATTACAGTAATGGAACTGCAAAAGGTATAGGCTTGTATTTACAAAAGCACTGGGGGTAATTTAAAATCCAACCGTAGCATGAATAAAAAAACCTGATTGTAATTGTTTGTTAAAACTGTACTCTAAACGTAGCACCACATCATAATAGGTTATTAAATCAATACTAGCGCCATAACCACATTGCCAGCTATTTACATGTGTATTTGTTTTATAAAAAAATTTATCTTGTACATAACCTGCATCAAAAAATACATTTGCAAAAGCATAAAAAGGTATGGTATTAAACTGTTTAGCGTGGGTTAAATATTTTGGTTTAAATACTTTAGGTTTTATAATTTGATAGCGCAAACTATTTTTAGATAAAAAATAGTTTTGGCCTTCTATTACAAAATATTCGTAACCTCTTATTAAATCATTATAACCAAGTGCTCTATTAAAATTATACGAAAGTTTGTCACTATTCATATAACGCGCTTTCATCAAATTAGCACTATAAAACCTATTTTTTAACGGTGTGTGCTTTCTAATATTTACACCAACGTATAAATTGTTTATGGGCGAATTATCTTCATAATTAAATCCGTCTTTTACTATTTGTCCTTCAAAAGCCCAACCTTTTAGTGGGTACGATTTATTATCTCTGTTATCAAACGTATAACGGTATTGTAAACTTAAATATTGGATGCATAGTTTGGCATCATTAAAATAATTTGGATTAAGTTTAGCAACCGTATCGCCAATGCTAACATTTTTATATACTAATTCGGCAGTAGTTTGTTCATATAAATTTGGGCGATAAATTATACCTGCTTTTGCTTCATGCTCGGTTCGTAAATAATTTTTGTAGCTACGTACAAATTGTGGCGCATTGTTTTGTGTAATAAAATTTACTTCGTTATTTCTATTAAAAACATACAGTAAATTATAACCTATTGTTTGGGTTTTGTTTACGTAAGGGGTGCGATAACTAAAGCCATACTTTTCAGAGTACCCCCGTTGAACCAATAAAATTAACCTATCCTTTACTCCCGTAAAATTTTCGAGGGCTAATGCAAAACCATAATTTAATCTAAAAAAATCTTTTGTTCTCCACCAGGTATTAAAGTTACGGTCTTGAACCTCAATTACGGGAGTAGGAAAAACATACCAGCGCTCTTTTACAACAATGGTTAAATTAATTGTTTTTAGTGTATCATTTATGGTTGGATAAATTGTGTCATAAATAAAAAGCTGAGTATTAAAAATATTTTGTTCGCTACGTCTTTTAACGTAATTAATAGTGTTTAGGCGTAAGGTGTCATTTTGTTTTATTACTAATTCGCGCGTAATAATTCTATCTTTTGTTTTTTTGTTTCCATTAATGGTAATGCTTTTAATAGTATAGATGCTATTACTATCAAGCGTTTGAGCAGAAATAAATTTAATGCTAAAAAATAAAATAAAAAATAAACGTAGTTTAGATATTGAGAAAGTGTAAAAACTCATCTAACTTATCTTTAATATTTTTACTATAATCACCATTTTGAAAAGCAGCTTTTACAGTATAATTATAGCGACTAAACGTTTGTAGTAAACCCGATAAATCTTCTCTATTTACTTTTAAGGTTACCTCTATTTTTGTGCTATCGGGGCTTGATGAAACATGTAAGCTTAATAATTTAGCATCATTTCCTTCAATAATATTGCCAATTTGCGTTACGGAATAATCGTGTTGATTCATTTCTAAAACAATAACCCCACCAGAATTTTGTACGGCTGTCATACTACTTAAATTTTGAACCAATCCTTTTAAAGTAATACAACCTTTGTAGTGTTCATTTTCATCTAATACCGGAATAAGAGTTAAGTTAAGGCTTCCCATTAATTTAACTAAATCATAGGTGTGTTGATAATGGTGTAGCACAGGTCGCATAAAATGTAATTTACTGGTGTTTATTACCTCCTCTGGGTGCTCGTAATCCATTAACTCATTTTCAGAAATAAGCCCCACTAACTCTCGATCATTAACTACAGGTAAATGCGATACTTTAAATTGTTCCATCCAATCTAAAGCCATCTCCACTGTATCTGTAACTTTTAAGGGAGGTATTTCGTCTGTTATTAAATCGCCAACTATCATATTTCTTTTATCAAAAATACTAATAATTTAATTAGTTTTATAGCATTAAATTATGACTAAACTAAGTGTAAATATTAATAAAATTGCTACTTTACGTAATGCGCGAGGTGGCAATATTCCAAATGTACTAACAACAGCCTTAAATATTGAACGGTTTGGCGCACAGGGCATTACCGTGCATCCTAGGCCCGACGAGCGCCACATTACCTACCAAGATGTAAGAGATTTGAAACCACTTTTAACTACCGAATTTAATATTGAGGGCAACCCCACCGAAAAAAAATTTGTTGATTTAGTATTGGAAGTAAAGCCACACCAAGTAACACTAGTACCCGATACACAAGGCCAATTAACCAGCAACCATGGTTGGAATACTATTAAACATAAAAACTATTTACAAGAAATAATTGCACTTTTTAAATCGCACAATATTCGCACCTCCATATTTGTAGATGCAAATTTAAAAATGATTGAAGGCGCCAAAGAAACTGGTACAGATAGAATTGAATTGTACACGGAAGAATATGCTCGTTTATTTTTAACCGAAAAAGAAAAAGTAATACAGCCATTTATTAATGCTGCAAGCCTTGCACAGCAATTAAATATGGGCGTAAACGCTGGACACGATTTAAGTTTAGAAAATTTACAATACTTTAAACAACAGTTACCCAATTTGTTAGAAGTGAGTATTGGCCACGCCCTAATTGCCGATGCTTTATATTTAGGTTTAGAAAATACGGTACAACTATATTTAAGACAATTGAAATGAAATTAGCATTCAGAGAATTTGGCAGCGGACAACCACTAATTATTTTACACGGTTTGTTTGGGCAAAGTGATAATTGGAACACGCTAGCAAAAAATTTTGGCGAAAAGGGTTTTCGTGTTTTTACTTTAGACCAACGTAACCATGGGCTTTCGCCACATAGCGATGAGTGGAATTACGAGGTAATGGCCGCTGATTTAAAAGAATTTATAGATGACCACCAACTACAAAATCCTATTTTATTAGGGCACAGCATGGGTGGAAAAACCGTTTTATTTTTTGAATTAAACTATAGTGGGGTAGCACAAACATTAATTATTGTTGATATAGCAGCACGAGCTTATGAACCGCACCACAACGATGTATTAAAAGCCTTACATGCTGTAGATTTTAACACCATTACTACTCGTAAAGAAGCGGAAGCTTTAATGAATACCTATTTAACCGATTTTGGCACCAAACAATTTTTATTAAAAAATATTTATTGGAAAGACGATATCTCACTGAGCGGAGTCGAAGTGGGAATAAAAGAAAAACAAATGGCTTGGCGTTTTAATTTAGAGGCAATAACTAAAAATTATGATAATATAGGTATTGCGGTGCCTAATTTTACAAGTGCTACAGAAACATTAATAATTAATGGCGAAAAATCTAACTATATAAAAGAACACGATAAATTAGATTTTGAAAAACGTTTTACAAACCTACACTTTAGTACTATTTTAAATGCAGGGCATTGGGTACATGCCGAAAAACCTAAAGAGTTTTATGAAGTAGTCATAAATTTTTTACTGCCCCACTAATTTCTTAGCCTCATTTAAATCTACCCGGTCGCCATTTTTTAGGGCAATTACAAAGCAATCGCTAAAGCCATTTTTACGTAAAAAGTTTTGGTGTTTAGTAGCCTCGTTTACATTTGTATAATTACCCGATGTATATTTTAAATTCGTATTTACTTTATAAAAATCACCATCAACAATATTTTTAAATTTATCTTGTTTTAAATCTAATTTAGTATCGCTGGTAGCAAATTGTACTTTAAAAATAATGCCCTTTGTATCTTCTATTCCCTTGTTCTCTTTCTTTCCATCGACTCCGCTCAGGGCAACATCCTTCTGTTCTATTTCTTGTTTCTTAGTATCATTTTTAAATTTTTCTACTATTTTTTTTGCAGTTATACTATCATTGTTAGCCCCTTCACTAACTTTTGTCTCTTCAATCTTTTTACCACCATCAATAGTTTTCGTTTCTTTAAATTCTTTTGTTTTTATAGTATCTTTTTTCGTTCCTTCAGTCTCTTTTATCTCTTTCTTTTCTTCCTCCTCATCATCGTCATCATCGGGGTCTTTGGTTCGTTGTCCGGCTAAATTTCCAGCCTTAATGTTTTCGTTTTCTAATGGTTTTTGATTTTCAATATCATCATTATATTCTTTTTTTAAGCCTTCAAGTTCATCTTTATATTTTCTAAAACCTCTAAAAATAGCTTTTGCTAAATAATCTTGTCCTTCTTTACTTCCTAAAAATTGTTCTTCTAAAGGGTTGGTTAAAAAACCAAGTTCGGTTAAAATACTTGGCATGGCTGTACGCCAAAGCACCCAAATACTTTGGCGATGCACGCCCCCTTCTCCTTTATTAATTCTACCTGCTTTAGTGGTGTATTCTTGTTGTATTTTTACTGCTAAATTTGCACTTTGTATAACGTAAGCACTGGTGTAATTACTCATTATAATGTAGCTTTCGGGGCTATCGGGGTCAAAACCCGCATACTTTTTTTCGTAATCATCTTCTAAAAAAATAGCTGAGTTTTCGCGGGTTGCTACTTTCATTTTACCCTCTTCGTTTTTTAGACCCATCACGTAGGTTTCGGTACCAAAGGGTTCGGGGTTAGGTTTTTCAACAACTACAATTTTACCTTTTTTATTTTTATACGTTTTTTTACGTTTTTTTCCTGTTTTTGGGTCTTTTATAATTACAGCTTTCCCAGCAGCATTACAGTGTATGGATATAAATAAATCGGCCTTGGCTTTATTTGCAATTTGGGCACGTTCTTCTAACTCCACAAAAACATCAGTAGTTCGGGTATAAATTACTTTTATATCCTTATAATTTTCTTCAATTAATTTACCAAGTTTTAATGCTACTGCCAACGAAACATCTTTTTCTTTATGTGTTACGCCATTACAACCTGGGTCTTTTCCACCATGGCCTGCATCTATTACAATTGTTTTTAAGGTTTTGGTTTTAGATTTTTTATAAATACTAAACGATGTTATCACTAAAATAATGATACTTAAAACTCCTAAATATTTTAATTTTTTAACCATTTAGCATTATAAAAACATTTGCAATAAGCTAAAGTATTGTAGCTTTGTGAGTTGCATATAAAATTATACCATTAAGTTTGATAAAACACCCATATAGTAAAGTAGTTTTCTTCTTTGTAATGTTAATATCTTTAAACGTTACAAACTTATTTGGGCAAAGCACACCAATAGATACTTTAAAAAAAGTAACCGTTGATACCTTAACAACAGATGATAATAGCGAAAGCCTTGAAGAGGCCATAAATTACAGTGCCCAAGATAGTGTAGTTTTTTTAGCGGTGGCAAAAAAAATATTTTTATACGGTAAAGCCAAGGTAAATTATACTACTATGAATATGGAAGCAGAGTTTATTGAAATAGATTATACTACCAACATTGTTAAAGCTTATGGCAAAAAAGATAGTTTGGGTAAACCCGAAGGAAGGCCAGATTTTAAAGATGGCGAACAGACGATGCGAGCAGATACTATTAAATATAATTTAAAATCTAAACGTGGTAAAATTTATAATGCGTTTACACACCAAGGCGAGTTATTAGTTTTTGGAGAACAAATAAAAAAAGATAGCACCAACATTGTATATTTAAAAAACATGAAATGTTTGCCTTGCCAAGATGAAGATGCGCGCACAGCCTTTAGAGCCACAAAAGCAAAAATAATACCCAACGATAAAATTATAACAGGCCCCATGTATTTAGAAATTGGGGGGGTGCCCACACCTTTAGCCTTACCTTTTGGTTATTTTCCAAACACTAAAAAGCAACACAATGGTATTTTATTACCTACGTTTGGCAACTCGGCCTCGCAGGGTTTTAGTCTACGAAACGGTGGTTTTTATTGGGGTATAAATGATAAAACCGATATGATAATTAATGGCGATATTTATACAAATGGTAGTTATGCATTACGCACTACTAATAATTATAACGTGCTTTACAAAAGTAACGGCAATGTAAATTTAGCCTTTAGTCAATTTAATATTGGCGATAAGGATATTCCAGCAACATTTACAAAACAACAGTCGTATAGCGTTAAATGGATACACATTCAAGATAATAAAAATAACCCCACTATACGTTTTAGTGCCAATGTAAATTATGTAAAAAACCAAGCTTTTAATAGGCTCACAACTATTAACTCCAATCAGTTTTTACAAAATAGTTTTAATTCAAATATTAATTTTACAAAAACATTTAAGCTAAGTGCATTAAGTTTAAATGCCTCGCACAACCAAAGTGCTGTGGGTTTAAAACCTATAAGTTTTACATTTCCGCAATTAACCTACAATGTGAATCGTTTTTTTCCGTTTAAACGCGAAGATGCTGTAAAACAAAATGTATTTGATAAAATTGGTGTAAATTATTTATTTGAAGCGCGTAATACATTAAACGGATACGATTCTACCATTTTTAAAGGAGACATTGAAAAACGAATGGCATATGGTATTAAGCACAGTTTACCAATATCTACAAATTTTAATTTAGCTAAATATATTACCGTAACTCCTGGCTTAAACTTAAATGCAGTTATGTACACAAAAAGTATTAGGCAGCAATTTGTAACCGATGTTACAACATATACTAGTAGTATAAAAACCGATACTATTAATGGCTTTGTGGGTGGCTACGACGCCAACTTTACTACCTCGTTTAACACTAAGGTATTTTTTGATTATGTTTTTAAAAAAGGAAAAGTAAAACAAATTAGGCATTTACTAATTCCTACGCTTACTTACGCTTACCGCCCCGATTTTGGTAAAGAGCAATATGGCTTTTGGAAAAGTGTACAATCTAATACCATTGGGGGTATTAACCGCTATTCTATTTTTCAGAATAATATTTTTGGTGGGCCAGGTATTGGCGCACAAAATGCACTTAGTTTAAACTTAAGTAATAATATTGAGGCTAAAATTCGTAAAAAAACCGATACTGGATTTGTATATAATAAAACTACCTTGCTTCAAAATATTAGCGCAACGGGTAGTTATAATTTTGCAGTAGATAGTTTTCAAATGCAAGTGGTAACCCTAAGCGCACGGACTGTTTTATTTAAAAATATTGATATTGTAGCAAGCGGTAACCTAGACCCATATGCTTATAGCAATATTACTAAGCGACGTATAACAAGCTATCAATACTCACAAAATGCACAATTAGCACGTTTAACAGGTGCAAATTTTGTAGTAAATACAAGCATTAGTAGTGATAAAATTGCGGCAGCTAAAAAATTACGCGAAGCCCCCAACCAAAGTAATGGCGCTGAAAAAGGAACAAAAAATGATTTAGACCCAACCGCAAAACTACCGTGGAACATTGCTTTAAATTATAATTTAATGCTTATTAATAGTGATAATACAAAATTACAACCCACCCATTCTATTAATTGCCGAGCAGATATAATGCCTACAAAGTATTGGAAAGTAGGGGTTACAACAGGTTATGATTTTAACCGTCAAAATTTAAGTTACACAAGCGTTAATATTTATCGCGATTTAAAATGTTGGGAAACACGGATAGATTGGGTGCCGTTTGGCTTTAATAAAGGCTATTATTTGACTATAAATTTAAAAAGCAGTGTGTTTAATACGCCATTTAATTACGGCAATCGAAATTTTATTAAAACAGCAGGGTTTTAAAAATAAAAACCACTAACAGAAAATCTCCATAATCTATTAGTGGTTAATTTTGTTGTTATAAACAAAACCCTTGATAAAGAACGTATTATAAAATTACTATAGATAAAAGTAAACTATTAAACTATTTATTAAGTGGTAGGTTTTTTTGTATAACTGGTAGCTTTTTTTAAATAACTGGCGATGTTAATGGTTAAGTTTATCCATAAAGGCATCTTTTTTTCGGCGCGAAATTTCGAGCTTTGAATTGTCACTCATTACGGCATAACCACTATCTTCTTTTAAAAATCTAATCACATGGTTCATATTAATTAAATGGTGGTTGTGAATGCGAATAAAGTTTTTTTCGGGTAATAAATCCTCGTAATGTTTTAAGCCATAACTTGCTAAAAGTTTACGTTTATCATCCATAAAAAAAGTAGTATAGCCCCCATCAGCTTCGCAACGAATAATATCCTTTAAATTTAAAATTTCGAAACCATTGCCTGTTGGCACAGTAATTTTTTGAAAATTATCATCAGGTTTTTGTAACTGCTGAATTAAAAAATTTAGGTTATCCATATTTGGAACCTTGTTTCGTTTTTGAATAACTTTATCTACTGCAATTTTTAATTCTTCAACATCAATAGGTTTTAATAAATAATCGCAGGCGCTATATTTAATGGCACGAATGGCGTGTTGGTCGCTAGCGGTAGCAAATATCACTTCAAATTTATGGCCTTGTACTTGCTCTAATAAATCAAAACCACTGCCATCAGGCATACTAATATCTAAAAATACTAAATCGGGTTTATAGGTATTTATTAGTTCAACACCTTCTTTTACGTTTTTTGCTTGGCCAACTACGTTTAAAAATTCACAATTTTTTTCAATCATTGCTACCATCATCGCACGGCTTTTTTGTTCGTCTTCAATTATTATTACTTTTATCATAGTGTTAATTTTAAATTTTTATTCGTTTAATGGAATGTATAATTCAACTTTTGTTCCTAACGCATAACCCTTTTCGTCTTTTAAATCGCTAATGTTTACGCTTAATGCCGAATTATTTAATTCGTTTAAAATGCGTAATCTATCTTCGGTAATTTTCATCCCTAACGATTTATGTTTTTTACCTGGCATAGTGTGTTTTATTTGCGAGGCTTTTTCCCGCCCAATACCATTATCAGTAATGGTACAAATTAAAAAATTATTTTTATAGGATAAATGTATTGTTAATAAGCCTTTTTCGGGTTTAGGGTTTAAGCCATGCAAAATAGCATTTTCAACATATGGCTGCATTAAAAGTGGGGGCATAATATCGTAATCTGTATCTACATTATCATCTATACTAACTTTATATTCAAACTTACCTTCAAAACGCATTTGTTCTAGCTCTAAATATAATTTTAGGGCTTCAATATCTTCTTCAACGGTTACAGTAGGTTTATCTGAATTATTTAAAATAATACGCACCAAGCGCGCAAATTTATTAAGGTATTTTATAGCCTCGTCGCTCTTATTATTGTATATATAGTGTTGAATAGAATTAAGCGAGTTAAAAATAAAATGCGGATTCATTTGTGAGCGAAGAGCTTTTAATTCTATTTTGCTCATTTCTACTTTTCTATCAAAATCTTGTTTTTGTTTTTTGCGAATTGATCGAATTCGAATTTTGAAAATTAAATAAATTACTAATGCAATACTTAAAAATAATATTAAAATAAACCACCACGTTAAATAATATGGAGCGTTTATTGTAAACGAAAATGTAGTTTCTTTACTATCCCAAACCCCTTCGTTATTGCAACTTTTTAGTTTAAAGGTATATTTTCCAGGCGAAAGATTAGCATATTTACTATAATCTTCGGCACTAGGCAGGCTCCACTTTTTTTCTAAACCTTCTAATTTTTTTATATATAAAACCTTATCAGGGTTAGTTAAACAAATGCCTTTGTAGTAAAACGAAATAGAGTTTAGGTAATAAGGCAAATTGCAATTTTGTGCTAATAAAGTATCTTCGTTTGCTAATTTTATCGTTTGTATTAGCGTTGAATTTTCAATTTTATTTTCTTTTAAATTATAGGGTTCGTGCACTACTACGCCACTAACGGTGCCAAACCAAAGGGTTTTGTCGTTATCTTCCCAAATACCATTAGTATTGCATTCTACACCTACGAAACCATCTTGCTTGGCAAAACTAGCTATTTCTATTTTGTTTTGAGTTAGGTATTTTTTTAAATTTAATTTGTTGATGCCTTGGTTAGTGCCTAGCCACAGGTAATTTTTATTTTGTGCAAACGCTATTGAGTAAACAAATTCTGAATTTAAACCATCTTCTTCGGTAATATATTTATAAGTGTTTGTTTTTATATTAAATACAATTACGCCATTTAATGTGCCGGCAAAAATTAAATTATTTATATATTTTAATGAAATAAAATTTTCTTCAGGTAGTTTTAATTGTTTGCTAATGTTGTAAATACTATCGTTTTTTAATTTTAATAAGCCGTATCCAAAAGTTCCAATCCATAGGTTGTTTTCGTCGTCTTCGGCCAAGCCATATACTGCAGTATTAGTATTTTTTTGAAACGCATAAAATTTTGTTTGGGCTATGTTGCCATTAAAAACTACCGAACAAATACCGTTACTACCCCCCACCCATATAGTATTGTTAGTTGCTAGATAAAGCATATCGTAAGGGCCTACAAAATTTTTTGGCATGGGAATATTATAAAATTTTTCGTTTTTAAACTCCATTAATGAGTTGGCTGTGCCAAAAATTAAACGCCCTGCTTTATCTTGTATACCAGCACGGCAGGTATTTGTGGATAAGCCATCTATAGTGCTGTAACGTTTGTAATAGCCTTGCGAATATTTATAAATACCATTATTTTCGGAACACATCCAAACATCACTTTTAGTATCTCTAAAAATTTGATAAACAAATGCGTTACCAGGTCCATTAATTTTGTCAAACGTTGAAAACGAATTATCGCGATATTTATATAAACCACTATGCGACCCTATCCATATATTGTTTTCCTTATCCTTTATTAATTGCCTAATAATATTTGAATTATTATCGGCACCAATATTATAATAATAAAATTGCTCCCCATTAAATTTTAATAAACCTGTTTGTGAGCCTATCCATAAAGTCTCTTTATCTTGCGTTAATAAACAGGTTATATTTTCGTCAATTAATCCGTTTTCAATAAAATAGTTTGTAAACTTTTTAGTAAGTTCATTATAAAAACTTAAGCCTTTACTTGTACCAATTACAACGTAATTTTTATACCTTACTAAAGCGTTAATTTGGTTAGATGGTAGGCCATTAGCCATTTTTAAAGTAGTAAGTTTACTATTTGTATAAATTACTAAACCACTATCCGTACCAATATATAAAACTGAAGTATCCGTTTTATACAAACAATTAATTTTAAAATTATTACGTTTAAAAAAGGGTTTAATTTTATTTTGATTAAACGTAAATAAACCACGTATGGTACCAATATACATTGTATTATTTACATTACTTAATGCCGTTATTTGAGAGTTTAAACCATTTGCACCGTCAAAATTTACAATTTTATTTTTTTGTAAAATGCTTAGCCCTTTGTTGGTTCCTACAAAAACAAAACCACTATCATTTTCGCAAATGGTATTTACGTTATGGTCTATTAAGCCCTTTTTTTTATTAAAGTTTAAAAATGTTTTTCCGTCAAACCGGCTTAAACCGCCATAGCCACCGCTCCACAGATAACCTTTACTGTCTTCAAATAAGGCTGATACTTGTACAAAAGGCAAACCACTTTCGGCACTATAATTTTTAAAAAAATATTGTTGTCCTATTATTTTAGTGCAAAATAAAACCAATAATAAATTAAATATGTATAAATGTGTTTTAATACTATTATATAAACTTTTTACTAATGTATATGTAAATTTTTAAAAAGTAAATAATATTAAATAATTGGTAGCTTTTGTTTTATATCTGGTTAATTAATGAAGATAGTTGTACTTTTGTGGGCAGTAAAAAATGCTGTTTACAAACAACATGTTAAAAGAAGAAGTAATATTAGTAAACCAAAATGATGAGGCCATTGGCATAATGGAAAAATTAGAAGCGCATCAAAAAGGCTTACTACACCGTGCTTTTTCAATATTTATTTTTAATGATACTAAACAATTACTTTTACAGCGTAGGGCATTAACAAAATACCACAGCGCTGGGTTATGGACAAACACCTGCTGTAGTCACCCGCGCCCCAACGAAACTACCTCAGACGCTGCCAACCGAAGGCTTTTTGAAGAAATGGGAATGCACACCCAACTAATACATAACACCAGCTTTATTTATAAAACTAAATTTGATAATGGCTTAATCGAACACGAATTTGACCATGTTTATTTTGGTACAAGTAACGCCAGCCCACTTATAAATAAAGAAGAGGTTGATAGTTTTAAATGGATAGCTATTGACGAGTTAAAAAACGAAATTCAATTAAACCCAACTGCGTTTACATCGTGGTTTAAAATTGCAGTTACAAAATTGTTTTAAATTAGTGTTTAGTTGGTACTTAAAACACACCCAACACCTTATCAATAAAATGTTTTAATACGGCGGGTTTTAAAATTAAAATAAAAGCTACGCCAAACAATGCACCCCAAAAATGCGATTCGTGGCTAATATTATCATTATAACTCGTAGTTTTTTTGCGCCTAATTAAATAATAACTTACGCCCAATAGTAAAATACCTGCTATCCAGCCCTGCATTGGAAAAAAGAATAATGAAATTTGACTTAATGGGCTAACCATTATATAACAAAACATTATACTCGAAATAGCCCCACTTGCCCCTAAAGACGAATAATCAGGATTGTTTTTGTTTCTAAAATATTCGGTAAACGAGGCGGCATAAATACCCCCAGTAAATAATAAAATATAATACACTTTGCCTAATTTTTCTCCAAAATAATATGGAAAAACTTGTTCCTCTAAAGCTAAACCAAAGCTGTATAATGCCAAACAGTTAAACAATAAATGTATATAATCACCATGTATAAAGGCGTGCGTTAAAAAACGGTAATGCTCTTTATTGTGGTTAATAGAATAGGGATGAAACAAAAATTTATTCATAAGCCCTTTATCATTAAAACAATACACCGAGCAAACAACTATTATGGCTAAAAAAGTATAGGTTATCACATTACAATATTAATTAAAAAATTATGTATTTTTTTATGCCTTTAAATATAATTTATGTATTTTTAAAGTTGTATAAAAACTAACAAATGAAGCAATTACTATCTATCCTTATTATTTTTAGCACTTTATTATCTTTTTCACAAAAAGAAAAAAAGAACAACGTATTTACCGATGCTGGCGATGCCGCTAAAATACTAGTAGCTAAACAAAAAATGTTAGGCGGACAATATGTTGGAGCTTTAAATTCGTTTCGCGAACTTGAAAAAAATCATCCAAACGATGCCAACATTTTATTCTACATTGGGCAATGTTATTTTAGCTTAAAACAAAACGATAAAGCCAAAGAATACCTTATCAAATCTATTGATACCAAAACAAACGTAAAACCCGAATCCTATTTAACTTTAGGTAAAATATACCAAATTGAAGAAAATTTTGATAAAGCCATTGAAGAGTTTAATACCTTTAAAACAGCACCAAAAACCGATAAAGAAAGTAACGAAGATGCCGATGTATTATTAAGCCAATGCCAAAATGCTAAAAATTTTATTGCCAATCCGCTTGATGTAGAAGTAACCAACTTAGGCCCTGATATTAATAGCAAGTATGACGACAAAAACCCTTGCATTACTGCCGATGGACGCAAACTTGTATTTACAACTCGCCGCCCCGAAGGCACTAACGACGAGGTGGATGCCGATGGCGATGGAAAATACTTTGAAGATATTTATATTTCTAATTACGATTCTACTAACAAAAAATTTGGCGTAGCTGATGAAGTACCTGGCTCTATAAATACCAAAGCTCACGATGCCTGTACGAGTATTAGCCCCGACGGTAAACAAATTTATATTTACAAAAACGATATTAACGATAAAGAAAGTATGGGAGGCGATATTTTTGTAAGCAAAGTAAGCAATGGCAAGTGGCGTAGCCCCGAACCGATTGGTAAGCCTATTGCATCTAGCTATTGGGAGGGTGGTGCTTGCATTAGCCCCGACGGTAAAAAAATATTTTTCTTTAGCGAACGTAACGGTGGCTTAGGCCGTAGCGATATTTACAGCGTTGAAAAAATTAATAAAAAAGAATATGGCAAGCCCATAAACTTGGGCGCACCTGTAAATTCAGCCTTTGACGAAGGAGGTATGTTTTTAGCTCCAGATGGCAAAACTTTGTTTTTTTGCAGCAATGGCCCAGCAAGTATGGGTAGTTACGATGTGTTTAAAACCGTATTTGAAAACGGTAAATGGAGCGAACCTATTAATTTAGGCTATCCCATAAACAGCGCGGCTAAAGAGGGGCAGTTAACCATAAGTGCCGATGCAAAATATGCCTACGTTAGTAGCGAGCGCAAAGGTGGTTTAGGCGAAAGCGATATTTATAAAATAGATTTGAAAGATTATGCCATATTAGAAAAAGATGGAAAACGTAAAGTTAGCAACGGCTTAAGTATTTTAAAAGGCACCATTCGCGATGGCTTTGAAGGCTATGGCATACCCGATGTGGAGGTTATTTTAACCGATGATGCAGGCATTCAAGTGGCATCTACCAATACCAACGAAAACGGCGAATATTTTTTTACCTTAAAAGGTGGCAACTACACCCTATCCATAAAGAAAAAAGGCTTTAAAGAAATTACCGAAAAAATAGAAGTAAAACTAAGTACTAAAGAAACCATTACTTTAGAAAAAGGCTATTTGCTAAAAAAGTAACACTAATTTTTTATTACATTATTTTAAAGCAGCTTTCTTTTACCATCTTCTACTAAAAAAATTTTAGCTTCAATTTGTTTTTTATTAAGTAAAATTTGTATGCGTTCGGGGTGTGTGTCAGTTATAAATACTTGTCCAAAATTTTCTCCGCTTACTAAATCTAATAATTTGGTAAAGCGTTGTTCATCTAACTTATCGTAAATATCATCTAACAACAACAACGGTTTAGTGTTTTTTTGTTCTTTAATAAACTCAAACTGGGCCAATTTTAAAGCTAATAAATAACTTTTTTGTTGGCCTTGGCTAGCAAATTTTTTTAAACTAAAATTAGTAATTGTAAATTCTAAATCATCTTTATGTGGCCCTACTGTAGTATAACCCACTGCTCTGTCGCGAGGTAAAGCATTGGCTAAAGCAGTTTTAAAATTATTTTCGCCCAAACTGTTTTGGTAATGCAATGCTACCTTTTCTTTACTATCGCTAATAAAATGGTAATAGCTACTAAATAGCGGTATAAATTGTTTTAAAAAATGTACCCTAATTTCCAACACAATTTGCCCGTAAGCTATGAGTTGTTCATCCCAAATATCTAAAGACTCGCTGTCAAAACTTCGGGTTTCGTAAAAATGTTTTAATAAGGCATTGCGTTGTTTTAGTATATGATTGTAATGTATAAGCTTATCCAAATATAGTTTGTCATATTGTGCAATAATACCATCTAAAAAACGACGGCGCACCTCACTACTTTCATTAATTAAATCCGCATCGCTTGGCGAAATCATTACCAGTGGAAACTGCCCAATGTGCTCGCTTAAACGTTCATATTCCTTTTTATTTTTTTTAAATATTTTTTTTTGATTGCGTTTTAAGCCGCAATAAACCTCTACTTCATCGTCTAACTTATTAAACCAACCTTGTAATACAAAAAATGCTTCGTTGTGTTTTATATTATGGCTATCTATAGAATTAAAAAAACTTTTACAAAACGATAAATAATGTATGGCATCTAATAAATTAGTTTTACCCATACCATTATTACCAACAAAGCAATTTATTTTTTCGGAAAATTGAGCTTCAAATTCTTCGTAATTTTTAAAATTTATGAGCGATAATTGCTTTAAATACATAATTTGGCTCAAAAATACGCTTATTTTAACCGTTTTTAATACATTTTGGCTTTAATGTTGATTTTAATAAAAAAATTGGTATCTTCGCCCTCTAAATTTTTACAAACAAAATGGCCGATTTAAAAGAAGAAACTACTGTTGATAATAACATTAATGAAGTAGAAGAAACTGTTGAAGAAACAAAAAAAACGATAGACCCAAGTTTAGAGGGGATTCAACTTTTTTACGAAACAAACAAAAAAATGATTACTTACGTGGGCGGTGGCTTAGCGTTAATTATAGGTGTTTTTTGTTTCTTTAAACTATATTACTTGCCAGCACAAGAAGAAGAAGCTGCTAACGAAATTTTTTGGGCACAAACTTATTTTGAAAAAGATAGTTTTAGCATTGCTTTAAAAGGTGGTAAAACAGTTATAGCGCCTGAGGGGCAAAAACAAATGTTAGGTTTTGAACAAATTGCCGAAAACTACAGTATGACAAAAAGTGGTAGCCTTGCCAACTATTGTGCAGGTATTTGTTTATTACGCACAGGTAAGTTTGAAGAAGCTACTACATTTTTAAGTAAATACGATGGTAACGATGAAATGATTGCTCCAATTGCTATTGGCGCTATTGGCGATTGTAATATGGAGTTAAATAAAATTGACGAAGCCATTAATTATTATTTAAAAGCTGCCGAAAAAAGTCGTAACAACTTTACAACACCTTTGTATTTAAAAAAGGCAGGTTTTGCTTACGAACAAAAAAATAATTATACCGAAGCATTAAATATTTACCAACGCATTAAAACCGAGTTTAGCAAAAGCAACGAGGGTAAAGAAATAGAAAGAGATATTGCCAAAGTAAAAGCCTTAGGTAATTTGTAAGAACTACGAAACTAAGCACACAATAAAAAAGCATTATATTATCACAAATCAAAAAGCCTATTCATTAAATTGAATAGGCTTTTTTACTTTGGTATTATTTATAAACTTATTGAGCTTCTAATTTTTTACCCATACGTTTGCGTTCATTTTCTTCTAAGTAAATTTTACGTAAACGTATAAATGATGGCGTAATTTCCACATACTCGTCTCCTTGAATGTATTCCATCGATTCTTCTAAACTAAATTTTATTTTAGGTACAATACGCATTTTCTCATCTGTACCACTGGCACGCATATTGGTTAATTGTTTTTCAGTACAAATGTTTACCACTAAATCATCAGGGCGAATGTGCTCACCAATAATCATACCTGGGTAAATTTCGTCGCCAGCCTCAACAAAAAACTTGCCTCTGTCTTGTAATTTATCAATACTATAAGCAACAGCAGTACCTTTATCTTTACTAATTAATACACCTGCAATACGACTTGGTATTGGACCCTTCCAAGGCTCAAACGCTTTAAACCGGTGTGCCATAATAGCCTCGCCAGCTGTAGCAGTTAATACGTTGTTACGTAAACCAATAATACCACGACTTGGAATTTCAAATTCAATATGTGTTAAATCTCCTTTCGGTTCCATAATTAATAAATTACCTTTACGTTGGGTAACTAAATCAATTACTTTACTAGCCGATTCTTGTGGTACATCTACTGTTAAAACCTCTATTGGCTCATGTTTAACGCCATCAATTTCTTTAATAATAACTTGTGGTTGCCCTAATTGTAGTTCGTAACCCTCGCGACGCATCGTTTCAATTAAAACGGATAAGTGAAGAATACCACGACCAAATACTAAATACGAATCTGGTGAACCCGTTTCTTCAATACGCATGGCTAGATTTTTTTCTAACTCTTTGTATAAACGGTCGCGTAAGTGGCGTGAGGTAACAAATTTACCATCTTTGCCGTAAAAAGGTGAGTTGTTAATGGTAAATAACATACTCATAGTTGGCTCATCAATATGCATGGTTGGCATACCTTCTGGGTTATCAAAATCAGCAACTGTATCGCCAATTTCAAAGCCTTCAATACCTGTAAAGGCACAAATATCTCCTGTTTGCACTTCGGTAACTTTTACTTTACCTAAGCCATCAAATATGTACAACTCTTTTATTCTCGATTTTTGTATACGACCATCGCGTTTTACTACGCTTACAGGCATGTTTTCTTTTATTAAACCTCTGTAAACACGGCCTACCGCTATACGTCCAATAAACGACGAATAATCTAACGAGGTAATTTGTATTTGTAAAGTACCTACACGCTCTGGCGCTAAAGGAATTTTATCTAAAATGGTATCTAATAAATAGGTAATGTCTGTAGTTGGATTTTTATAGTCTGGCCCCATCCAGCC
Organism: Bacteroidota bacterium; assembly: GCA_025363015.1. GTDB lineage: Bacteria > Bacteroidota > Bacteroidia > B-17B0 > Aurantibacillaceae > Aurantibacillus. The sequence goes on from JANYEQ010000022.1 coordinate 29,037, forward strand.
TTGTTTGCTACTACCATAAACGGTAGGAAAATCTAATTGATCTTCAGTAGCATCTAAGTTAAAAAATAAATCAAATACACTATCGTGTACCTCTTCAGGGCGACAGTTTGGTTTATCTACTTTATTAATTACTAAAATGGCTTTTTTACCAGCAGCAATAGCTTTTTGCAACACAAAGCGAGTTTGTGGCATTGGACCTTCAAAAGCATCTACTAATAAAATAACACCATCGGCCATGTTCATTACACGCTCTACCTCACCACCAAAATCGGCGTGACCAGGAGTATCAATAATGTTAATTTTGGTGCCTTTGTATTGTACCGAAACATTTTTAGCTAAAATGGTAATACCGCGTTCGCGTTCCAAATCGTTATTATCTAATATAAGTTCGCCTGTGGCTTGGTTTTCGCGAAACAAGTTACAAGTGTGTAAAATTTTATCAACCAAGGTAGTTTTACCGTGGTCAACGTGGGCAATAATTGCGATGTTACGAATAGCTGACATTTAATTGTTTTTTTAAGGGCGCAAATATAGTAATTTTTTGGCAATAAGCCAATTACAAACGTTAAACAATTGCTATAATTTTTTATATCCTCTTATTTAGTACAATTATCAAACCAATTTACATTTTTTGTAAGCTTGTAAAATTGTACGTATCTTTATAATTCTTAACTATTTTTTAATGAAAAAATCACTTTTAATTACCATTCTTTTTTGTGTATTATTTTTGGGTACAAAGGCTCAAAAATGGACAGAAATGCTGCAAAATCCCAACGCTAATTTTTATGATATTGTAAAAGAATTTGATGCCTATTGGAAAGATAAACCTTACGAACGCGGCAAAGGTTACAAAGCATTTAAACGTTGGCAATGGTATATGGAACCTAGAGTTTACCCTACAGGTAATTTAAAATTTGCTTCCCGCGGTTATGCTTTAGAAAAGTATAACGAATATTTACAACAAAATACAAGCTTTAAAACCTTAAATACTGCTGCAATAACCGCTACTACTGCCAATTGGTCGCCATTAGGGCCTTTTGGTTCGCCATTTGGTGGCGATGCTGGGCGTTTACAAGTTATTCGCTTAAAGCCAGGCGACCCTAACACCATTTACGTGGGTACTTCAGCTGGAGGCTTATGGGAAAGTAGAGATGCGGGTGTTACTTATACTACTACCACCGATCAAATAGCGTCGTTAGGCGTTTCAGATATTGCTATTAACCCCTTAAGTACAAACATTATTTATATTTCTACTGGTGATAAAGATGCTGGCGACACGTATGCCACGGGCGTTTTAAAATCTACAGATGCTGGCTTAACATGGGGTGCAACAGGCTTGGTATTTAACACATCGCAACAACGCCGTATTTATAGGTTATTAATAAATCCTATAAACCCTAATACCTTAATTGCTGCTACAAACAACGGTATGTATAGAAGTATAAATGCAGGCACAACTTGGAGCATAGTAGCAAATGGTGCTTTTGTAGATGCTGAATACAAACCTAACGATACGACTGTTGTGTATGCGGTGGCAGGGTCTAGCATTTCAAAATCAACTAACGGCGGGGCAAGTTTTGTAAACGTTACTATACAAAATGGGCTTACTACTGCCCGAATGAATATAGCTGTAACCCCCGCTAATAGTAATTATTTATATGTATTGGTAAGCAATACTGGCAATGGTTTTGGGGGCTTGTACCGTTCTATAAACGCAGGCTCGTCGTATAGTTTAATGAGTAGTAGCCCTAATATCTTTGATTGGAGCAGTAATGGTAGTTCGCCTGGGGGGCAAGGTTGGTATGATATTGCCATAGATGCTTCTCCCACCAATGCGGATGAGATTACCTGTGGTGGCGTTAATTCCTGGAAATCTACTGATGGAGGAATAAATTGGAATTTAAACACCCATTGGTATGGTGGGGGTGCACCCTATGTGCATGCTGATTTACATTGTGTTTTATATGCCAGTGGTACTACTTGTTACTTAGGTACTGATGGGGGTATAGCCCGCACAACTAATAGTGGTGCCTCATGGACCACCATAAACGGATTAATGAATATTTCACAAATATATAAAATGGGTTTATCGGGTAGTAATGCTGGGGTAATTGTTACAGGGCATCAAGATAATGGTACCAATTTATTAAGTGGAGGTAGTTGGAGCGAAATATATGGTGGCGATGGCGCCGATTGTTTTATTGATTGGAGTAACGATAATAATATTGTGGCATCTTACATCAATGGCGATTATCAATTTTCTAACGATGGAGGAACTAGTTGGTCATCCATATCAAATGGCATAACGGGTACTGGAGCTTGGGTGGCACCAATAGTGCAACATCCTACCCAACCCAATACGTTTTATGCGGGTTACCAACATGTTTGGAAATCGACAGACCAAGGTGGTACTTGGACACAGCTTGGCAGTATTGGCGCACAGTTAGACGAAATAAAAATAGCCCCTTCTAATACTAATATTATTTATGCTACATCTACCAGCGGTGTATGGAAAACCCTAAACGCAGGGCTAACGTGGTCCAGCATAATAGGTTCAATACCTGCAGGTACCGGCCAAGTAAGTGATTTTGCAATAGATAATTTAAATCCAAATAATATTTATCTTACGCTCTCGGGTTATGCTTCGGGCAATAAAGTATTTGCATCCAGTAATGGCGGTGCATCGTGGGTAAATTATTCCGCAGGCTTACCTAATATACCTGTAAATTGTATTGTATATTCTAATAATAGCCCACAAGCATTATATATTGGTACCGATGTAGGCGTCTATTACCGCGAAGCAAGTATGACGGCTTGGATACCATATTTTAATGGTCTTCCAAACGTTACCGTACACGATATGGAAATTTTTTACCCTACAAATAAACTACGTGCCGCTACTTATGGGCGTGGTGTTTGGGAAACTAATTTATATAGTAACCCATCGGCGGCACCAGTTGCGGCATTTAATACCGCGTTTTCGCCAGGATGTATAAGTACGGCTTTGCAATTTAACGATGTATCGGGCAATATGCCTACCGCTTGGAGTTGGAATTTTAGTGGAGGAAGCCCAGCAACATCAACACTTCAAGCGCCAACTATTACGTATACAAGTTCAGGTATTTATACCGTTACTTTAATTTCTTCTAACACTAATGGTACAAGTACGCCTTTTACAACCACGGTTGCAATAGTAAATACACCAACTGTTATGCCTATACCAGGCTCAGTATGTATTGGGCAAAGTGGGCAAATTAGTGTAAACACAAACGCTACATTAGTTAATTGGCAAACGGGGCAGCAGGGTTTAGCAGTAAATGTTACGGCAACTGCCAATACCGTTTATTCTTTTACCGCATCGTTAGGGGCGTGTAATACCATTGGCACCTCTACTATGTTTGTAAATCCGCCACCAGTAACACCTATCGTAATTGTTGGAACAGGCATTTTATCTACAACAGTAGTAGCTACTACCTATCAATGGTACTTAAATGGGTCGGCAATAGTTGGCGAAACGTCTAACACCATTACACCAACGCAAGATGGTTATTATAGTGTTTGGGTGGCAAATGGTAATTGCTTAGCTTCATCAGACCCTGTTCAAATAACATCTGCAGGTATAAAAGAAACAGCTTTATTAGTAGGCATTAAATTAGGGCCAAATCCAACAAAAGATATATTAACACTAACCTTTAATTCCTATTCAAATAACGATGTTTATTACGAAGTAGAAAATGAAGTGGGGCAAGTAATTATAAAATCTAAATTTAAAATAAATGCTGCTAACGAAGCCAAAATAAATACACAAAACTTAGCACAAGGCGTTTATTATTTAAGTTTAAAAAGTGAAAATAAACGTGCGTCGTACAAATTTATAAAAAGTTAGTTTTAGACAGATTCTAAATATAATTAATCTGTTATTTTTTTAACATTTTTTTGACGGTTAGTTTAAAAATGGTTAAACTTACAGTCTAAAATAACAACATTTTTTATGAATTCAGCTTCATCGCCTTTAGATTATCTTCCTATAATTTTAATGTTTTTAGTTGCATTGGGTTTTGTAGTAACCACAATGGTTGCATCGCACAAATTAGGGCCTAAAAAAAAATCGAAAATAAAGTTAGATGTGTTTGAGTGTGGTATTGAAGCGCAAGGCAATGCCCGTGTGCCCTTTGCCATTAAATACTTTTTAGTAGCTATTTTATTTGTGTTGTTTGATGTAGAAGTAATTTTTATGTACCCTTGGGCTGTAAATTTTAGAGAACTTGGCTTATTAGGCGTTATAGAAATGTTTAGCTTTGTAGCCTTATTGCTAGTAGGATTTTATTATATGCTGGCAAAAAAAGCAATTAAGCACGAGGAATAAACTAAAAATAGTTATTAGTGTTGAGTTATTAATTTTTAATAATTAAGCACTAAACATTAAAAACTAAAAACTATTATGAAAGAAATAATTAAACGTACAAAATTAGAAATAGCCAAAAGTCCTGAAGGGCTTGAAGGACCTGGTTTTTTTGCTACAAAGTTAGAAGACGTTATAGGGCTTGCACGTGCAAATTCCTTATGGCCACTGCCTTTTGCTACATCGTGTTGTGGTATTGAGTTTATGGCAACCATGGCAAGTAATTACGATTTAGCCCGTTTTGGTAGTGAGCGCTTAAGTTTTAGCCCTCGCCAAGCAGACATGCTAATGGTTATGGGTACTATTGCTAAAAAAATGGGGCCCATCTTACGTCAAGTGTACGAACAAATGGCCGAACCAAAATGGGTATTATCAGTAGGTGCCTGTGCTAGTAGCGGTGGTATTTTTGATACTTATAGCGTTTTACAAGGTATTGACAGAATCATTCCTGTAGATGTATATGTGCCAGGTTGCCCACCCCGCCCAGAACAAATAATTGATGGTGTTTTAAAAATTCAAGAATTGGCAAAAAATGAATCATTACGCAGAAGAGATTCGGCTGAATACAAACAATTATTAAATAGCTATGGCATTGAATAAATAATTTTTAATGTTAAATTTTTAGTTTTTAATATTAAAAACTAAACACTTATAACTAAAAACGAATATGGAATTACTAAATAAAATAAAAGATACACTAAACACACACTTTCCCAATGCTATTGAAGTGGCTGAGATGAGTTACGATTTTCCAGTATTTACAATTAAACATGATAAAATTCACGAAGTACTTACATTTTTAAAACAAGATGAAGAACTTAACTTTCATTTTTTAACCGATTTAACAGGCATCCAAACGGCAGATGAAAAACAATTAGGTGTTATTTATCACTTACATAATTTTCCTAAAAATTTACGTATTCGCTTAAAAACATTTTTTGATATTAATAAGCCCGAAATAGCAACTGCTACTGATATTTACCCAGCTGCAAATTGGATGGAGCGCGAAACCTACGATTTTTTTGGAGTACGATTTAAAGGGCATCCCAACTTAGTACGAATTTTAAATGTTGATGAAATGGATATCTTTCCAATGAGAAAAGAATATCCCTTAGAAGACCAAACCCGCGATGATAAAAGCGACAAAATGTTTGGAAGATAAACTATGATCGCTGTAGCTGAAATAAAAAATAAAGTTGATTTACCCGATGACATAAAATCATCTGCTGTAAAATTTAGCGAAGGTGAGTTTTTACATACTATTATTAAAAAAAATAATTTTAAAAAAACGTTAGAAACCGGTTTTGGCCTCGGGCTTTCAGCCTGTCATATTATCACAGCCACAAACTCCATGCATGTGGGTATAGACCCTTTTCAGGCAAACTACAACAGTACAGGACTTAAAAATGTAGAAAAATTAGGACTTAAACCCTTACTAGAATTTTATGCCGATTACTCGCACAATGTACTACCCAAATTATTAAATGAAAAACGAACTTTTGATTTTATTTTTATTGATGGCGACCATAAATACGATGGGCAATTTATAGATTTTTATTATGCCGATTTATTACTTGAAAAAAATGGCAATATTGTTTTGCATGATACTTGGATGCGGAGTACAGCTTATTTAGTAAATTATATAAAAACAAATCGTAAAGATTATGAATTTGTAACTCAGGAATTAAGAAACATTGCCGTGTTTAAAAAAATAGGTACTGATACCCGCGATTGGCTCTATTTTAAAGGCTTTGGCACATCAAAATCATTTTTTACACATAAAACAATTGCTTGGTTACACAACACAAACGATTCGTTTTTAAAACGTACAGTAATTAAATTAAAAGATATTTTAAAATAAATGGCTAAAAAAGAAACAATAATTAATCCTGAAATGGAGGCTGAAGAAAAAGAGTATTCTACGCTTAACCTAGGTCCTACACATCCTGCCACACACGGTATTTTTCAAAATATTTTAAAAATGGATGGCGAAATTATTCATTCTGCCACACCTACTGTTGGCTACATTCATCGTGCTTTTGAAAAATTAGCCGAGCGCCGTCCTTACAATCAAATAAAACCAATTACCGATCGATTAAACTATTGCTCATCACCTATTAATAATTTGGGTTGGGATATGACTGTAGAAAAACTTATTGGTTGCACCGTTCCAAAACGTGTAGATTATATGCGTGTTATTATTATGGAATTAGCGCGCATTGCCGATCATTTAATTTGTAACTCCGTAATTGGCGTTGATACTGGCGCTATGACAGGGTTTTTATATATTTTTCAATGGCGTGAAAAAATTTACGAAATCTACGAATCAATTTGCGGTGCCCGATTAACCACTAATATTGGCCGTATTGGCGGTTTTGAAAAAGAATGGACAAAAGATACTTGGGATAGAATTGATAATTTTGTGAAAGAATATCCAAAAGCCCTACAAGAATTTGCTAATTTATTAGAACGTAATAAAATTTTTATGGATCGCACCATTGGATGTGGGCCAATATCTGCCGAAATGGCCTTAAGTTACAGCTTTACAGGCCCTAATTTACGCGCTGCTGGTGTTGATTATGATGTACGTATAATGAACCCCTATTCTTCTTATCAAGATTTTAAATTTGATGTGCCAATTGGTACACAAGGCGATACCTATGATCGTTTTATGGTTCGCCAACACGAAATGTGGCAATCGTTAGAAATTATAAAACAAGCCATTGCAAAAATGCCAAAAGATGAGCCTGTACACGCCGATGTGCCCGACTTTTTTCTTCCACCAAAAGAAGATGTATATAATAATATGGAAGCATTAATTTACCATTTTAAAATTATTATGGGCGAAATGGATGTGCCAAAAGGTGAAGTATATCACTGTGTAGAAGGCGGTAATGGCGAACTAGGCTTTTATTTGATAAGTGATGGTGGCCGAACTCCATTCCGTTTACATTTTCGTAGACCTTGTTTTATTTATTACCAAGCGTACCCCGAAATGGTAAAAGGTATAATGTTAAGCGATGCTATTATTACTATGAGTAGTATGAATGTAATTGCAGGAGAGTTAGATGCATAAAGAAATTATGAATGTTAGGTTATAAATTTTAAATTAATAAAATGAAACTATTTTAGATGAAAAACGGGTAAATAAAATTTATCATTTATCATTTAAAATTTAAAATTTCGAAAATATGAGTAGTCAAGTACACGGAACACAACACTTTGATAAAGCTAAACGCGCCCAAATTGCCTTTAGCGAAATTGCAATGAATACGGTGCAAGTAATTATTTCGCATTATCCGCCCGAAAAAATAAAATCGGCTTTATTGCCCGTTTTGCATGTGGCGCAAGCCGAATTTGGCGGCTGGTTGAGCCCCGAAACAATGGATTATGTGGCTTCTATATTAAAAATAAAACCAATAGAAGTATTTGAAGTCGCTTCGTTTTACACCATGTACAACTTAAAACCAATGGGTAAATGTGTATTAGAAGTGTGCCAAACATCCTCGTGTTGGTTAATGGGAGCAGAAGATATTGTAAAATATATTGAGAAAAAATTAAATATTAAAGTAGGCGAAACCACTAAAGACGGAATGTTTACTTTAAAAACAGCCGAATGTTTAGGTAGTTGCGGAACCGCACCCATGTTACAATGTGGCGCTAGTTATCACGAAAACTTAACCTACGAAAAAGTAGATAATTTATTAGAAAATTATAAAACCGAAAACAGATTAAGAAGCTATACAGACTTAGATTATAAAAATACATTGTAAATTATTTGTCAACTTAAGTGATTATCCTGAGCGGAGTTGAAGGAGTAGATGAATAGCAAAAAAATTAAACATGGGCAAAAAATTATTAATACATAACGATAAAGTACCAGGTATTCATACCTTAGAGGTATATCGTGCGCACGGCGGTTATGCTTCTGTTGAAAAAGCATTAAAAACAATGCAACCCGACCAAGTTACCGATGAGGTAAAAAAATCGGGTTTACGTGGCCGTGGCGGCGCAGGTTTTCCTACAGGAATGAAATGGAGCTTTTTGGCAAAACCCGAAGGCGTACCTCGTTACTTGGTTTGTAATGCCGATGAAAGTGAGCCGGGTACATTTAAAGACCGTTACCTTATGGAAGTAATTCCTCACGCGTTAATTGAAGGAATGATTACTTCCTCCTATGCACTTGGAGCAAAAACATCTTACATTTATATTCGTGGCGAATATTTTTACGTTGCCCGAATTGTTGAAAAAGCTATTGCAGAAGCCTATGCCGCTGGTTGGCTGGGTAAAAATATTTTAGGAACTGATTTTAGTCACGATTGCTATGTACAAGTTGGTGGTGGCGCTTATATTTGTGGCGAAGAAACTGCTTTATTAGAATCGTTAGAAGGTAAGCGTGGTAACCCTCGCATTAAACCGCCATTCCCTGCAGTAGCAGGCTTGTGGGGTTGCCCAACAGTTGTTAATAATGTTGAAACAATTGCAGCCGTTGTTCCTATTGTAAATATGGGTGGCGAAGAGTATGCTAAAATTGGAGTTGGAAAATCTACTGGTACAAAATTAATTTCAGCCTCGGGGCATATTAATAAACCTGGCGTTTACGAAATTGAATTAGGAATTACTGTTGAAGATTTTATTTACAGCGATGAATATTGTGGAGGCATTCGTAACGGAAAAAAATTAAAAGCAGTAGTAGCAGGCGGTTCATCAGTTCCCATTCTTCCAACCGAATTAATTTTAAAAACAGCCAAAGGCGAGCCGCGTTTAATGACGTACGAAAGTTTGGCAGACGGAGGTTTTGCAACAGGCACCATGTTAGGTTCGGGTGGTTTTATTGCCATGGACGAAGACACAAGCATAGTTAAAAATTTATTTACGTTTACGCGTTTTTATCATCACGAAAGTTGTGGGCAATGCTCACCTTGCCGCGAAGGAACAGGTTGGATGGAAAAAATATTACAGAAATTTTTAAACGGAACAGCTAACGAAAGTGATGTGGATTTACTGTGGGACATACAAAGTAAAATAGAAGGCAAAACCATTTGCCCTTTAGGCGAAGCGGCAGCATGGCCAGTAGCGGCAGCTATTCGCCACTTTAAACACGAGTTTTTAGAAATTGCACAAAAGAAAAAATTTGTAGATGTAAGCCATTATAACCGATTAAATAAAGTAGTAGCGTAATTAAATGTTAGTTAAAAACATACAAAGCAAAATACACGAAATCCGTAACCAAAAAGTTATGTTGGATTTTGATTTGGCGCAATTGTATGAGGTAGAAACACGAGTTTTAAATCAGTCGGTAAAACGTAATATTGATAGATTTCCTATAGATTTTATGTTTCAGTTAACAAAAAAAGAATGGGATGCCTTGTTATCACAAATTGTGATATCAAAAGGTAATTTAAATATGTCATCACAATTTGTGATGACATCACCTAGCAAAAGACCATTAACATCATTACCTTATGCTTTTACCGAACAGGGTGTTGCTATGCTATCTTCAGTTCTTAAAAGTAAAAAAGCAGTACAAGTAAATATATCTATTATGCGTGCTTTTGTTGTAATGAAACAATATATTGTTGATTATGCAGAGCTATTTAAAAAAATTCAAGATATTGAAACAAAATACAATAAGCAATTTGCCGATGTATACGATGCATTAAATTATTTAATGGGTATTAAAAAAGAAGAAGTACAGAAAAAAAGAATTAAAATTGGATATAAAAAATAAGTGAAAATAGTTTTTTACATATTTGTTTTGTTAAGTTGTTTAAAGTCCTTTTCACAAGAAAATTTTAAGGATACAACTTGGTATGATGTAGATTGGAAAACTTCAAATAAATCAAACGCTAAATTTTATCGAGTATATAAAAAAACAGATAAGGGGTTTGTTGTTTATGATAAGTATTTAAGCGGAAAAACTCAAATGATGGCAGAAGCATCGGC
>JANYEQ010000039.1 GCA_025363015.1 Bacteroidota bacterium
ACTGTGGCTTTCTACAACAGTGTTGGTTATATAGTTGTCTCTGTATTCCACTTTTTTCCTACAAGCATTAAAGCATAACATAATTACGGTTACTGTAAATAGTAATTGTATGCTTAGCCTCACTTCTACCCTTCTCAGTGCTAGTAACTTGGCAACCAGTGTAATTATGTTATTTAATTTTTTCATAATATTTTGTTTTATGTAAAACTTAATTTACAAAAAATTACTTAGTATTTACCTGCTTTTTTAAAACCTCTAGTTGTTTTTGCAGCTCTACTAAAAGGGCTTGTTGTGCTTGTGTAGTTTTGTTTTGCTCAACGGCATATATAGTAAGTTCTTCTACCTTTTTTACTAATAGGGTGTTTATTGCGCCAAGGTCTAGGCCATCTTTTTGCACCACAGCGGCGGTAGGTATTTCGGGTAAATGTTTGTTGGCTTTGTAGTAGGCCTCCACTTCTTCTAACTTAGGTAATTTGTAATCGCTTTTAAATACATAATCAGGAAAAAAATTTACACTTACCTTCATATAACGTGCGTAGGCTTCTCCATTACTTTTTACCCTAAAGTTACTTTTACCATCGGCTACGTTCCAAATGTCTAAGGCATCTACTACATTTGGCGTGCCGCCCGCAGAAGGCGCGCTATAAACATTAATTTTTGTTGTACCATTTTGGTTTATTACAAACAAATCGGGTATTGCACTTGCTGTGGTAGCAGTACCATTACCATTTTTAAATCTAAATTGTGGGCCACCACTTGATTGGTTGCTGTTTATAAAAAAACTTAAATCGCCACTTGGGTCATCTTCAACTGAAATACCTCTTCTAGATGGTACCCTATCGCCCCCTAAAATTTCAAAACCGCTATAGCCATCGTATTGGTGGTTGGTTGGGGCTGTAACACCATTATTAGCAAATAGCACATCGCCATTTACAGTTAATAATTTGTTGGGGCTTAAGAACTGACCTGTACCTATTTGTGTTTTCCCATCGCCAAATACGCTAAAAAAATCGGTGGGTGCTGTTGGGTTAGTATTATTTACTAAATTAATAGCTTTATAATTTACATTGCTTTGTGCTACCGTTAACATACTACCTGTAGCATCAAAATCGTTGGCAGGGCTTGTAAACTGCCCAATAAAGGTTCTACCATCGCCATAGGTTAAAAAGCGTGAAAAAGTGGGCGAATTAGCCGCTGCAATTTGAAAAGCAGGGGCTGAAGTGTTTATAGAGTTATAACGAATACCATCTGTCATACCCGTTCCGGTAATATCTAATTTAGCTATAGGATTAACGGTGTTTATACCAATTTTACCGTCGGTTTTTACCCAAATAGCACTACTATTATTTGCTTTTAAAATAAAATCGCGATTACTGCAAGTACCTATTGTGTTATCTATACTTGGACTAAGATTGTTTCCACCAACAAACCACGGCACAACCTGGTTGCAAGAGGGGCTTGCCCCTGTAGGAATTACTCGCGATAAATTACCTAATGAATCAACATATACTAATCCTGCACTTGTACCTGCTAAATTTGCTAATTTAAAATTACCGTTGAAAGACGCATTACCATTTACAGTTAATTTACTATTAGCAGTAACATCGCCCCCAGCATTAATAGTACCCACGGCAGTAAGCGAGGCGGCTTGCACTGCCTGTACCGACATGTTGGCTGTTGCATCAATATTGCCTGTAAAGCGTGTATTGCCTATTACAACAGGTGTTCTCATCGTATCGGCTCGCACCATACTTGCGGTTACCGTTTCGGCGGCATGTACACGGTCGGTAATTACTATACCACCGCCTACATATAAGTTGTTTTGTATGCGGGCATCGCCGGCTACATCTAAAAGGTATTGGGGGTTATTGGTGCCTATTCCCAAACTCATGCTTGGGGCGGTATAAATTTTATTGCCTGTAACGCTAAAGCTATTTAGGGCTGTGGGTAGGTTTAGCCAAGCGCCGGTGCCATCTAAATACTGCCCGGTGGTGCCATTGGCAAAGGGGCTTACTACGCCACTAGCATTGGTTTGCAACAAACGGTTGGTAGTACCTGCCCATGCTGTGTTACGAAATGCACCTGCTGTGCCAAAAATAAAATTGCTATTTATTGTTGTAGAGCCTGTGTTGGTGCTGTTTATATTATTACCGCTTACGCTCCAAACAGTAGCACTAAGTGGCAAACTGCCCCAAGCACCATTTGCGCTTAAAAATGCACCTAACGATGTGGTGGGTAGTGCTATTAAGTTACCCGCAGCATCGGTATATACCAAACGGCTGGCTGTGCCTGTAAAAGTGGCTACGTTTAAACTACCTGTGGCAGTTATTGTAAAGCGGGTAAGGTTGTTGGTTTTAAAAATAAGGTCGGCACTGTTGCTTGTACCTAAATAATCGCCGGTGGCGGGTGTGTTACCATTGCTACGCCACCAGTTTTGGCTTTGGCTGTGTGCCTGTGTGCTTAGTAAAAGCATGGCTGTGGCTAAAAATGTTTGTGCTAAACGGCACTTAGGTTTGTTTAGTGGTAAAAAAGAGGGGGGGTAAGAGATGTTTTTTTTCATGGGTTGGTAAGTTTATTAGTTTAAAAAGGTTTGGCTTTAATTTAAAAGTTTTTAGTGCTTAGTTTTTAGTGTTTTAATTGCCACCAAGTGCTAGTAAAAGACAAAATAAAATAAAATTGCTTTTGTAAATAAATAAGGGCAGAACGTAATTAGTAACTATATTTTAAATAGCGTATTACAAATATATAACATTTATTAACGTATGTTAATAGTTTAATGTTATTTAATTGTTAGTGTTAATAAGTTTTTTTGGTGTTAGGTATTTTAAGTTAGGCTATTATTGTTAAAAACTTAAATATCACTATAAACCGAGTAAATAAAAGCTTCCAAAGTCTTATTATCACTGTTTTTTTAATTTAACTTTAATGGAAGGCTAATTGTGGGTTAAACTAAAACAAAAAACCCATTTCAAATTAATTGAAATGGGTTTTTACTAATCCCTATTAACTATTTCCTATTAACTAATTATGCTTCAATTTCGGCTTCTTCTTTACTTGCCATTAAGCGTTCGTATTCTTCTTTACTACCTACAACTAATTTTTCGTACTGACGTAAACCTGTACCCGCTGGTATTAAATGTCCAACAATTACGTTT
>JANYEQ010000048.1 GCA_025363015.1 Bacteroidota bacterium
TTTAACATTAATTTATTATACATTACAAAAAAGATATTAAATAAATCACACTTTTGTGTATTGATGATATCATAAAAAAAAACAGCTGTGTTTATTGTTGTAACAAATAACAAAACTGTTCTTTAGTGTTTATACTATTACCTCATGGCATGTGTTACAAAAAACACCACAACGCCCATTGTAACAAACGTAAGTAGAAAAATAGCCGCAAATTTTGTTATACCAAATTCTCTAACAATTATTCTTATAGGTTCAGTAATAATTAAATTTACCAATTTAGTTACTTTTTTCCAAGCGCCTTGGCCTTTTATTACATAATCTTTAGCACCTTGTCTAAAAGTTTCTATTGCAATTGCAATATCTTCGTTACGTGATAAAATAATGACTTCTGTTTTTGAATTTTTTTCTTTAATTAATTTTAAAGTTTCTAAACCATTTTTTCCTTCCATGTGATAATCAAGAATTACTATATGCGTATCTTTTTTTAAATTTATTAAACAGCTTTCTCCATCGTCAAAAGTTGATACGTTAATTGCATTTCCAAATCTGTTTTTTAAGTAGTATTTTAAATCTGCAACCATTAGCCTGTTATCATCAACAATAAATAAATTTATTCCCTGGGTTTCCATTGGCGTCCTTTCTTTTTAAACTAGTTAATAATTATAACAAAGTTTGCATTATTTTAATTGTAAAGTGTTGTACATCCAAATTAAAGAATTACACATTTCACACATTTTTAAATTCTTTTTTTTGTTATTATTAGATAGATTTAACTAAAATTAATTAGCGGGAATATAAATATCAAATGTGGCACCTTTATTTAATTCGCCAGTGGCGGTAATAATACCTTTATGATTTTCAACTATTTTTTTTACAATAGCGAGCCCAATACCAGTTCCACCATATACTTCTTTACCATGTAGTTTTTGAAACACACCAAAAATACGTTCACTAAAATGAGGCTCGAAACCAATACCATTATCCTTAACAATGATGTGACAATAATTTTTTTCGGGAGATAATTTTTCGTTATTTAATTGGCTACCTTTTACATTACAACACTTTATTAGTATTTGTGGAGACACTGCTGGGTTTGAAAATTTTAGAGCATTGCTGACAAGGTTATACATTAGCTGCCTAAATTGAAAAGGGATAATATTTGCAAGACAAAGTTCGTTAGATATTATTGTTGCGTGTTTTTCTAAAATAGTTTCTTTAAGTTCGGCTTTTACTTCGTCTACAATTAAATTAAGTTCGGTTTTTTCAAAAGTATGGTCGGTGGTATTTATACGTGAAAAAGCAAGTAAATCGTCAATCAATTGTTGCATTCTTGCCGCAGCTAATTGCATCCGTTGAAAATTATATTTACCATTTTCACTTAAGTTTTTATTTTCATTTTCAAGTATCATCGATACAAAAGTTTGTATCTTTCTTAATGGCTCTTGCATATCGTGACTAGATATGTAAGTGAATGCAAGTAATTCTTTATTAGCAATACTTAACTCTGCTGCACGTTTTTCTTTTTCTTCGTTTTGAAAGGCGAGTTCTTTATTAGCAATAATAAGTTCGGCTGCGCGTTTTTCTTTTTCTTCGTTTTGAAAAGCGAGTTCTTTATTAGCAATAATAAGTTCGGCTGCGCGTTTTTCTTTCTCAAGATTTTGAAAAGCCAGTTCTTTATTAGCAATGCCTAATTCGGCTGCGCGTTTTTCTTTCTCAAGATTTTGAAAAGCCAGTTCTTTATTAGCAACACCTAGTTCTGCGGCACGTTTTTCTTTTTCATTATTTTGAAAAGCAAGTTCCATATTGGCTACACCTAATTCAGCGGCACGTTTTTCTTTTTCATCGTTTTGGAAAATAAGTTCTTTGTTGGCTATACCTAGCTCAGCAGCACGTTTTTCTTTTAATTCGTTTTGAAAAGCAAGTTCTTTATTGGCAACAATTAACTCAGCGGCACGTTTTTCTTTTTCTTCGTTTTGAAAAATAAGTTCTATATTAGCAATGCTTAATTCTTCGGCTCGCTTTCCTTTTTCTTCGTCTTGAAAAGCAAGCTCTTTGTTAGCAATTCCTAGCTCTTCCGCTCTTTTTCCTTTTTCTGTATTGGCAATGCCTAACTCAGCGGCACGTTTTTCTTTTTCATCGCCTTGAAAAGCAAGTTCTATATTAGCTATGCCTAGCTCTGCTGCACGTTTTTCTTTTTCATCATCCTGAAAGGCTAGTTCTATATTGGCTATACCCAGTTCTGCAGCACGTTTTCCTTTTTCTTCTTTTTGAAAAGCAAGTTCTTTTCGGGCAATAATTAACTCTGCAGCTAGCTTTTTATTCTCTTCAATTTGAAGAGTAAGTTTTTTGTTAAGGTTGCTTAACTCATCTAATTCTTTTTTATTTACCATAAGTTATTTTATAAAAATATATTAAATGAATTTATTATAATTGTGATTAATTGTTTTGCAACGTAATTACAAAATTTTGCTCAATGGGTTGCTTTGTATTTTGTTGTATAACAAGGAGTAACATTTGTTGAATTATTTTTTTGAATTGTGAAAACTCAGAAGGTTTTCGGATAAAATAATGAGCCCCATTTTGGTAAAGCCTGTTAACTACTTCTTGTTCAAAGGAGGTAGAAAATACGATAACAGGAATTTGTTTTAGTTTATCGCTTAGTTTAATTTCAGATAAACACTCGAATCCGTTTTTTCTCGGCATATTAAGGTCAAGAAAAATCACATCGGGTAGTTGAGGCGTTTTGTTTAATAATTCCATTAAATACTCTCCGTTTGAAACGACAGTAAGGTGTGTGGTTAAAGTAGATGATTTTAATGCTTCTTTAAAAAAGAGACAATCGTCATCATCATCATCTGCAAGCAGTATATTTAATTGTTTTAAATTCACGGATTAAGAATATATTTTAATTTACCATTTGAAAATATATTTTCAGTAGCTATAGGAAGTGCATGATGGATAACTTGCACAAGTTGTGCAAAATTAGAAGGCTTACGAATGTAAATATCGGCGCCAGTTTTAAAGAGTATGTTTATTTTATCAGTTGATTTGGAGGTTGAGAACATAATAACAGGAAGGTCTTCCATTTTTTTATTTTGTTTTATCTCACTTAAACATTCAATTCCATTTTTACGAGGCATATTAATATCAAGAAAAAGTACATGAGGGAGTTGTTCTATATTATCATGAAGATATTGCATTAATTGCTCGCCATTCGTTACTGTTTTAAGATTTGTAGTTATAGGCACAATTTCTAATGCGTTTTTAAAAAACATACAGTCATCTAAATCATCATCTGCAAGCAGAATATTCATTTGCTTATTCATCTTATTTTTTAATGGAGTTTAATTTTATTTTATCTGCTAAATTATTGAGTGTTAAAAGAAGAGTATCTTTAAGTTGATTAAAATTTACGGGTTTGCGAATATAATCTTGAGCTCCCATTTTAGAAAGGGTAGTGGACAATTTTAACTCTAATTCAACCCCCCTAGAAAAAGAAGTAGTAAACATAATTACATTAATGGCTTCTAATTTTGTGTTATTTTTTATTTCTACCAAACATTCAAAGCCAGTTTTTCGAGGCATACTTAAATCAAGAAAAAGAACATCTGGAAGACTTGTTGTTTCTAATAAAAGATAATCCATCAGCTCTTCACCATTTGCAACAGCTGTAAGATTTGTAGAGATAGGTATTTCGGCTAAAGCTTTGGCAAAAAAGAAACGGTCGTCAACATCATCATCTGCAAGTAATATATTAATTGGAGGGTACTCTATATTTTCATTCATTTTAAATTTTTTAACTATTAAAACTTATTATGTTTAGATAGTAAAACCATTTTGTACAACAGTTTTGTATATAAATTAAAACATAAACGAGTTAATTTTATAAAGCTACAGACTTTTTGTTTTTAGAATATTGTACAACTTTGTAGGAATGTTACATAAATCACACATTTTTTAGGTTATCCTATATTATCTAATCATTTAATTTTTTTTGCTTAAACAATGGATTATACTATAACCATTTATTTAGATTACAGTAAAAAACATTTATAATGGATTGAGATAAAAACAACTTAGGAGCTTTTAATTTAAATTAATTATATAAATCTTAATATTCAAAAAATTTAAGAACATATATAGCAATAAAATTAATAAAATAACCTTGATGGATAATTGAAATTTTTTTCACCAAATTTGGTTACTATTTTTAAAATAGAGCTTAAAATTGACATAAAAAAAATAAACCCTTGATTATCAAGGGTTTATTTGTAGCGGGACCGGGACTCGAACCCGGGACCTCAGGGTTATGAATCCTGTGCTCTAACCAGCTGAGCTACCCCGCCATTTTTTGTGGGGTGCAAATGTATTAATTTAGTTTTTTAAAAGCAATAAAATCAAAAAATATAGTATTTTTCTTGCAAGTATAATTTATTATATATACATTTCACAAAATTTTTAGGTTATGTCGAAGAAAAAGAAGGTTTCGTCTGTTAAAAAAGGGGCAAAAAAAGTTGTTAAAACTTTAAAACCAACAAAAAAAGTAATAGCTACTAAAGCTAAATCAAAGGCTATTGTTAAAACAAAAGTAAAAAAGGTTGTAAAGCCCATAATAAATAAAAAAGAAAGTAAGAAAACTATTGTTAAAAAAGTAATAAAGCCTGCACCAAAAAAAGCGAAAGCCTTAGTAAAACCCATTAACAAAAGTAAAAAACCTGTTGTTAACGTAAAAAAAGTAATAGTTAAAAAAACTATTCGACCAGTTGTAACTAAAAAAACAGAAAAAGCTAAAACTATTGCAGCAAAACCTATTGCTAAAAAAGAAGTAAAGGTTGAAAAGAAAGTTGAAATTACCCCTAAAAAAATAATTAAAGAAGTAAAAACTACTAACGAAGTTATTGCACTTAATAATACAATTCCAATAAAAAAAGAAAACGAAATTTCATTATCTAAAATTGCATCTATATCCAGTGCCATTACAAATCCTGTTAAAAAAACCGAATCATATTCAGTAAAACTTGAAAAAGAACCTAACGGCAAGTTTGAATTAGAGTTTGTGATTAAAGCCAGTGCCGATTTGTTATACGAATTTTTATACACTCAAAGTGGTTTATCTGAATGGTTTTGCGACGATGTAAATATTCGCAACGGTATTTATACTTTTATTTGGGATGGGCAAATGCAACAAGCACGCCTTTTAAAAACAATCGATCATCAATTAGTTCGCTTTCAATGGGTAGATAAAACCGATGGTAGCTTTTTTGAATTTAGATTACAACAAGATGATTTAACAAATGATGTGTCGCTTATGATTACTGACTTTGCTGATAACTCATCAGAAAAAGAATCATCTAAATTATTATGGCAAAGCCAAATAGAAAAATTAATGCATGTTGTAGGATCTATTTAATTATTTATTTAATTCATTTTACTAAAGCTGTTTAAAATTGTATAATTTTAAACAGCTTTTTTTGTTATATAAAAATTAAGTAAACCACAATGTTGCAACGCTTTAAAAACTTTAAGCCAATTTTATATTTTTTAAAACACAAAATAAAATTTACATTGCTTTTTAGTGTATTATTTTTTTATTGGTTGTGCTTACCCCCTCAATTATTTAATAGTCCGTGTAGTACCGTTTTAGTAGATGAAAAAAACGAATTAATAGCTGCTCAAATAGCAAAAGATGGGCAATGGCGTTTTCCTCAGAGCGATAGTGTACCTATAAAATTTACAAAGTGCATTACTATTTTTGAAGATGAATATTTTTACAAACATCCGGGCATTAATCCATTTTCTATATTAAAATCTATAAAACGAAACATTACTTCAAACAAAATAAAAAGTGGTGGTAGCACCATCACTATGCAGGTAGCGCGTATGATGCGCCACAACCAACACCGTACGTATTTTCAAAAAATTATAGAAATTCTATTAGCCATTCGTATTGAATGTTCTTACAAAAAATCGTCCATACTAAATTTATATGCCAGTAATGCGCCCTTTGGTAGTAACGTAGTAGGCTTACAAGCCGCTGCTTGGCGCTATTTTGGTAGAGATGCTACTAAATTAACATGGGCCGAAAGTGCTTTGTTGGCAGTACTTCCCAACTCGCCCTCATTAATTTACCCTGGCAAAAATCAAACAGCGCTATTAAAAAAACGTAATCGTTTGTTAAAAAAATTAGTAGATAAAAATGTAATAGATAATGCCACGTATAATTTATCTCTGCAAGAAGATTTGCCTCAAAAGCCTTTTCCTATACCACAAATTGCTCCACACTTATTAAGCCGTTGTATTATACAAAATGGCAGTGCTAAGTTGTTTTACAGCACCATTAATAAAAATTTACAAATTCAAATTACCAATTTATTAAACAAACACATACAAAATTTAAGTGCCAATCAAATTAACAATGCTTGCGCCATTGTGGCCGAAACCGAAACAGGAAATGTATTGGCTTACGTGGGTAATAGTTACGCGTTAAAAAACGAACATCAAAATTTTGTAGATGTAGCAAATTCTCCCCGAAGCACAGGTAGTATATTAAAACCATTTTTATATGCCTTTATGTTAAATGAAAATAAAATTTTACCAAACTCATTATTAGAGGATGTGCCAACACAAATTGGTTCGTATGGCCCCAAAAATTTTAACTTAACTTACGATGGCTTAGTGCCAGCCAACCAAGCCATAGCAAGGTCGTTAAATGTTCCGGCAGTAAAAATGTTAAAAGAATATGGTGCTGAAAAATTTCATTACCGTTTAAAGCAATTAGGGTTTAAAACATTTACAAAACCCACCACACATTATGGTTTATCGTTAATACTGGGCGGGGGCGAAGCAACTTTATGGGATGTTTGTGGAGCTTATGCATCAATGGGCCGAGCCTTAATTACCTATAATAATGTGCGAAATAAATATGCAACTAATAATTACTACAGTTTAAATTATTTAAAAAATAATAATTCGCAAAAAGTAAAAGCTACTCAAACTACTGATTTACTTGGTGTCGCAAGTATTTGGAGCACCTTTAATGCCATGACAGAATTATTACGTCCACAAGATTATGTAGGATGGATGCAATTTTTAAGTAAAAATAAAATAGCTTGGAAAACTGGTACCAGCTTTGGGTTTAGAGATGCTTGGGCCGTTGGCTTAAATGCAAAATATACCGTTGCTATATGGGTAGGTAATGCCGATGGTGAAGGCCGACCTGATTTAACAGGTACAAGCTGTGCAGCACCACTTATGTTTTCTATTTTTAATATTTTACCACAAAAAATATGGTTTACAAAACCTACTAGCGATTTTATAAAACTAAAAGTATGCAAGCAAAGTGGCTATAAAGCAAATAGTATTTGCCCCGATGTTATTTTGCAAGATGTAAAAGTAGGTGCAGAAAAAACAAGCCAATGCCCATTCCATAAACTCATTCATTTAGATGAAACCAAACAATATCGTGTAAATAGTAATTGCTACCCAGTTAATAAAATGCAGCACATGCCTTGGTTTGTGATTAGCCCTACGCAAGAATATTTTTTTAAACAACACAGTTTTTTTTACAAACCTTTACCAAACTATTTACTTGGTTGTAACAGCGAATTAAGTATTTATCAATTAGATATTATTTACCCTCGCGAAGGTTTTAAAATTTATGTGCCTATTGACCAAAGCGGTAAGCGAAGCACCTGTATTTTAAAAGCCACACATAAAAATAATAACGCTACACTATTTTGGCATCTGGATGGAGAATATATTTCGTCCACCCAAAAATACCATCAATTAAGCATATTACCAAGCACAGGCAAACACACACTTGTTATTACCGATAGCGAAGGCGAAAGCCGAGAATGTAGGTTTGAAGTAATAGAAAAAAATAAATAAACTTTAACTTACAACCTCTATAATACTTGGTGCCATTATAAATTTATGAATTAGTTTTTCAATTTTTTCAGTTAAATTGGTTGTAAATACTAAATGTTGGCACTTGGGTATACTTTCTCCAAGCCTATCAACAGGACTTTGCCAAGCATTTTTAATCATCAATTCAGCATCGTCAATAATAAATAATTTTAATTTATTTACATTTAAGTTATGGTTAAAATAAATATCATACACACGTTTAGCTGTACCTATCACTACATCCGTACCCTCATATACTTCGGCGCTTTGTTTTTCTAGCTTACCTTCTTCAAATACACAGGTTACTCTCAAATCTGTATCTCTGGTAAATAACTCAAACTCTTGCTTCATGAGTAGGGCTTTTTCCATGCTTGCTACCAATATTACAGCACGTGGCGCATCTTCTAAAGCAAACTGCAATTTATTAATCACACTTATTACAGCAAGTGTACTTTTACCACTTTTTGTTGGCGCTATGGCTATCACATCGCCACCTGAATTTATTTTAGAAATACATTTTAATTGCAATTCTTTTGGTGTATCAAAACCATTTTCAATTAAAGTGGCACCTAATTTTTTATTTAATTTCTCTATAAACATTTTACAATTTTAGTTAAAAAATACCCATTAATAGCTAAAAATCTACTTAAATTATAATAACTCTTTGTTTTTAATCCGTTATAATCACTAAAATAATGTTACCTTTATTGGCTAAAATTAAAAATTATTATGTTCGATTTTCTTAAAAAAATATTTGGTACTAAAAGCGAAAAAGATATTGAAAACATGCAAGCGCATGTGGATGAAACCAATGCCATTTATGCTACTTTAAATTCTGTTAGTAATGATGAACTTAGGGCAAAATCTACCAATTTAAAAGACAAAATACAAGCAGCTACTCGCTCACAAACCGATGAAATACTTACCATTAAGGCAAAAATTAATAGCGATGCTGAAATGGATGTAAATACCAAAGAAGATTTATACAAAGAAATAGACGAAATTGAAAAAACTGCTACTAAAATTGTAGAAGAAACTTTAACTAAAATATTACCCGAAGCCTTTGCTATTTTAAAAGAAACTGCTCGCCGCTTTAAAGATAATGCAGAGTTAGAAGTTACAGCAAACGATGTAGATATTAAATTTAGTAAGGAGTTTAAAAACATTGAAATACGTGGTGCAAAAGCTGTTTACAAAAATAAATGGTTAGCCGCAGGTAACGAAATTACTTGGGATATGGTGCATTACGATGTACAGCTTATTGGTGGCATGGTTCTACATCAAGGTAAAATTTCCGAAATGGCAACGGGCGAAGGTAAAACTCTCGTATCAACACTTCCAGTGTTTTTAAATGCCTTATCAGGGCGTGGTGTACATTTAGTAACCGTAAATAATTACCTTGCAAAGCGCGATAGTGAATGGAATGCACCTTTGTTTATGTTTCATGGTTTAAGTGTAGATTGTATTGATAAACACGAACCAAATACGCAAGAACGCCGTGATGCTTACCTTTGCGATGTTACTTATGGAACTAATAATGAATTTGGCTTTGATTATTTACGTGATAATATGGCGCGTGGCGTTGAAGAATTAGTGCAACGTAAACATAATTTTGCTATTGTTGATGAAGTAGATAGCGTGTTAATTGACGATGCGCGTACACCTTTAATTATAAGTGGGCCAACACCTCAAGGCGATAAGCATGAGTTTATGGAATACAAACCTCGTATTGAAAAATTAGTGGCTGCTCAAAAACAATATTTACAATTGTGTATTACCGATGCTAAAAAATTATTTGCCGAAAACAAAGAAAAAGAAGCTGGAATACCTTTATTACGTGCTTACCGTGGCTTACCTAAAAACGGTGCTTTAATTAAATTTTTAAGCGAAAACGGTGTTAGAGCATTATTACAGAAAACCGAAAATTTTTATATGCAAGATCAAAATAAAGAAATGCATAAAATTGATGCAGAACTTTATTTTGTAGTAGAAGAGAAAAATAATCAAGTAGATTTAACCGAAAAAGGAATTGATTTTTTAACCGGAAATACCGAAGATCCTAAGTTTTTTGTGATTCCAAACGTGGGCGATGAAGTGGCCGAAATAGAAAAATCAATACTAGACCCTAAAGAAAAAATTGCCGCTAAAGAGGTAGTAATGCGCGAATTTAGTGTTAAAAGTGAGCGCATACACACCATGCAGCAATTATTAAAAGCCTATACAGTTTTTGAAAAAGATACCGAATATGTAATTGAAGGTGGGCAAGTAAAAATTGTAGATGAGCAAACAGGGCGTATTATGGAAGGCCGCCGTTACAGCGATGGCTTACACCAAGCGATTGAAGCAAAAGAAAATGTAAAAATTGAAGCCGCTACTCAAACCTACGCTACGGTTACTTTACAAAATTATTTCCGTATGTACAATAAATTGGGAGGGATGACAGGTACGGCAACCACCGAAGCTCAAGAGTTTTGGGACATTTATAAATTAGATGTTATCGAAATACCTACCAACCGCCCCATGACGCGTAAAGATGAACAAGATTTTGTTTACAAAACTAAACGTGAAAAATACAACGCTGTTATTGACGAAGTTGCAAAATTAGTAGCTGCTGGAAGACCAGTATTAATTGGTACTACCACCGTTGAGATTAGTGAATTACTGAGCCGTACCTTAAAATTACGTGGCATTAAGCACAATGTATTAAATGCCAAATTACACGCTAAAGAGGCTGATATTGTTGCCGAGGCAGGTAAAGCAGGTACCGTAACCATTGCCACAAATATGGCAGGTAGGGGCACCGATATTAAATTAGGTGAAGGCGTTAAAGATGCTGGAGGCTTAGCCATTATTGGTACTGAGCGTCATGAAAGCCGTCGTGTAGATAGACAGTTACGTGGCCGTTCTGGTCGTCAAGGAGACCCGGGCTCGTCGCAATTTTTTGTAAGTTTAGAAGATAACTTAATGCGTTTATTTGGTAGCGAACGTATTGCCAGTTTAATGGATAGAATGGGGCTAAAAGAAGGCGAAGTTATTCAACACAGCATGATTACCAAATCCATTGAACGCGCACAAAAAAAGGTAGAAGAAAATAACTTTGGTACACGTAAGCGTTTAATTGAATACGATGATGTAATGAATGCGCAACGCGATGTGATTTACAAACGTAGGCGTAATGCGCTTTATGGCGATAGAATTAGTATTGATATTGCAAATATGATGTACGAAGTAGCATCAAGTATGATTGAAGAATATCAACCTAATAAAGATATTGATGGTTTTAATTTAGAGTGCATTCGTTTATTTGCTATTGAAAGCCCATTTTCGGCCCAGCAATTTAATAGTGGTAAAGAAGATGATTTAACCCAACAATTATTTGAAGCCATACAAACACAATATCACATAAAAGCGGCATTGGTTAGCGAGCAAGCTTTTCCAGTAATAAAAGATGTATACACAAATCCAAACAATAGTTTTGAAAACATTGTAACCCCTTTTACAGATGGTATCAGAGGCGTGCAGGTTATGGCTAATCTTAAAAAAGCTTACGAAACCAAAGGGCGCGATTTATTTTTAAGTTTTGAAAAAGGCGTTGTGCTTACCATGATAGATGATGCTTGGAAAGAACATTTACGAGAGTTAGACGATTTAAAACAAGCCGTACAAAACGCATCCTTAGAGCAAAAAGACCCTTTAGTAATTTATAAACTAGAGTCGTTTAACTTGTTTAAGGATATGATTATTAAAACGAATAAAGAAGTTATTTCGTTTTTAATGAAAGGTGGTTTACCTAACGAAAATAATAACCAGCCACAAGCCCGTTTTACGCAAGAACAGCCTCAACAAAAAAAGGAAAAGTTAACCGAAACTCGTAACGAAAATGCGGTAGAAGAACAAAACGCACAGCAAAAACCCAAAATACAACCCATACGTGTTGAACAAAAAATTGGGCGTAACGACCCTTGCCCCTGTGGCAGTGGTAAAAAATACAAGCAATGCCACGGTGTGGGTATAGCTTAAATTTGAGTATATTTTTTATTAATTTAATTTTAAACAATTTTACATTATTAATTGTAAAATAAACAACTATGAAAAGTATAAAAATAATTAGCATACTTTTTTTAATTAGTACTTTAAGTAGTTGTAAAAAAAATTATACCTGCTTTTGTATGTCAGAAAGATGTGATTCTTCAGGTTTTACAATAAAAGATACTAAACAAAAAGCTACTAAAAAATGTAAATCGTATACGCCTACTATCCAAAATCCAAACGACCCAATTACTTGTACACTACAATAAAAAAGCCATACAAAAACCCCATTAAAAAAGCCGTTTCATATTTAAATGAAACGGCTTAATAATTTAAATAAATTACTATTGTTTTACA
The DNA here is from genome assembly GCA_025363015.1 of Bacteroidota bacterium. Taxonomy (GTDB): domain Bacteria; phylum Bacteroidota; class Bacteroidia; order B-17B0; family Aurantibacillaceae; genus Aurantibacillus. The sequence continues at coordinate 12,292 of JANYEQ010000048.1, forward strand.
ACCTTAATAATTTCAGTTTTATTATTACTAATTACTTTAATAAAATAAATGCCATTAACTAAAGTAGATATATTAATAGTTACTTTATCTAACATTGAAGTAGTAGTTAAAACAACTCTACCTGTAATATCAGTAACATTAATTACTTTGCTTAAACCATTTGCTAATTCTACAGTAAATTCGCCATTACTTGGGTTTGGGTAAATACTAATTGCTAATTGTTGATTATTATTAGTTTGAATACCCACACAACTATTTACAAGTTGCGTAATTGTAGCAATATTAGTACAACCATTAGTACCAACACCATTAACAGTATAGTTTGTGGTAACACTTGGGCTTACAGCAATAACAGTAGTAGTTGCACCTGTGTTCCAGCTATACGTATTAGCACCACTAGCAGTTAAACTAACAGATTGACCAGCACAAACAGAACCTGAGTTAGACGAACTAGCAGTAACTGTTGGTAAAGCATTTACAGTAACATTTGCTGTTGCAATGTTAGAAATACATCCTGTAGTGTTTGTGCCTACTACTGTATAGCTTGTTGTAGATGTTGGATTTTTTACGGCACCACCTCCTTGAAACGTGTAAGAACTTGCACCACTTGGTAACATCGTAAACGAACTACCCGCACAAATGGATCCACTATTAACTGTAATTGTTGGCGCGGCATTTACCGTAACGTTAGAAACTACGGCATTACTTACACATCCAACAGTACTTGTACCTGTTACAGTATATGAAGAATTTATACTTGGTGTAGTAACAGCACTACCGCTACTAAACGTATAAGAACTTGCACCACTAGGTACCATTGTAAACGAACTACCCGCACAAATAGCACCGCTATTAACCGAAATTGTTGGCGTAGCATTTACTGTTACGTTAGAAGTTGCAATATTAGAAATACAGCCTGCAGTATTTGTACCTACTACTGTATAACTTGTTGTAGCAGTTGGATTTTTTACAGCACCCCCCCCTTGAAATGTGAAAGAACTTGCGCCACTAGGCACCATTGTAAACGAACTGCCCGCACAAATAGCACCGCTATTAACCGAAATGGTTGGTGTGGCATTAACTACAATTGTAGTTATACTCGATCCCATACATCCTGCCGTATTTGTACCAACTACAGTATAGTTAGTTGTAACGGTGGGTGTAATACTTATAGTAGTTGTTTGTGCACTTGTACTCCAAGTATAAGTATTTGCACCTGATGCAGTTAAAATTGTACTTTGGCCATTACAAATACTTGTATTACCAGTAATACTTAAGGTTGGAGCAGCTGCGCCAGCTATAACTCCCCAGTAATCAAAATCTTGCCCTGTATAAGTACTCCATGTAGAAGTGTTTGGTGGAATTGAAAGAGGAGAATAACTAATGTAACAAACAGTTTTAGAGGTAGAAGTGGTGTAATTAACATGATTGGTACCTGTACCATTTACATAATCTGCCATAATCCAATATACACCTGCGGGTATAACGGTTGGGGTAGTAATTGGAATTATAAAATTACCTGTGCCTACCAATACTGTATTGGTATACGCTACTAAATTTGCAGCTATTCCGGCCGCATCTGTATAAATTGCCATTCGCATTGTAGCGCCAGTACCATTGCCTTTGTAGCCTAAGCCGGTTAAGGTTCCTCCAGTAGTTAAAGTATAACTATCTCCTAATAAATAATTAGCACCAAAATTAGCCGCTATTGTATAACTAGGGGGAAAGTTGCCAAAAGTAGTACCGCATTGGGCATTTAATTTTGCAGTTGCTAATGCCATAACGCAACATAAAGTTGTAAAAATTTTTTTCATTTAGTTTTATTTAGTTGATTTATCGGTAAAGATAGAGTATTTTCTAAATAATTATATAATTTAAGTACTCAAGTAAATTAAATTAATTGCTTTTAATCTAGCACAATTAAAATATAAAGCATAAATATTTTTTTTGTAATTAAGGTATAAATTTTAAAGCTACCTTAATAAAAAAATATCGGCACATACAAATAGGCAAAAAACAATACTTGCTATACCATTTGTGGTACCAAAAGCTAAATTTATTTTACTTAAATCGTTTGGCTTTACAAGGCTGTGCTGGTATACCAGTAAACCCATAAATAATAAAGCGCCAATAATATATAACCAACTAAAGTCTCCTAAAAAAAAGCCAAACGTTACTATTATTCCCGCAAACAAATGCACCAGCTCTGATAAACGCAACGATTTTTTTGTGCCCATATAAACGGGTATTGATTTTAAACCTTCACTACGATCAAAATCTTCGTCTTGCAGGGCATACATAATATCAAAACCACTTACCCAAAAAAATACCACACAACCAAATAAAATTGGTAAAATAGCAAACTGTTGCGTTAAAGCCATATAAGCCCCAATTGGTGCCAAGGCTAAGCCAAGTCCTAAAATTAAATGGCATAAAGGGGTAAAACGTTTTGTTAAGCTATAACCCAAAATTACAAGTAACGCCACTGGTGATAAATAAAAACATAAGCTATTTATTAAATAAGCACACACTACAAATAAAATACAACAAATTAATGTAAAAAATAAAGCTGCACCAGGCATTATGGTTCCTGCAGGTATTTCTCTAATAGCAGTGCGTGGGTTTTTGGCATCAAATGTTCTATCAATATACCTATTAAAAGCCATAGCAGCACTACGCGCAAATAACATACATAAAATAACGAGTACTAGTTTTTGTAAATTAAAAGTGGCCTTACCGCTGTGTATTGCCAACGAAAAACCTATTAATGCAAAAGGCAATGCAAACACAGTATGGCTAAACTTTATTAACGATAAATATTTTTTAACGGTAGATAACATTTTACCCTGCAAATATAATCAAGTTAGGTTTAATTATTTTTTATACTTATTTATTATTTAAAACAATAAAATATTAAGTTTATTAATATTAACTTAAATGTAATTGTTAAAAACTTTAACAATTACATTTAACAATTTTAACATAAATCTGTTATTTTCGTTAAAATTATTAAATTATTTAAAAACTAAAATCTAAAAAAATAGAAGAAAACAACTCAACAACAACAACAAGTACAAAAGGTAAAGGATTAGGAACAGCTGGTATGATTATTGGTATTGTAGCATTAGTTTGGGCAATTATACCAGTATTGGGCGCTGCCGCATGGTGGTTAGCTTTAGTAGGTTTAATTTTAAGTGTTGTTGCTTTTTTTATGGCAAAAGGCGCCAACAATACTAAAAACGGAATGATGTTAACAGGTATTATTTTAAACTTTGTAGCTTTAGCATTGGCAATTTTTTGGATTTACAAAATTGCATCTACAGTAATGCATGGTATGGAAGAACTAAAAGATGCAATGCCAGGTGCTATGGATTCTTTAAATAAAGCAGTAGAAGTTTTAAAAGAACTTGCCGATACTACTCAAGCTCACTAATACTAAATTAAATTATAAATTTAACCGTTTGGCTTTAAACCCAAACGGTTTTTTTATTGCCATTTTTTTAATAGTATAATACTAAACCTTATCTTTACAACAAACAAACATTACATACATGAAAAATATTATTACAATTACTACATTATTTCTATCTATATCAACCTTTTCGCAATCTATTTCGGTAAAAGAAAGTAACGAAAAATTTAGTATAGGCTCGCAAAATGCCATTACAACTACTATTTTAGAAAATAAATTAGACGATGTATTAAGCCAGTGGAAAAAAGTTTTAAAAGATTTTAAAAACGAAAAAGTAAAAGACAGCGATAACGAAGTATTTGGCGATAATATTTTAATAAAAGATTGGGGCAATAACCCAGTTGATTTTTATACAAAATTTGAAGAAAACAAAAAAGATAAAACGGTTAAAATGATGGTTGCTGTTGATTTAGGAGGTACTTACCTGAGCTCATCAAAAGATAAAGATAAATACAAATTTATAGAAAAAATGGTAAAAGAGTTTGCCGTAAAACAATCTAAAGCACCTATTGAAGAGGCCATTAAAGATGCTGCAAAATTACAAGCAAAGCAAGAAGATCAGCAAAAAGATTTAGAAAAAG
>JANYEQ010000053.1 GCA_025363015.1 Bacteroidota bacterium
ACCTAATTTTTACCTAAACTGCAACACCTGCGCCACGCCTATTACAAACCCTAATACAACACTAACCTATACTTTAAACAAAACCGAGTGTGCCATAAATAGCACAAGTACCGTGCAAGTAATTTTAAAAGATACCTGTGATATAGTAGAACCTATAACCTTTATACCCCAAGCCTTTAGCCCCAATGGCGATGGCACAAACGAAACCTTTGTAGCAAAATTAGCCAATGTAAACAATGCAAAATTATATATCTATAATAGGTGGGGTAACCAAGTATTTAAAACTCAAACAACCAACAACTCATCTATTATAACTTTAATTTGGGATGGGAAATACAATGGCGAGTTAATGCCAAGTAGTACTTATTTTTATATTATAGAAACCCAAACTACCAGTGGCGAACTAAAAAACTATAAAGGCTTTGTGGTATTAGTACGGTAAAATTTGCCAGTTATAAAAAAAACGAACCAGTTATAAAATAAATACAACCAATTGTAAATTAAATAAAATTAGTAAATCGTGTTGAGTTAATTTTAATAAAAAAAATATGAAAAAAATATACATCCTATTAATAACTTTATTTGTTTTTGAAAATATTAAATCGCAAAACCTTAACTGGTTATGGGCAAATGATGCGTCTACAAGTTCTAAGGGGGAAAAAATAAAAACAGATACTAACGGAAATGTGTATGTTGGCGGAAGCTTTAGTGGAACAGTTAGCATTGGATCAACAACATTAACATCAAATGGCTTAACTGATATTTTTATTGCGAAATATAACACGAACGGAAACCTGCTTTGGGTAAAAAATTTTGGTGGCTCGGGTAATGAGTATGTTAATGGATTAGTAATTGACTCTAACAACGATATTATATTAACATCTTCTTTTAATAGTAGCATAGTAGTTATAAGTACAACAACTTTAGTTAATACATCTGCTGATTATGACGCTGTAATTTTAAAATTAAACACTAATGGTAACTATATATGGCATCAATTAATTAAGGGGGTAAAGTTTGAGTGTATTTGCGATTTGTTTGTAGATTCGTTTAATAACATATTAATTACCGGCGTTTCCACATCAAATACACTTACTGTTGGTGGAACAAACTTAGCACTTACAACAACAATTAACGCAGGGTACTCGGCAAAATTCAGTAGCATAGGGGTATTAAACTGGGTAAGTATAGAAGAGTCTAACAACTCCAACTCGTTTGGACATAACTTAATTTTAAGTGATAATCAAGGCAATGTATTTGTTGAGGGCTACTCTGTAATTTCAACTACCAACTCGGCAATAAATATTGGCACTAGTACATTGGCCAATATACCTAGCGGTAATAATGATTTTGTAATTAAATATAATGCAAGTGGGATAAAACAATGGATAAAACCAATTAATACTAATGGCGTTATAGGCGGGACTTATAAAATGATTTTGGATAATGCCAATAATATATTAATTGTTGGTTTAATTTATAGTGCTACAGCTTTTGGTAGCACAACAATAACACCTACTGGGGTATATGATGCAGTTGTTGTAAAATTTGATAATAACATGAATTATATTTGGGCAAAAAATTTTACTAGTTCTAATATTAGCAATCCCGAGTACTATTCATCAGTAGCTGTTGATGCGTTTAATAATGTAATTGTAACAGCAAAAATGGCAGCCGGCACTTGTAGTTTTGCAACATATAGTTACAGTAATTCAGCAATATTTACAATTTTTATTAATAAATATAATCAAAATGGTGCTGAAATTGAATCCACTCAACTTGGCATTACCGGAAGTAACGTAATTAACGATATAGCTATTGATAATACCGGTTATTACTATGTTACCGGCACTATTCAAAGCAGTACACTTAGTATTGGCAGCACTACCATAAATTCAAATGGTACCAATATGTTTGTTGCCAAAGGGGCACCAATTGCTTTAGGAATAAGTAAAAACAAATTGCTTGAAAACATTAAGGTGTACCCTAACCCCTTTACTAATAAATTTTTTATTACAAAAAGTAATAGCAAAGTAGTTAGCATTACTATTTTAAATGGTTTAGGTTTAGTACTTATTAAACAAAGTTTAAGCAATAATTCAATCGAAATAGATTTAAATAGCTACCCGCAAGGAACTTATTTTGTGGAAATATTAGAACCCGATGGGACGAGGATTGTAAGAAAAGTTGTAAAAGAGTAATTTAACAAAAACCAACCTTTGCCCACAGGCACTTATTTTTACATAGTAGAAAGTATAACTACCAGTGGCGAACATAAAAACTATAAACAGTTTGTGCAGTTGGTGAGGTAGTGGGTAATTGAAAGATTGAGGAAGATTAGGAAGAATTTTGAAAGATTGAGTTAAGCCTTGATTTTTTGTTTCCACCACACAAGCTGGCTCCTTCGGCCCTTATCTAAGAAAAAAGAAGGGAAAATTCATTAAATAAATTGTAAATTAGATTTGTGAATACAACCAATATAACAACGCAGGTTTACAACACCTGCGTAGCGGATAAAACACTTATTAAGGCTGATAAATTAACCATTAATATTTATTGATGGATTTTAAACAAATAAATTCTAAATTTAAGCTAATAATTATCAGCTTACTTTTATTTTATAAAAGTAGTTATAGTCAAA
>JANYEQ010000057.1 GCA_025363015.1 Bacteroidota bacterium
GAACGAAAATGTTTTGCCTACAATCGTAAAACTATCTTTCGATAAAAAATTAGGTTCGCTTTGTGGTTTATTTATTGTAATAGTTTTTGCCATAAATTTTTTAAGTGAATTTAATGTTTTTTGCTTTGTTGCAAAACCTGCTGTTGAATAAACTTATACGTTTCTGTAATGCCCTTATTAATAGGCGTAAAATTAAAATTAGGAAAGGTTTTTAGTAGTTTTGTATTATCAAGGTCAATTGCTGTATTATCACTTTTTCTAATTTCTTCATACTCCACATCAACTTTTTCTGATACTGTAGTTTTAATTAAGGCTACTATTTCGTTTATTGTTAAACTATCGTTTGAAGATAGATTATAAACTTCGGAAGTACTTATGTTATTTGACAGAGATAAACTTAATAGTTCTGCTACATCCTTTACATAAATATAATTACGAAGATTAAACCCATCACCAAAAATTTTTATTTTTTCGTTTTTAATAATTTTTTCTAAAAAAGTATTTATCATTCCTAAGCCCTTTGAAGTATCTTGCCCCTGTCCATAAACATTAGAAATACGAAAAACATCAAAATTAATATTATACTTGGTTTTGTAATACACTAAAAAATTTTCGATGGCTAATTTTGTAATTCCATAAGGCGAAAATGGATTTTTATTAAACTCTTCGTTTACTTTTTGGTTGGTAGTTCCGTAAACGGTGCCTGCACTACTTAAATAAATAATTTTTTTTATTTGTAACTTAGATAAACACTCTGCAAAATTTAAAAATGGGATTAAATTTTTTTCAATATCTACTAATGGATTTGCCCAACTATTAGCAGGAATGGTTTCTGAAGCTAAATAATAAACAACATCTATATCTTTAAAATAAAGAGAATTTTGGCTATTATTTTGTAAATCAATTTGTTTGTAGTTTACATCAGTATTAAAAACACTTTTGTCGCTTCGTCCAAACAAATACAAATTACAATTTTTATTTTGTAACAATTTAGCAGTTAAATGACTGCCAATAAAGCCATTACTACCTATTATAGCAACGTTAATTGTGTTCATACATTAATCGTTTTTTCAATAACAACGTAAGGCCTTGCCCGAACTTCGTCATAAATTCTAACAATATATTCGCCAATTATACCTAAACAAATAAGTATTAACGAGCTAAAAAATGAAATTAAAATAGCCAAAGTAGCAAAACCTTTAGTTTCTATGCCATGCACAAAATAACCGTAAATAGTAATGATGGAGTATAATGTTGCAATACAAAAGCCTAAAATACCTAAAACTGTAATTAAACGAATGGGCGCACTCGAAAAAGAAAAAATACCATCCACTGCAATTTTTAATAATTTTTTTAAAGTATAACCCGATTGCCCCTGTAAACGTGCATGACGATCATATTCTACCCCAATTTGTTTAAACCCAACCCAAGCCCTAATACCTCTTAAAAAAGGATTCTGCTCTGGGAATTTTAGCATATTATCCACCACATGCTTTTTCATTACACAAAAATCTCCACTATCAATGGGTATATGAATATCACTCATTCCTTTTAAAATACGATAAAAACTACTGTATGCTATGCGCTTTAAAATAGATTCCTTTCTTTTCTTACGCACCCCATAAGCTACATCATAGCCTTTGTCTAGATGCTCAAAAAAATAGGGTAATAATGAGGGTGGATCTTGCAAATCATCATCAATAATAGCAATATAATCACCACTACAATGGTTTAATGCTGTTTTTACGGCAATTTGATGTCCGAAATTTTTGGATAGTTTAATCCCTTTTATGTATGAATATGTTTTTGCAAGTTCTTCAATTTTTTCGTAACTTTTGTCTCTACTTCCATCGTCAACTAAAACAAGTTCTAAATCCCAATTAGATAGTTGGCATTGTTTATCAATAGCTTCTAACAGCAAATTCATAAACGGAGCCGAATTGTAAATAGGAACCAATATGGAAATTTTTTTATTCATAAAAACAAGTAGCTAATATACTTTATTATTTTTTATAATTGAGGTAATTAATTTTAAAAAATAAATTATACATTCGTAACTTAAGTTTAATTTTTTAAATAATGAAAGTAGTTTTATTAGCTGGGGGCTTAGGTACTAGAATATCAGAAGAAACAACCATTAAACCAAAGCCAATGATTGAAATTGGCGGAAAACCAATAATTTGGCACATTATGAAAATATATGCACAATATGGGTTTAATGAATTTGTTGTGTGTTTAGGGTACAAAGGCCATTTAATAAAGGAATATTTTATTAACTATTTTTTATATAACTCTGATATTACTGTTGAATTAGAAAAGAATGTGTTAGATGTTCATTTTACAAATTCAGAATCGTTTAAAGTTACTTTGGTAGATACAGGTTTAAACACAAATACGGCAGGTCGAATTAAAAAAATTCAAAAACATGTAAAAGACGAAACGTTTATGTTGACTTATGGCGATGGCGTTGCAGATATTGATATTAATGCGCTTTTAAAATTTCACAAAGCAAGTGGTAAATTAGCAACACTAACCTCTATTCAATTGCCTGGCCGCTTTGGAAATATTGAAATGGATGAGAAAGGAATTGTAAATAAATTTCAAGAAAAACCAGAAGGCGACGGCGTATGGATAAATGGAGGCTTTTTTGTACTAGAGCCAAAAATATTTGATTATTTACAAGATGATGTAGAACATGTTCAATGGGAAAAAAAGCCCTTAATTGATATAGCAAACGATGGGCAACTAAGTGCTTACAGACATAATGGTTTTTGGAAATGTATGGATGCCATGCGCGATAAAATTGAGTTAGAAGAATTGTGGGAAACTGAAAAAGCACCTTGGAAAGTATGGTAAACCTTTTTGGGGGCATATACAAAAACAAAACTATTTTGTTAACTGGCAACACTGGCTTTAAAGGCTCATGGATGGCCTATTGGCTGAATAAAATGGGAGCTAATGTTATTGGTTTTTCAAATACAATTCCCACTGAGCCTAATCATTTTAAATTATTAAGTAGTCCCTATCTTGCATTTATTAAGGGAGATATTAATGATTTTAAGCAATTAAAAAATATATTTACAAATTATAAAATAGATATTGTATTTCATTTGGCAGCCCAATCATTAGTTCGCTACTCTTACAGAAATTCATTAGAAACATTTCAAACCAATGTAATGGGAACGGCGAATGTAATTGAGGCTTGCAAAAGCTACCCCTCTGTAAAAGGTATAGTAATTGTTACGAGTGATAAATGTTACGAGAATTTTGAAGATGATCGCCCTTATAATGAAACAGACAGAATGGGTGGTTACGACCCTTATAGCGCGTCAAAAGGCTGTGCCGAATTAGTTACAAATTCGTACCGTCGTTCATTTTTTCCAATAACCGAATTTGGCAAAAAACATCATTTTATTTTAGCAAGTGGGCGGGCAGGCAATGTTATTGGAGGTGGCGATTGGTCGGAAGACCGATTAATACCCGATGTTGTAAAAAACGCTTTCAAAAAATTATCTACCGAAATACGTAACCCAAAAGCCACTCGCCCCTGGCAACATGTATTAGAGCCCATTTCGGGGTATTTAGTATTAGGACAAAAAATTTTAAATAGCGATGTTGTTGTTTCTGATGGCTGGAATTTTGGGCCACAAAATAACGAAACACGTTCTGTTTTAGAAGTATTAACCAAATCAATTAGCATTTGGCCAGCTATAAAATTTGATACACCCGCACAAGAAAATATCCTTCACGAAGCAAAATTATTACGTTTAGATTGTACAAAATCTAATCTAATTTTAAATTGGATACCCGTTTGGAATACCGAAATAGCCATTGAAAAAACAATTTTATGGTATAAAAATTATTACGAAACAGGCGTTTTAAATACCGAAGGCGATCTTACGAATTACGTTACAAATGCAAAAAAATTAAATTACAGTTGGACAAAATGATTTTTGAAGAAACAAAATTAAAAGGTGCATTTGTAATTTCGTTACAACTAATTTCTGACGATAGAGGTGGCTTTGCACGTACATTTTGTAAAAAAGAATTTGGACAAATTGGTCATACTAAAGAGTTTGTGCAACTCAATCATTCCTATAATACTTTAAAAGGAACAATAAGAGGCATGCATTATCAAGTACCTCCATACCAAGAAATTAAATTAATACGTTGTGTTAAAGGCATAGTTAATGATGTAATTATTGATGTGCGAAAAGATTCAGAAACTTTTTTACAATACGTTTCAGTAGAATTAAGTGAGCAAAATAAAAAAATGATATATGTACCCGAAGGCTTTGCTCATGGCTTTCAAACATTAAGCGATAATACCGAATTAATATATCACCATACACACTATTATACTCCAAATGCCGATGCTGGTTTAAATTATGCTGACGAAGCCTTAAATATAAAATGGAATTTACCAGTAAGTATAATTTCAGAAAAAGATAAAAAATATAAATTAATAAATAATACATTTAAAGGAATATAATTATGAACTGTAGATTTTGTAAAACACCCGTTACTATTCAATTTGCCGATTTGGTTAACAGTCCAGCATCAAACTCCTATTTAACTGCCGAGCAATTAAACGAACCCGAAACATTTTATCCACTAAAAGTATTGGTATGTCAAAAATGTTTTTTAGTTCAAGTAGATGAATACAAAAAATCGGAAGATATTTTTAATAGCGATTACGCTTATTTTTCTTCTTTTTCTACAAGTTGGTTAAGTCATTGCAAAAGCTATACCGAAATGATGATTAATCGTTTTGGTTTTAATCAACAATCATTAGTTACAGAGATAGCATCAAACGATGGGTATTTATTGCAATATTTTAAAGAAAAAAATGTGCCCGTATTAGGCATTGAGCCTACAGCAAATACGGCAGCTGTTGCCATTAAAAAAGGTATCCCATCAGTTGTTGATTTTTTTGGTGTACGTTTAGCTACAAAGTTAGCAAGCGAAGGAAAAAAAACAGATTTATTGCTAGGAAATAATGTGTTAGCACATGTACCTGATATTATGGATTTTGTTGGGGGCATGAAATTATTATTAAACCCTCAAGGTATTATTACCATGGAATTTCCGCATTTATTCCAGCTGGTTTTAAATAGTCAATTTGACACCATCTATCACGAACATTTTTCATACCTATCTTTTTATAGCGTTTCACAAATATTTGAGGCAAACGGCTTACACATATTTGATGTAGAAGAAGTAACTACCCATGGTGGTTCGTTAAGAATTTTTGCAAAACATAAAGAAGATACTACAAAAACAATTAGTGCCAATGTAAGCAATATGTTAACTAAAGAAAAAGAAGCAGGTATGTTAACCATTGACTACTACAGTAATTTTCAACAAAAAATTGAGATTATAAAAAACGATTTGTTAGAATTTTTATTACAACAAAAACGTGCAGGTAAAAAAGTGGCGGCTTATGGAGCTGCTGCAAAAGGTAATACCTTATTAAATTATTGTGGCATTAAAAATGATATGATAAGCTTTGTGGTAGATGCTAACCCTCATAAACAAAACAAATATATGCCAGCAAGCCACATACCTATTTGTACCGAAGATAAAATTAAAAGCGACAAGCCCGACTATATTATTATTTTGCCTTGGAATATTAAAGACGAAATTGTAAAACAATTAAACTATGTAAAAACCTGGGGTTGCAAATTTGTAGTGCCAATTCCTAAATTACAAGTACTGTAAATAAATGAAAATTTTAGTTACAGGCGCAACTGGTTTTATAGGTAATTATGTTGTTGAACAACTACTTGAAGCCGGATATACTGTAATTGCCACCTCTACAAATATAGAAACGGCAAAGCAAAAATCATGGTTTAATAAAGTAATTTTCGTTGAACACAATATAATGGAAACGACTAACGAAAATTTGTTTAAAAAATTTAATACGCCAAATAACCTAATACACCTAGCTTGGGGTAGTTTAAACGATTTTAAAAATAAAATCCATATAGATGTTGTACTACCTGCACATATTAAATTCATTACTAATTTAGTGCAAAATGGCTTAACGGACATAACCTGCGTTGGTACTTGTTTAGAATATGGTATGCAAGAGGGTGAGTTAAGCGAGGAAATGGCTCCAAAACCAATTATTGCCTACCCCATTGCTAAAAACAGGTTAAGAGAAACATTAGAGGAATTACAAAAAACAAATGTATTTTATTTTAAGTGGGTACGTTTATTTTATATGTATGGTAAAGGACAAAGTTCAAAATCCATCCTTCAATTATTAGAAAATGCCTTACAAAATAACGACTCTGTTTTTAACATGAGTTTAGGCGAGCAACAGCGAGATTATTTGCCTGTAACATTGGTTTCAAAAAATATTATTATATTCGCATTGCAACAAAAAGTAAATGGTATTATTAATTGTTGTAGTGGCAAACCAATTACTATAAAGCAATTGGTTACTAATTATTTAAACGAAAAACAAAAAAATATAAAATTAAACTTAGGCTACTACCCCTATACAGATTATGAACCAATGCGTTTTTGGGGTAGTACTAAAAAAAATAAAAATATAACTAAAAAAATAAAAAATGAATCCTGTTGAACAATTTAAAAAAGAATGTGAAGAGCGCGTAGATAGTTACGGTGCTAATAAAGAGTTAAAAGATGCTGCTGCAAAATTTAACGATATATCTAATAAAGATAAATATTCTTACAATTTTACATGGATGGGTCGCCCTATTATTCAATACCCACAAGATATGGTAATGATGCAAGAATTAATTTATAAAATTAAGCCCGATTTAATTATTGAAACAGGTATTGCACATGGCGGCTCTTTAATTTTTTATGCGTCGATAATGGAACTTATTGGCAAGGGCGAAATTTTAGGAATTGATATTGATATTAGAGATCATAACCGTAAGGAAATTGAAGCTCATCCGATGGCTAAACGTATTAAAATGATACAAGGTTCGGCTATTGATGAAAAAATTGTTGAGGAAGTAAAAAAACACACCATTGGTAAAAAAACAATTATGGTGTGTTTAGATTCCAACCATACCCACGATCATGTAATGGAAGAATTAAGATTATATGCTGATTTTACAACTGTAAATTCGTATTGTGTAGTATTTGATACGATAGTAGAAGATTTACCAAAAGGCATGTATGACCGCCCTTGGGATGTTGGTAACAATCCAAAAACTGCAGTATTTGAATTTTTAAAAAATAATTCAAACTTTGTAATTGATAAGCATATTGATAATAAATTATTAATTAGTGTAGCACCCGATGGCTACTTAAAAAGAATTAAATAATTTTTGATATTATGCAAAGTAAACCTTTAGTTAGTATTTGCATTCCTATTTATAATACTGAAAAATTTGTGCGCGAAACACTTGATTGTGTTTTGCGACAAACCTATACTAATTTAGAAATAATTTTTTCAGATAATTGCTCAACAGATAAAACGGTTGATATAATTAAAAGCTATAACGATCCACGCATAAAACTATATCAAAATATCGAAAATATAGGTTTAGTACATAATTTCATTAAAGTTTTATCGTATGCTACCGGAAAATATATGATGTTTTTAGGAGCGGATGATGGAATGGATTATTCTGCAGTTGAAAAGGGAGTAGCTATTTTAGAAGACGAAAAATATAAAGATATTTTACTTGTAAATACCCACATCAAAATTATTAACGACGAAAGCAAAGTAATATATAATAAAAAATATATTTTCGGAAGCGGAAAAATATCTTCATACTGGGGCATTAGGTGTAATTTATTTTGGGGGTCGAATATTATTGGCGAACCTAACGGCTCTTTATTCATACGCGAGGCTTATGAAAGAACACCCAATCCAAAATTTAAAAATAGTAATAAATTCAAAACCATTTCTTATTCCTTGTTCCACGATTGAATCGTTCCTAAAAAGTAAGATCACTTAATTAGATAAGATCGGAAGCGCCAAATCCAAAAGGTAAAAGGTCAAGAACATTTTCAAAAATTTGGACCTCACCTTCCATTCCACTTAAGATCAGTCGGATAGTACTATGGAATCGATTGGCATGTTCTGCAAGGGATTGCCTGCAGATGCCACAAGGACTTGCA
>JANYEQ010000083.1 GCA_025363015.1 Bacteroidota bacterium
TTCAATAGGGGCAAAACATCAGCTTGGATTTAATTCACCCACTCAATTATATTATTACTATGCTTCAAATAATTATCCAATGCAATCTTTTAATCTAAATCTTTTAATCTCATTAAAATTTTAAAAAAATGAAAAAAATAATAATACTCTTATTAGCGTTTTTATGCTACAATGGCAAATCGCAAATTGCCATAGACTCTAACTATTTCTATCTTGATACAGCCACTAGTTTGTACATGCCAAAACAAAAAGTACATATTAGCGAAATATTTACTAACAACTTAAATGTATTTAAAACCATCCCGACCTATAGTTATCAAAAAGGGCACGAGTTTGCTTTAGATGGTTTAAAATACACCCGATACGACCAATACATTGGTGGAGTAAAAATTAATGGTAATAGTTATATTATATCAAGCAAATCCGATACCATTCTTAATATTGGAGGTAAGGTAGTTTCCAATGCAATTCCAATACTTGGGACTGTAGTTTCAACACTTACCGCAATACAAAGCCTTACTAATGTTTTAAGTAGTTATAAGTATAAATGGCAGGATAGCCTCTGGGAAGCTAATATTAAAGATACAAAAAGTGATACTTTAGCAACTTATTATCCAAAAATTCAATTGGGTATTTTTAAAACTTTATCTAATGATTTTAATAATGTTAGTGATTATTATTATGCCTACCCAATTTATATTTCCGCTTTGAAATCTTCACAAGACTCTATTTATTATGATTCACTTTATTATGTAAGTGCAATTGACGGGAGTATTATTAAACGTTTTTCTACATATCAAGCAAATGAAAAAAATGTAATAAATAATAATTTAATTAAACATCAAAGTAACTTACTTATAAATGATGCAGTGATAAATGAAAAAAATCAGTCTTTAAATTTAGCGGCTAATTCTTGTAATAATTCCTGTAATTCCACTAACGTAACTATTCATTATTATGGAGGTCAAAGCATTAACACTTCTGAATTCAAATATATAGGTATTTGCAACAATCGCCTTAAGAATAACTGTACAGGCTCTACTATCTATACAAAAAAACAAGGAAATAGTGGCTCAGTAGATTACCGTAGCACAAATAATAACTGGCCAAACCAAAATGACAAAGTCGGTATTACAGGGCATTGGTGTTTAGAAAAAGTATATGAGGCTTATAATAGTTTATTTGGAATTAACTCATATAATAATGGGTATGCTCAACTTGAAATGTTAATTAATTCAAGTTTATTTGGTTCATTTTGGGACAGAGGCACTAGTATAATAAACGTTG
Organism: Bacteroidota bacterium; assembly: GCA_025363015.1. Taxonomy (GTDB): domain Bacteria; phylum Bacteroidota; class Bacteroidia; order B-17B0; family Aurantibacillaceae; genus Aurantibacillus. The sequence goes on from JANYEQ010000083.1 coordinate 1,288, forward strand.
GTAGATTTCAAGGAACAAATAGTCTACAAGCTGTTTTAGACATTGTGGGCCATGAGTTTGGGCATGGTGTAATGAATAATTCTTCAGGTGTTGGATCAAACACTCCTGATGCCACTAACTTAACAACTTTTAATCTTAGTGCAGATGAGGATATAGTCGCTGAAGGATTTGGTGATATTTTTGGGCAAATGGTAGAGTATTATGTTAATAGTAATTATAGCACAACAGGAGCCATAAATGATTTTATTCACGGGGGTAATAATCCAAACGGGATTACGGCAGGTCAAACGAGGTCATTAATTAATCCATCTCAAACAAATAATCCAAATACAGTTTTTGGTTCTAATTGGGGTAATACTCTAACTACATTTAATCAAAATAACTATGAAGCCTTAATTCATCAAAACGCTACAATTGTGAGTCATTGGTTTTATTTATTAGCTCAAGGTGGCACAGGTACTAACGATGCTCCCTTTAGTAATAATTATTGCGTAAAACCTTTAGGTCAGCTTAAGGCTGGCAAAATAGCTTACTTAGCGGCAACACATTTTATTAGTAATTATACTAAAAACATAAATGGTGCTCGTTTAGCTTGTATTGCCGCAGCTACTCAACTTTACGGCGCCAACTCTGATGAAGTTGCTCAAACAACAGAAGCATGGTATGCAGTAGGGGTTGGTAGTAAATACACAGGGCAAATTAATACCAATAATTTAAATATAACTGCCCCCACTACAAATTACCACTACAACGCCAAAATAAGTATGCAAAATGTTACTTTAGCAAATACAGGTGCGCTTGATGTAAGTTCTAATACCGAAATAGAACTGTTGCCAGATATTAATTTTAACCAAGGCGCAATAGCCGATTTATACATTGCCCCACCAAACCCGTGCAGTGCAGGTGCTCGCGAAATCAATCCTAACAACGGCAATACTTCAAACAACCAAAATACATTTGATGAAAATAATACAACGGCTTTAAAAAATCAAATTCAAAACCAAAAAGAGTTAGCCTTTAATATTATTCCCAACCCAAACAATGGTAATTTTAATTTAACCTTAAATAACAACAACGAGTTACCTAAAAGTATAATTATATGCAATGCACAAGGCAAAGAGGTTAAAACAATAACCAACCCTACCGAGTACGAATATACCTTTAACTTAAACCAATTAAGCTCAGGGCTGTATATTATAAATGCTTTTTATAACGATAAGTCAATATCTAAACGATTTATTAAAAACTAAATTTTAAACCCTCTACAAGTCATTTGTAGAGGGTTTTTATTTTTCGGGCGTTTTAACACGCTTTCCGCTACAACCTTTTTGCAAAGAGGCAAGCAAAAAGTATTTTCGCTACAATCGTTAACGCAAAACCCAAACTGCAAATTAAAAAATTTCGTTACTTTGAATAATTGAAAACCCCACTACAAAATATCGATGTTGGCTTACTTGTTGCTTCCACAGTTGGCATTTACGAGCGTAGTTCCAAATGGGCAAAAGTACAAGCACAACATTTAAAAAAACAACCCTACTGCGTTGCCTGTGGTACAAATGTAAAATACACTAACGGTTTGCAGGTGCACCATATTATACCCTATCATATATGTATCGAGTTAGGGCGTGCAGATTTAGAATTAGACGAACGAAATCTAATTACACTTTGTCAAACTAACGAAAACATAATAACACCAAACCACCATTTATTAATTGGGCATTTAAACGATTGGGAAAGCTTTAACAAAACAGTAAAAACAAATGCCTCAAAAACATTTTATGCTCAAACATCAGCACAAATAAAATTAAATTTAACTTGGTTAAAACTATGCTTAAAAAAACCAAACCGCATTACAGACTTGTCCCCACTTCAAAAAGCAGAATTAAAAAACTATATCAACAAAAAATTTCCCCTTTAATTTGTTTATTAAAATAATTGTTTTACTTTTATTTTACAATTAACTAATCACTAAAATCTAATCACTCATTATTATGGCATCACAATCCGAAAAAGGTCACGCAAAAAACTTAGCAAACATTAAACTATTAAAAGAAATTTGCGTACAAGTAGGCATCGCTTATAACCCAATGAATAGCCAATTAACTATTCCCTCACTTACAACCTTAATCTCACAATCTCAAACCGATTTTACAAATTGGAAAAGTGCCGTAGCCGTTTTTAAAGACCTTTCCGACAAACGAGAAATAGCCTTTGAACCAATAGACAAATTAGTTACCAGAGTAAATGCTAGCTTACAACAACTAAACCTACCCCAACAAACCTTTAACGATATACAAGCAATTGTTTCAAAAATTCACGGCGACGCCGCTAAAATAAAAGCAGCAATAGCTGCAAAACAAGCCGCTTCAAACGACCCAACCCCAATCGATGATCCAAGCGCAGAACCAGTAGACCCAATCTCAACCTCACAACAAAGTTACGATAGCATACAATCCAACGTTGATACACTTATAAAACGCTTACAACAAATACCAACCTATTTACCAAACGAAACCGATTTACAAATAGCCTCACTTATTGCCACCTATGGTATATTAGATGCAACAAACACAGTAGCAGGCATTGCCGAAATTGCACTAAGCAAAGCACGTAACCAACGCAACCTTACATTTTACGCACCACAAACAGGACTTTATGATATTTCTTTAAAAATTAAAAAGTATTTAAAATCAAACACAGTTACTGAAAACTCAGCCTATAAAGATGCTACCAAACTTTCTTTTGTAAAATACGTTCAAAAAAAGAAAAAGAAAAAAACCAAGTAATTTTGTACTGTACCCCTTTTGGTTACTGAGCGAAGTCGAAGTAGGTGGTTGTGCCTAAAAGGCGGGGGAGGCTAAACCTTTGACAGAGTAAAAGCACTCCCTGTTTTTACGACATAAGTTTTTGTTATCATAACAAAAGTCTCCGACCCAACAACATAAATGGTTGACCTAGCGATATAAGTCTTTGTTATCGAAACAAAAATCCGCGACCTCACGACATAAATGTTTGACCTAGCGACATAAGTCCCTGTTTTTGAAACAGAAGTCTCCAACCTCACTACATAAACCCCTGTTTTCGCGATATAAGTGCCCGACCTGGCGACATCAAAAGTTAAAATTGTTAAAAACAACGCAGTTATTTGGAAATTACCATAAAATACAGTATATAAACTAAACGTAAACCCAACCCACGTTTGCAAACACATTTTGGCGCTTCTTTTTAATGGTAATAATTTTTTTGTTGGCGCAAAATAAGTTTGCAAACTTGCCCCCCGCCTGTGTGTATCGACCTAAACGTAGCTTGCCGACACACATAAAAAGAAATAAAAAACCATCGCCCACCAACTAACCGCCTAATAAATTTCGGACAGTTTCCCTAGACAATAAAAATAATGTATCTTCACTTTCAAACTTACAACCACACAAGCAGACGCTCATAAAAATCGTGACAAACGCTCAGCTGCTAACAACAAGCAAGCACAATTTTTGGCGTAGCACTGCTCAAATGTAGGGGTGGACAAAGCCAAAAACTGATGCCTGCTTGCAAAACGTTATGTGCAAGCGTTAACCAAACAACTTGACAAAATATATAATCATATTATTAACAATCATTTTCACAAAAGCTGACAAAAATATCAGACCGGGGAAATTCAAATTCTTTAATGGTTTTGAACATTTTAATTTGACATTGAGTGACAATAAAACTTTCATACAAGAAAATGGTGGTTGTGATTGGCATTACTTTGCTAAAGGCAATTGGTCAACAAAAAGTGACACAATCCAATTGACAGCAGACAAATTATATAATGTTTCAATTGACGGCAAAAAAACTCTCGCAGACAAAAACTCGACTTCAGCCAAATTTTATCGTCATTACAGACAATTATTAATAATCAATCAAGACACTCTAAGACAATTAGGTTATTGGAGCAAAACTCGTCCACAAATTAAATTACGCAGACAGCTTTAAAAGGGCATTAAAACGCCAGCACATAACAGCGGTCTTGCCCAATGCGGGTTGACGGGTGGTTGCAAAGCAAATTTTTGCCCCGCCGACGCGGGAACTTTAATTATTTTGCTTTGCTAAAAAACATTTGTACTTTTAATTTAAGTTTGTGGTGGTAGACGAGTTTTTATCTGCGAGAGTTTTTTTGCCGTCAAT
>JANYEQ010000084.1 GCA_025363015.1 Bacteroidota bacterium
CAGAATTGCGTTCAAACCAGCTTACAAAATGACGAAATGCAGTTTCAGCCATGTTCTTCCTTGCACCGAAGTAAGTTGACAACCATCTGCTCTTGAATTCAACAAACTTGAAGTCATGTAGGTACCCTTCCTTGGATGTGACCCTAAAGGGTCCTTCGGTGTCACCAGAGACAAGTTCACCTAATTTCCAAACGCTGTCCTTCTTGTTGAATGCCATTTTGAATGGTCTCCTCATCATTTTTGATTGAAGACACACGCTGCATGACTCAGTTGAAAGAATGTTCTTAATCCCAGCCTTCTTCAGGGTAATTCTGCTGTTCGCCAACTTTGTACAATTTTTTTATAAGGTACTAATTCTAAATTTTTACCTGTAATGTATCCATCCCATGCGGTAAATGTTTCATTTAATTTATTGCTAATAATTGCTTCGCCACCAGAAAATGCGGTGTGTTGCTTACTATTAAGCCAAGCAGTGTATAATTTTTGTGCAGCTATGGGTAAGGTAATTTTTAGTTTTAAAGATTCCATATATTATTTAGTCAATAGTCTAAAGTCGTTAGTTTATATTCATTAGTCTATAAGTGTTTCTTTAAAAAATGACTATAATTTACTTCCAAAGGCTAAATCTCCTGCATCGCCTAAGCCGGGTACAATGTAGGAGTGGGCGGTTAATTCTTCGTCAACAGCGCCGCACCAAATTGTATAATTGGTATTAGGCATACTTGCTTTTATGTGCGTAATGCCTTGTTGGCTGGCTATAGCTGTAACAATATGGGTATGTTTTGGAATTCCTTTTTCTAACAGTGCTCTATAGGTTAATGCCATCGATGCACCAGAGGCTAACATGGGGTCGCATAATATAACAACCTTATCGGTTAAATCTGGGCAAGCAACATACTCTAAAGCAATTTCAAAACTATTATCTTTTTTATGGCGACGGTACGCACTTACAAATGCATTTTGTGCTTGGTCAAAATAATTTAAAATACCAATGTGTAAAGGTAAGCCTGCTCTTAAAATGGTAGCAATTACGGGTTGATCGGTTAATGTTTTGGTATCGGCTTCACCTAAGGGTGTGGTTGTTTTAGTATCTGTAAAGGCTAGGGTTTTACTTATTTCGTAAGCAAATATTTCGCCCATACGTTCTAAATTACGACGAAAACGCATACTATCTTTTTGAATGTTTACATCGCGTATTTCGGCAACAAATTGATTAAAAATACTATTTTGTAGAGCTAAATTATGAATCATATTTTTTATTTTGAAAGGGGTATGGTTAAACTAATTTCAGATTGATAGGATACTTTATCAAAAATTTCGATAGGGTATTTGTAATCTTTAAAGCCTGGCGACTCAACAATAATAGAATATTTACCAGGGGGTAAAATAATAATAAAACGGCCTGAAGAAGGGTTTGGAATATAGTTACCCACAATTTCGTTTGTAATATTATCGTTTACAGAAATAAAGGTATTACGATAGTCTATTTTATTTAAAGTATCTTTAGCCATTGCCTGCCCCACAATTACAGTATAATCTACCTCCACATCGTTAAACGACACGCGATAAATATCAAAATCGCCTAAGCCACCGCCACGTAAACTGCTAACGTATCCATAACGACCATTTTTACTTATTCTAAAATTTAAATCGTCGTAACTCGTATTTACAGGATAACCAATGTTTTTAACTTTTTCAAATTGGTTGGTAGTTTCGTTAAAATTAGCTTTAAAAATATCGTAACCTCCCATGCTGCTATGCCCTTTACTACTAAAGTATAAAGTTGTTCCATTGGGAGAAAGGTTTGGAAAATCTTCATCGTAAATGGTATTAATTTCGGCACCCATATTTTTTGCTTCGCTCCATTTACCGGTTGGTAGCATATTGCACATATAAATATCAGTGCCTCCTAAACCACCTTTTCTATCGCTTGCAAAATAAATGGTAGTCGCATCGTTATTAATAGCTGCTGCAATTACATCGCCAGAGCCATTTATGGTTGGGGGTAATTCTTTTAACTTGCTAAACTCGCCATTTTTATCGGTGGTAGATAGGTATAGTTTAGCTTCGCCTTTAAAGTTGGGTTTGTTAATTAATAAAATATTGCCTTTGGCATTCATACCAATTACTTCTTCGCCTGAATTGCCTTCGCAAAGGGGTTTACCTACAATATCACTTTCCGTATACTGTCCATTCACTACTTTTGAAAGGTATATAGAGTTTAGGTATTGTCCGTTGGCTAATTTCTCAATATCCTTATTTTTAGGGCGTTTTGTATTATATATAAGGTAAGCTTCATCTTCATTTACAAAAGGATAATAATCTGCAAACTCTGAATTTATATTTTTACCAAGGTTTTGAAAAATAACATTTATTGGAAACTTTACAAGTTCTTTAGCGTTAATACAATGTTGTATTTCTTGGTCAACAGTTTTTAAATTTTCTTCTTTGCCTTTTGCATTTTTTTTAAATTTTTCAAAGGCAGCAATGGCCTCATCAAAACGATTAGCATATTGGTATGCCCTGCCTAATAAATAATCTGTATTAATATTATGTTTTTCGTTACGCGCTACAATTTCTAGGTAGGGTACTGCTTTTGCTTTATTGTTATTTGTATTTAAGTAGCACACTGCCACATTATAATTATAAATTTCGTTTTTATTATCAAGGGCCAATAGTTGTAAGTATTCATCTAAAGCATCTTCATAATTTTCTATTTTTAATTTTGCTTCGGCACTAATACTTAATGCTTTAATATTCGCAGTTTGCGAAAAACTAAGTAGCGCAATGGATAAAAAAAAGAAGAGTATAAAATATTTAAAATTCATAAATGTTAATTAAATTAATTACTAATATACTATTTTTTTAACAACGCTCTATAATTACAGCATATCCTTGTCCAACCCCAATACACATAGTAACTAAGGCATATTTTTTATTATGGATATGCAAATCAATAGCTGCCGAATTTAAAATACGAGCGCCACTCATACCTAATGGATGTCCTAAAGCTATAGCACCACCGTTAATATTTATTCGCTCATCATTATCTACTAAGCCCCAGGTACGTGTACAGGCAAGGGCTTGTGCAGCAAAGGCTTCGTTTAATTCTATTAAATCAATATCTTTAAATGTTAAGCCTGCTCGCTTTAAAGCTTTATTGGCAGCTTCTACAGGGCCAATACCCATAATACGAGGTTCAACCCCAGCAATACCGCAACTTACAATACGGGCTAAGGGTTTTAAATTATTTTGTTTAATGCCTTGTTCGCTCGCTAATAAAATAGCAGCAGCACCATCGTTTAAGCCACTGGCATTGCCTGCGGTAACGGTACCATTATTTTTAAACGATGGCTTAAGGTTTTGTAAGCCCTCTAAAGTAGTGGTTGGTTTTGCAAACTCATCGGTAGCAAAAATAATGGGGTTGCCTTTGCGTTGAGGAATTTCAATGGCTTCAATTTCTTTTTCAAATCGTTTATTGGCAATAGCCTTTATAACTTTTTGCTGACTCCAAAAAGCAAATGCATCTTGATCGGCTTTATTAATTTTGTATAGTTCTGCAACATTTTCGGCTGTTTCGCCCATGGCATCAACGCCATACATTTCTTTTAATCTTGGATTAATAAATCGCCATCCAAAACTGCTATCAAATAATTGTTGGTCGCGCCCAAAGGCTGTACTTGCTTTACCCATAACTAAAGGGCCACGCGTCATGTTTTCAACCCCTGCGGCAATCATAAAATTTTCGTCGCCCACTTGTATAGCACGAGCGGCATCAATAGCAGCGCTCAAACCGCTGGCACATAACCTATTTACAGTTTGTCCAGGCACAGTAATTGGCATGCCTGCTAGTAATAAAGCCATACGGGCAACGTTGCGATTGTCTTCGCCCGCTTGATTGGCACAGCCCATAATTACATCGCCAATTTGATTAAAATTAAGAGTGGGGTTTTTTTCTACTAATTTTTTTAATGCAAAGGCGGCTAAATCATCGGTACGAATGGTGGCTAAAGTGCCTCCAAAACTACCAATAGCGGTACGAACGCCATTTATTATATATGCTTGGTTCATAATTTTAAACTATTAATTGCGAGGATAAATGTACTAAAAATATAGAACAGAGAAACTTAAACAAGTACTGAGAGTATAGAGGCAAGATGAATGATAATTGATTAAAGTAATGTAGAAATTGGACCAAAGGATTTTAAACTAAAAAAAGCCCCACATTTCTGTAGGGCTCTTTTAAAATTATATAATTATTTTATTGTTTTACAATTTTAATAACTTCAGTTACATTATTACTTACAATTTTAACAAAGTAAATACCGTTTGTTAAATTATTAATTTTAATGTTTACTTTATCATTTAACGAGGTAGTTGTTAGAACAATTTTACCAGTAACATCAGTTACTTCAATAGTTTTATTTAAACCATTGTTTAGTTCAATTGTAAACTCGCCATTGCTCGGATTTGGATAAATAGATAAGCCATTAATTTTAGCCGATACACTATTTAAGCCTGTACAAGCACTAACAGATTGCGTTACAGTTGCCACATTATTACAGCCGTTTGCACCAGTAGCATTTACAGTATACGTTGTAGTTACTGTTGGGTTTATTACAATAACAGCGGTTGTTGCACTTGTATTCCAAGTATAGGTACTTGCGCCATTTGCGGTTAAAGTAGCCGTTTGGCCAGTACATGTTAAGCTTGCATTAGTACTTGCATTTACAGTTGGTAAAGCATTTACTGTTACACTACTAACAGCAGTATTACTACTTACGCAACCTTGAGCATTTGTACCTGTTACATTATAATTTGCATTAGCTGTTGGGGTTACCACTGCGCTTCCACTACTATAAGTATAAGTACTAGCACCACTGCCAACTATTGTAAATGATTGGCCAGCACAAATTGCACCACTTGTTACTGATACTGTAGGTAAAGCATTAACGGTTACACTACTAACAGCAGTATTACTACTTACGCAACCTTGAGCATTTGTACCTGTTACATTATAATTTGCATTAGCTGTTGGTGTTACCACTGCGCTTCCACTACTATAAGTATAAGTACTAGCACCACTACCAACCATTGTAAATGATTGACCAGCACAAATTGCACCACTTGTTACTGATACAGTAGGTAAAGCATTAACTGTTACAACAACAGGTGTACGTGAGGCAGAAGTACATCCACCACTATTTCCTGTGATAGTTACTAAGCCATTACCTAATTGAACACCACTTGAATTTGATTGAGCTGTACCAGAACTAAAAGAACCACCACCACCACCATGAGTAGGATCGGTTCCGCCACCACCACCTGAGAAGCCGCCACCGCCGCCGCCACCACCATAGTGATTGCCGCCACCGCCGCCGCCACCAAATCCACCAACACCACCACAGCCGCCGCCGCCGCCGCCACAAAATCCTGGACCACCAGCCCATGAGCTTATACCTATTCCACCATAGGGGCCTCCGCCATTACTTGTCCAGCCAGCACCACCGCCTGCGCAGGGTGAACTAGAAAATAATCCAGCGCCACCACCAGCACCAGAAACGCCACCTAAAGCAGCGCCATCTGAAGAAGCATTGCCATTAGCAACAACAGTTCCCGCTGCTCCAGCATGTAAAGGTGTTGAGCCAGTATAATTACATTTGCCGCCACCGCCACCAGCAGCAACTAATAAAGTGGGTGTAACTCCTGCTAAATAAACAAAAGCACCACCGCCACCACCAGAACTATTTTGAACATTTCCACCTACTTGTAGTAATCCCATTGAAGGAACTACAACACTTAATACTTGCCCTGCAGTTACTGTATAAGTGCCAATCATTCTAGCGCCTAAGCCACCGCCACCGCCATTTGAACCACCACCTTGTGCACCAGCAGCATCAATAGTTACTTGTGTAACGCCAACAGGCACAGTATACGTTTGAATACTTCCTGTAAAACTATAAGTTTGAGTGGCAGTACCATTTGACTGAGCATAATAGGTAGTTGTGGTTACTGGACTAACAGCAAAATTTGCACCACTTGCGCTTCCTCCAATGGCCGAACCGCCGGTTGGAACTGTAAACCAAGTAATTGAAGCGCCAACAGCAGTTGCATTTAAACTTGTTGTTGCGCCAGCACATATTGTGGCAGGCGATGCAGTAACAAGGCTAGGTATTGGGCACTGCGCATTTATTAGGTTACTACCTAATAACAGGGCACCAAACACAAAGTTTTGATTAATTTTTAGTTTGTTTTTTTTCATACTTGATTGTTTTATTGTTTTGGCTACTAAGTTATAATTATTAATGTAATTCTATAATTAAATAGAAAAAATTTAGATAATATTTTAAGAACTAAAAATTACTAAGGCACAGAGTACTGTGTAACGATTAAAAAAAATCGCTCAACAATTTAATGAAATTATTTTTTAAATAATATTTAACTAACTAACTAAAGGTTCTATGTTCTACCTTATTTAATTCTTCTTTGTTTAACGATTTAAAGTACTCGTATGTAATTTTTAAACCTTGGGCACGGTTTACTTTTGGATTCCAACCTAAAATTTGTTGTGCCTTTGTAATATCTGGTTTACGTTGTTTTGGATCGTCTTTAGGAAGCGGTAACGAAATTAATTTTTGGTTAGCGCCTGTTAATTTTAAAATTTCATCGGCAAAATCTTTAATGCTTATTTCATCGGGGTTACCAATGTTTACAGGCAAATGATAATTGCTTAATAATAAACGGTAAATACCCTCCACCAAATCATCTACATAACAAAAACTTCGCGTTTGGCTACCATCGCCAAACATGGTTAAATCTTCTCCACGCAAGGCTTGCCCAATAAATGCAGGTAATACGCGCCCATCATTTAATCGCATACGAGGGCCGTAAGTATTAAAAATTCTTATAATTCTAGTTTCTAGCCCATGCGCATCGTGGTAGGCCATGGTCATCGCTTCCATAAAACGTTTGGCTTCGTCGTAACAGCCGCGTGGGCCAACCGGATTTACATTACCCCAATAATCTTCGGTTTGAGGGTGTACGTGTGGGTCGCCATATACCTCACTTGTAGAGGCAACTAATACTCGTGCATTTTTTACTTTTGCTAAACCTAACACATTGTGCGTACCTAAGGAGCTTACTTTTAATGTTTGAATAGGAATTTTTAGATAATCAATAGGACTTGCGGGTGATGCAAAATGCAAAATGTAATCTAATTGTCCAGGAACATGAATAAATTTTGATACATCATGATGATAAAATTCAAACTCTTTTAATTTAAAGAGATGTTCAATATTTTTTAAATCGCCTGTTATTAAATTATCCATAGCAACTACTTGCATGCCTTCTTTAATAAAACGGTCGCACAAATGCGAGCCTAAAAAGCCTGCTGCACCTGTAATTAAAATTCTTTTTTGCATGTTTTTTTTAATTAGTTAATTCTATAATTTGACAATGAGTCAATTTAAGAAATGTTATTTTATTCAGTTGTTTTTAATCGTTAAATTGACTAATTGCCACACTGGCTAATTAGTTTTTATCCCAATGCAGTAATACTCAAACCCTATTTGTTTCATTTCTTTATGATCAAAAATATTTCTACCATCAAAAATAACTTTTTGATTTAAGCGCTTGTTTAATTCATCAAAATTAGGCACTCTAAACTCTGGCCATTCTGTAATAATTAATAAGGCATCGGCATCATTTAAAGTATCATACATATCAGTACTATAAGAAATTGTGTTTCCTAAAATACGTTCGGCCTCATGCATGGCAACTGGGTCGTAAGCAACTATACTTGCGCCCGCTTTTAATAAATTATCAATAATTACTAAACTTGGTGCTTCACGCATATCATCTGTTTTTGGTTTAAATGATAAGCCCCATAATGCAAATTTTTTGTTTTTTAAATTGTTATTGAAATGTATTTTTACTTTATTAGATAATACTTGTTTTTGATTATCATTTACTTCTTCAACCGCATCTAAAATTCGCATATTATATTTATTTTCTTTTGCGGTTTTAATTAATGCTTTTACATCTTTTGGAAAACAGCTTCCTCCGTAACCAACGCCAGGATAAATAAATTTAGTGCCAATACGTGCATCACTTCCAATACCTTTTCGCACCATGTTTACATCAGCTCCCATAATTTCACAAAGGTTTGCAACGTCATTCATAAAGCTAATTTTTGTTGCTAACATAGCGTTGGCAGCGTATTTTGTCATTTCTGCGGAAGGAATATCCATAAAAATTATTGGATGTCCGTTCATTAAAAAGGGTTTATATAACTTACGCATTAACTCTTCGGCTTCTGGTTTATCAATCCCCACAACAATTCTATCGGGTTTCATAAAATCTTCAATAGCGGCTCCTTCTTTTAAAAATTCTGGATTTGAAGCCACATAAAAATCTAAATTAGAATTGCGTTTTGATAATTGTTCTTGCAATGCTTTACGAACTTTTTCGGCAGTGCTAACAGGCACTGTGCTTTTTGTAACCACCACTAAAGGATGTTGCATGTGTTCGCCAATACCTGCGGCTACAGCTAATACGTATTTTAAATCGGCAGAACCATCTTCGTCGGGCGGAGTACCAACGGCAATAAATATTACTTCTGCACCTTGAATACTTTCTTTTAATGATGTTGAAAAGTGCAAACGTTTTTTTTGAACGTTGCGAGTTACCATTTCATCTAAGCCAGGTTCGTAAATAGGAAGAATTCCGTTGTTAAGATTATCAATTTTTTTTTGGTCAATGTCTACACACGTTACATCAACACCTACTTCGCTAAAACAAGTTCCTGTCACTAAGCCTACATACCCTGTTCCTATTACTGCTATCTTCATTTTGTTAATTAGTTAATTTGGCAATTAGTTTATGTGATAATTCACATTAAACAAATTTATTAGTTAATCTTATTTTTTAAATTATTTTTTGTGGGAGCTATTATTTTTGATAAAATTTTTGTTATTACTTGAAGTTTATCTTTTAATTTAATATTTGTTGGATAAGATTTTGCTTGTTCGCAAATTATTAACCAATACATTGTTTCGTTTGCTTCTTTATGGGCAATTTTTAGTTTATGAATAAAATCTACTTTACTTTCTGTATTTTGAGCTTCGTGAACATTTGCGCCAATTGATACGCCTGATTTTAATAATTGACTAGCGACAACATATTTTTTTTTTGATTCTAATTCTTCAACAAAAGAAATAACCGCAATAGAAAATTCTATCGTTAACTTTAATATTGCGTTTTCTTTTTTTTCTTTCTTCATAACTAATGGTTTAATAGTCACATAATCTAATTGACTAATTCTATCAAATTAGTACAAATATATTTCAAAGTTTCTTCATCCATTTCGGTATGCATAGGAAGAGATAAAACGGTAGCGCATAATTTTTCTGTTATAGGAAAATCGCCTTTTTTAAATCTATCACTTTTAAAAGCATTTTGTTCGTGTAATGGAATTGGATAATAAATCATGGCAGGGATGCCACGTTCGGCTAATTGTTCACGTAACTTGGATCTATCAACACCATTTAATTGTAATGTATATTGATGAAAAACATGTGTTGAGTTTTTTGCTCTTGCTGGTATTTTTAGTTTTGGATGATTTGCTAAAGCTTTATCGTAGTAACTTGCTGCTTTGTTTCTTGCGGCAGCATATTCATCTAAATGTTTTAATTTTACTTTTAAAACGGCTGCTTGTACTGTATCTAATCGTGAATTTACGCCTAACACATCATGAACGTATTGCACACTTTGCCCGTGGTGAGCTATCATGCGTGATTTTTTTGCAAGTGCATCGTCGTTAGTATAAATGGCGCCGCCATCGCCATAGCAACCTAAGTTTTTACTCGGAAAAAAGGAGGTACAGCCAATTGTTCCTATTGTTCCTGCTTTGGCTTTTTTGCCATCAGAAAAAGTATAATCGGCACCTATAGCTTGTGCTACATCTTCAATTACATACAAATTATGTTTTTTTGCTAAAACCATAATGCGCTCCATATCGGCACATTGACCAAATAAATGTACAGGAACAATGGCTTTTGTTTTTGGAGTAATTGCTTTCTCAATGGCTTCAATATTTATATCAAAGGTATTTTCATACACATCTACTAAAACGGGTGTAAGGCCTAATAAACCTATTACTTCGGCTGTTGCCACATACGTAAAACTAGCCGTAATAACTTCATCACCAGATTTTAAATCTAAGGCCATCATGGCTATTTGTAAGGCATCGGTACCATTGGCACAAGGTATAACGTGTTTTACATTTAAGTAGGTCTCAAAATCAGTTTGAAATTCTTTAACAGCAGGTCCGTTAATAAAAGCAGTTGTATTTAATACTTCTTGTATGCCAGCATCTACTTCGGTTTTTATTTTTTGGTATTGACTTTTTAAGTCAACCATTTGAATTTTTTTAGTGGAAATCATTAATATAAAATTAAGAAACGAAAATAAGTAAAATTTATGGTTTTTAATTAAAAAAAAGCGTGCATCGCATCAATAAACCACTGCGGTAATTTACACATTTTATTAGTGTTTTTATTTATACAAACAAGCGTTACTTTGCCAATATTTAATAATTCGTTTTTTGAGTTGTAGCATTCATAATCAAACACTATTTTTACGCCTGTTGGTATTTCTTTTAATGTTGTTACTATTGTAATCTCATCGTCGTAAAAAGCGGGTTTTTTGTAAGAAATTGTATAATCAACAACGGGCATTATAATACCACGTTCTTCTACATCTTTGTAGCTAAAGCCTAATAAGCGCATCGCCTCAACTCTTCCTACTTCGTAGTATTGCGCATATACGCCGTAATAAGCATAGCCCATTTGGTCGGTTTCACCATAACGCACTCTAATTTTTGTTTCAGATTTTATCATTGTATTAAAAGTAAGTGTAAATCTAATATTAATTATTTTTACAAATAATTTTTTGTACTGTAAGTTTTATACTTTTGTTTACTCATATGGGTAATTTTTGTAAATATTTTATTTTTGGTGCTTTATTACTTAGTGTTGGTTGTAGCAAATATTATCAACAACAAAAAAACGAGTTTAACCATTACTCGTTAAAAGAAAGTAAAGAGAGCGATGCTTCAAAAAAAATGTTAATCACTTATAAACAAAAAGTTGATTCGGCTACAAATACCATAATAGCAAGTACTAGCAATTTTGTTACAAAAGATGGTGCAAATTGTGCGTTAGGAAATTTTTGTTGTGATGCTTTATATTTTGGTGCCAAAAACTTTTATAAAAACGATAGTATTGACATTGTAATTTTAAACAGAGGAGGTTTGCGTATTAATTTACCTAAAGGCGATATTAAAATAGGTACTATTTTTGAATTGATGCCATTTGAAAATGAATTAGCATTAGTTACCATTACAGGTGATAAGTTGCTAGAAGTATTGCCAGCATTGATAGATAAGCCACATCCATTTTTAGGAATGAACGTTGAAATAAATGCAAAAAAAGAAGTTACGGCCACAATAAATAATTTGCCAATTAGTAAAACAAAAAATTATAACATTGTTACCAGCGATTATTTAGCAAATGGAGGCGATAATTTTTTATTTTTAAAAAACCCTATTCAATTAAAAAGTAGTAATTTAAAAATTAGAGATGTATTTATTAATTATTGTAAATTTTTAACGGCAGCTAAAAAACAAATTATACCTTATACCGATGAGCGATTACAAATTTCAAAATAGGCGCGAGTTTATAAAATATACATTAGGTACAGGTATTGCCATTTCAGGTTTATCGGCAAATGCACAAACTAATTTATTAGCAGATAAGGGATTTACTAAACTTACTATTTTGTATACTAACGACCAACATAGTCGTATTGAACCCTTTCCTGAAAATGATGCAAAATTTGCAAACGAAGGTGGTTTTGCAAAACGGGCTTCGCTAATTGAAAAAATTAGAAGTGAAGAAAAAAATATTTTATTGTTAGACGCTGGTGATATTTTTCAAGGCACACCTTATTTTAATTATTACCATGGCGAAATAGAATATAAATTAATGAGCCTAATGGGTTATGATGCCGTAACCTTTGGTAATCATGATTTTGATATGGGTTGCGAAAACTTATTAAAACAACAGCCACATGCTAAATTTGATTTTATAAATTGCAATTATAATTTTAACGAATCGGTTTTGGTAAATAATAAAAAAATTAAGCCTTACAAAATTTATAAAAAAGGAAACTTAAAAATTGGCGTGTTGGGTGTGGGTATTGATTTAGAAAATTTAGTAGATAAACGTTTTACAAAAGGTATAAAATACCTAAATCCTATTGAAGAAGCAAATAAAATTTCGAGTATTTTAAAAAATGAAGAAAAGTGCGATTATGTTATTTGTTTATCACACTTAGGTTACAAATACGAAAATAAAAAAATATCGGATGTTGTATTTGCCACACAAACAAAAAATATTGATTTAATTATTGGTGGCCACACACATACTTTTTTAGAAAGCCCCGAAAGTATAAAGAATGTAGCGGGACAAGAGGTGCAAATTACTCAAGTAGGCTGGGCAGGTATTTGGTTAGGTAAAATTGATATTTTGTTTACACCAATAAACAAAAAAAGCTTACAAAACAACACCAATCATAAAATAACTTAGGGTGGAGTAAAAAAAAGTAATCTACCAAATAAAAAAAATAAAAAAATAATTTTTTTTATTTGGTTTTTTTGTTGCAAAAACAAATAATCGCACTATATTTACAAACACTATTTTGTTAATATTCTAATAATACTATATATACTTTAAAAACTATTTAAATGATGATGAAGGAAAAAACGGCAGAGCAAATTTGGAACGATTGCTTAGAGATTATAAAAGATAACGTAAGCGCACAAAATTTTAAAACATGGTTTCACCCCATAAAAGCAATAAAAATTAATAACAATGTTTTAACTATTCAAGTACCCTCGCAATTTTTTTATGAATGGATAGAAGAACATTATATAACTTTAATTAAAAAAGTAATTAAAAAAGAATTAGGTGCCGAAGGTAAATTAGAATATAACATTATAATGGATAATGCTTCGGGAAAAACCGAAACCCCCATTTCAGTTAAATTACCAAATATAAATACCAATTTAAAAAACCCGCATTTAAATATGCCAATTGATGTTAGCAATAGCTCAATTCGTAATCCATTTGTAATACCAGGTTTAAAAAAGGTACAAGTTGAATCGCAATTAAACCCTAACTACAGTTTTGATAATTTTATTGAAGGAGATTGTAACCGTTTAGCGCGTAGTGCTGGTTATGCTGTTGCTCAAAAGCCAGGTGGTAATGCCTTTAACCCATTGTTATTATATGGTGGCGTTGGTTTAGGTAAAACTCACTTAGCACAAGCTATTGGCATTGAAGTGAAAAAAATTCATCCAAATAAAACGGTGTTATACGTACAAAGTGAAAAATTTATTACTCAATTTATAGAAGCTACTAAAAATAATAACACTAACGATTTTATTCATTTCTATCAAATGATAGATGTGTTAATTATTGACGATGTGCAATACTTTGCCGGTAAAGAAAAAACACAAGATTCTTTTTTCCATATTTTTAATCACTTACACCAATTAGGTAAGCAAATTATTTTAACAGCCGACCGTGCCCCAGTTGATATTCAAGGTATTGAACAACGTTTATTATCACGCTTTAAATGGGGCTTAAGTGCCGATTTACAAGCGCCAGGTTTAGAAACGCGTATTGCTATTTTAGATAAAAAAGTTTACAACGAAGGCATTCAATTACCAAAAGAAGTAAACGAATATTTAGCCTATAGTATTACTTCAAACGTTCGCGAATTAGAAGGGGCATTAATTTCGTTATTAGCACAATCATCTTTAAACAAAAAATTAATCACTTTGGAATTAGCCAAAACCATGATTGATAAATTTGTAAAAAGTACAGCACGCGAAGTAAGTATTGATTATATACAAAAAGTAGTGTGCGATTATTTTGATTTAGCTATTGATACGATGAAATCAAAAACACGTAAACGCGAAGTGGTACAAGCTCGTCAAATAGCTATGTTTTTTGCCAAGAGTATGACAAAATCAAGTCTTGCTACAATTGGTATGCATTGCGGCGGAAAAGATCATGCTACCGTTTTACATGCCTGCCGTACGGTAAATAATTTAATGGATACAGATAAACGCTTTAAAGCTTATATAGATGAATTAGAAAAGAAAATTAGCATTACTAATTAATTTTTAATTAATAAATTTTTAAAAACCTCAATTGTAAATAATTGAGGTTTTTTTATTTAAATTTTTTAAACCTCCTAAAAAAAATATAGAGATAAAACTGTAACCTCTTTTTTGTCAAACATTTTTTTTAAATAGTTTAAAATAAATCTTAGATAGTAGTTGGGTAAATTATTAAATCTACTGTATAAGATTTAATTTTTTTTGGTGTGAAGAATACAGACTTACAAACCAAGGATAAGATTACTCTATTATTAATTTCCTTTTGTATTGATGAATTCCATCATTAATTATCACAAAATACATCCCTCTGTTAAAACCACTTAAATCAATAGTATACTTATTTGTGCCAGAAATAGTTGCTAAGTAGGAGCTACGTTTATTAATTTTTCCTTTACTGTCATAAAAACTAATATCCCACATTTGGTGTGAATTTGATTTAAAACTTAATTCTACTAACTCTTTTGCAGGATTGGGGATTAAACTCAAATTAGCATCAAAATCTTGAAACGCAACGGCTTGAAGATTAGATAGTGATTTATGCCCATCTTTGTCAACGGTTACAATTCTATAGTAATTAATTTCGTTAATTACTGGAGTTGGATCAACATTAAAATAATTTTTTATTCCTTTTGAGCTGGCAGTGTAGGGATTAACCTTTGCTATTTCGCTAAAATTAGTAGCATCTGTGCTGCGTTCAACAGAATAATAGGCTATATTGTTTTCAACTGCAGTAACCCAAATAAGCTCAGATTGTTTTAAGGCCATATTATAAGTAGCAGAAAAACTTATCATTTCAACGGGTAAAATAGCACAGTTAAAAGTGGCAGTTCCGCCAAAACTTAGTGAATAATTACCAGTTGGAGGAGACCAAGAGTCAACCACAATATAATAGGTCTCTCCCGCAATAACATTTAATGGTGTACACCATACACTTCCAGAAACCGTTTCTACAGGATTCACGCCAAGAGAGGATAAACCCGTTGTACCAGAGGTACCAGAATCATTACATCTTATAGGTGCGCCTAAACCAGCGCAGGTGGGATTTGGGCCAAACACAAAGAAATCATAATCTTGTGCAAGAGGAGAAGGTGTAACGGTAAACATAAGAGTGCCGCTAGTGCCAATAAGTACCTGATACCAATTACTAAAATTTTCTCCACCCGCAGGGCATGTGCCTGCCGTGCAACCTTCGGCTTGTATACCAGGGCCAGTTGATATTGCAGAAACAGGTAAATTGTTACATAAGGCTGTTGAAAAATTACAATCATTATTGGCAACCCCAATTGGTCCACCAACACAGGGTGCACAGGAAATATTAGCACTCCAGCCTGCCAAGTTAACACTGCCATCAGATGTAAATCTTAAGGATAAACAGCCACTAGGATCGGTTGATGTGTAGGTGAAGGGTACAACTGGAGTTCCGCAAATTCTGCCAGTAGTAGCCGCAGGATCGGCACTAGAAGGTGGTACTTGTATTATTGGAGATGAGTTTTGAGTTGGTCCATTTCCAATAGTAAGATAATCATAATAACAATCAAGCGGAGGTGGCCCTGCAGGGTTAACCATACCCTCCATACTAAATGATGTAAACGTGAGACTTACGCAATTACCTGCTGTGTTAGGGCAAAATACTCTGTAGGTTGAGTTTACATTATTTGAGTAGTTTCCCCCAACGCCTCCATTATCTAAATAAGTTCCACTGCACGTTGAAGTTAAGCAGGATCCTACATTTTCACCATTTATGCCAACAGTTGGATGTAAAAATTGGGCATTCGCAAAATTAGCGAATACTAAAAATATGAAAACTATGATTAATAACCTCATTTATTGCTTTTTTATTAATGCTTTATCAATCGAATACAAAATTACTGGGAGCTGTGTTTCAGTATCTAATACCTCTTTGTCAATAATCTTATCCCGAAGGCTTTCATAATTATCTAATTTAATTTTATTTAATTTTATAGAGTCTTGTATTACTCCATTCCAGTTTTTAATTTCAAAGTCCTTTTCATACCGCTGGCAGTTTGTTAATATTGGCGCTGGCACAAATGCTTTTTGGGTAGGGTTTTGAGCATTTATGTTAAGTGTTATAAATAAAAATAAAATCAATAAAGTCTTCATAATATATATATGTAGAATAAAGTTAAAGATTAATTAACAATTATACAATTTGTTTACTCATTTAATACTATCACTCACTCATTTTAATTACTCATTTAAGTCTAATTATTAAAATTGCGAATAAAAAAGAATGTTTTTGGTTTAATTACAATCATATTTACAAAAAACTTATGCAACTATTTTTTCACATTTTTTAAATTAATGTATAAGTAAATAAACTTTAACTTTACTGTTAAATGAATAAACGTTCACTCACTATAATTTCTATTTTATTTTCGGTAGCCTTATTGGTACTTATTTTTTTTCAGGTATATTGGATACGTAATGATTTTAAAATAAAAGAAGAAGTTTTTGAACAAAAAGTAGATGAGGCCCTAAACAATACATCGATTAAATTAGAACGCTTAGATACCTTAAGCATATATAAACGCACTAAAGTTACTAGGCAAGGTATAAAATTAAACAGTGGCATTTTAAATGCTAACAACCCCAACGCCTTAAGTTTTAGAGTATCTGAAATATTAAATATTGATAGTAATGGCTACCAATACAGCCGCATGACTTCTAAAGATTTATCGGCGGATTCGTTACAATTTAATCCAAAAATAAAATCGTTTTTAGATAATATAAAAGATAACAAAAATGGTTTTCAAAACCCAAGCAACGATTTATATAATAAAAGCATTACCAAAGGAAATGATATTTTTAAAGAAGAATATACTTTTGATTATTACAACAATTACAAGCAAAAAATAGATACCATTTTATTAGACTCGATACTACACCTCGAACTTAAAAAACAAAATATTGTTGCAAAATATAATTACTATTTAACGGCACTTTACCCAGGTAGCCCACACCATAGCGATTTAAAATTTGCCGAAAGTATGGAAGATAGTTTGGGTATTGTTTACAAAATAAGTCTATCACCTAGCAATCGGTTTGTTGACCCAGAGTATTTAATTGTGCATTTTCCTAACCAAGATAAAGCCATTTTTAGAGGGATGTGGGTAATGTTAATCACATCTATTATTGTTATTTTAATTTTAATTATTTCGTTTTATTACATTATGGCTAGTAATTTAAAGCAAAAAAAATTATCGCAAATTAAAAATGATTTTATAAGTAATATGACGCATGAGTTTAAAACCCCCATTAGTACAATTTCATTAGCTAGCGAAATGCTCAGTGATGCCTCCATATCTCAAACACCTGATAAACAAAACCGCTATTTAAAAATGATACGCGACGAAAATAAACGCCTAAGCGTATTGGTTGAAAGTATTTTACAGACATCTATTTTAGATAAAGGCGAGTTTAAATTAAAATTAAGTGAGTTGGATATACACGAAATTATAAACACCGCCATTAATAATACCCATTTATTAATTGAGCAACGAAACGGTAATATACAAATTTTGCTAAAGGCACAAACGTTTAAGCTAATGGCCGATAAAGTACATTTAACGAATATTATTTTTAATTTAATTGATAACGCTATAAAATATACCAAACAAAACCCTGAAATTATAATAACCACACACAATACTGCCGAAGGTATTATGATAGAAATTAAAGACAATGGCATTGGTATTAGTAAAGAAAACCAACGTAAAATATTTGATAAATTTTACCGTGTGCCTACGGGTAATGTGCATAATGTAAAAGGCTTTGGTTTAGGTTTATCTTATGTTTTAGCAGTTGTATTAAAACACAACGGTACTATTTCGGTAGATAGTGAAGTGGGTAAAGGCAGTACTTTTAAAGTTCATTTGCCATTTAAAATATAAATATTTATTTAAAGGCCAGCCCATGTTTTTAAGGTAAGTTTTTGCTTATCGCTTAATTTTGGCTGTAATGCAATTTGGTTTTTGCGTATAATTATTACTTTTTTTGCTTTTGCGTTTAATGTTTTTAATTTATATTTTCCTTTTTTATTTTTTGGGCGATATATTTCAACACTTACGTTATCACCTTCTTTTAACGTTTCGTAATAATTAGCAATTATTTCTTTTATATTATCAATTTTTAATTCAACGCCATTTAACTTATATAACTCATCGCCTTTTTTATAAGCTAAAGCTTTACCAAAG
The DNA here is from genome assembly GCA_025363015.1 of Bacteroidota bacterium. GTDB lineage: Bacteria > Bacteroidota > Bacteroidia > B-17B0 > Aurantibacillaceae > Aurantibacillus. The sequence continues at coordinate 18,463 of JANYEQ010000084.1, forward strand.
GCATCCATATTTTTTGTATTTATTACTACTAAACGTTGTGTTTGTGGGTTGTAATCTAAATCTGGACCACCAAAGCTAAATTCGTTGTTGGTACTTTCTTTGGTATAATCAATTCCTATTTTTGATAATACTTCGGTGATAGGTAAGGGTGTGTGCCCACCAACATATTTACGTAAAAAATCACCAATTTGTGGGTAGGTAAATTTTTCAATATCGTTAAATAAATCCTCATCATTAAAAGATTTATTTTTGCCGTATTTAGTTGCTAAATCTTTCATTAAATTTTGAGTTCCATATTTTCCGTCACTTAAATCGCGCAATAAAATATCTAAACACATACCAATTACAGCACCTTTTTCGTAAACGTTATTGTATTGTGGGTGTATTTTTTCGTTTAATACATTTTTACTCATCCACGTAAAACTCATGGTATCGTTAAACTGCTCAAGGCTATTTTCGTATTTTTGCAGCATAGTGTTTAATAATTTATCAACATTGGTAATGCCACCCTTTGCTTGAGCGTGATGTGCTGCATATTCCGTCATGCCTTCGTAAAGCCATAAATGCTCGCTCATTTGTGGATTATTAAAATCAAAATTGCCAATTTTGGTGCCATGAATATTTAGTGGTGTAACAATGTGAAAAAATTCATGTGCCGAAACATCGCGTAATTCTTGTTGCAATAATGTACTATCTAATTCGGGTAATACATAAAATGAGGAATATGAATGTTCTAAAGCCCCGCTTGCACCCGAAAGGGTGGCTTTATCAATAAAATAAAACAAAAAAGCATATTTATCTACCGGTAATTGGCCACCTAAATAATCGCGTTGCGCAAATAATAATTCTTTTAAAGTATTGGCAATATAGTTTGCATTTATTTTTTTGTTAGGTGAATAACAGCCTACTAAAACTTTTGTGCTACCCACTAAAACAGTGGCTGTATCGGGTAGGGCATACATTATTGGCGAATCTACCAAATCGTGATAATCAAAAACGGTAATAATATCTTTGGTATCGCCTAATATAATATTTGATAAACCAGTAACGGGATAAAAGCCTTTTGGTTTTTCAAACTCTAATATAAAATTTTTATTTAATATATTTTTAAAATAACCAAACATACTGTGTGTGTTTATGCTAAAGTTTTTATCGGCTTCAAAATTAGTTCCACCAGGTTCAAACACAATTTTATCTTTAGTGTTTGGCAAGTCTGTTTTATCCCAAGTATCATCTACGGTATACGTAATTTTATCTATTTGGTTGGCGGGGCTTAGTTTGTAAGTGTTTACATCTATTTTTGTAATTGTAATTTTTATGCCGTTTTTGCCTGTAGCACTAAAGTTGCTTATAAATCGTCCAAAATTATAAACTTCGTAAGTGCCTGGTACCATTGCTGGAAAACAAAATTCGGCTTCATTTTGCGATAGGGTAGGAGGGATTAAGGATATGGTTAATTTATCATCAACAGCCTTTGTAAGATTAATAGAATAGTTATAATTGTCGTTAGCAAATATTTGCGAGCCTATAAATGTGGCTATTAGAATAAATAGTTTTTTCATTTTTAGTAGATGTTTTTATTTAATAACAAGATTAAAATTTTTAAAGCGGTATTTTGTTTTAAATATAACAAAAGTTATAGTTGCCATACAAAACCACATTATTATTTCTGTAGCGGGATTGCCAGGTTTTGCTTCAAAAATGGCGTACGTTTTAATAACCGAATTGGGTTGAGTGACTAAAATACTGCTGATAATATTATTTGCAAAATGTATGCCAAATGCCAGTTCTAAGCCTTCATCTAACAAGGTTAAAGTGCCTAAAAATAAAGCAAAGCCAACATAATAGGGTAGCATTAAACCTACACCATAGGCTTGTACCTCGGGGTTACCCATATGAGCCAAGCCAAATAGGCTTGAGGTAATAAGTAAGGGTATAATGCCATTTTTAAATACTTGCGATAAGCCTTGTAGCAAATAGCCTCTAAAAATTACCTCTTCTACGCCAGTTTGTATGGGCATAAATACCAACATTAGTACTAGCGAAACGGTAAAGCCACCTGTATTAAAATTTATACTTAAACTATTAGGCTCAAAAATAAAAGCTAATAATACTGTAAAAATGAGCATACTAGCCCAAATGGCAAACGCAAACCAAAAACGTTTAAACCTAAATGTTTGGTAACCCGTTAAAACACTGGTTAATGTTTTTTTATGTATTTTTTTTAAGCCAATTAAAAAGCCTAAAAATGCAAATACAAACATGCCAAAAAGTAGTAGTAAAATTATATTTCTATCAATGTGTAGGGCATCGCTATCAAAAATTAAATTATTGTTTTGCAATATTTGTTGTGTGGTAATGCCATTGTTTATAGCTAATTGTACTAATGGTAAAGCAATTATAGCTTGGTAGCCAACATAACCAATTATTATCAATAAAAGTGTAATGGAATACATCCATCCCTTATTAAACCCATTGCTAAGGCCAGATAATAAGTATAAATTATTAAAAGGTAATGTTGGCTTTACGTCCTCATCTGTATACTCCATAGGTTTTAACTTACAAAAAAATAATAGTGTATTTATTATTATTTTTGGGCGATTATAAATGTATTTAATATTATTACAAAAACCAATTATGAAATTTTATTTAATGCAATTTTTAATATTTTTTATGTTTATACTTTTTAGTACTTGTACCACAAGCACTAAAACAAAAATACTTTATACCGAACAGGAATTGGGCGAAGCTTTATTTTTTGATACTATTTTATCGCGCGATAGTACCATCAGTTGCGCCAGTTGCCATAAACCCCAATTTGCCTTTGCCGATAATGTGGCATTTAGTAAAGGTGTTTACAATCAAAAAACAGATAGAAATACACCAAGTGCTATGAATATGGCTAATCGTAATTCTTATTTTTTAGATGGTAGAGCCGAAACCCTTGAAGAACAAGCCTTAGGCCCTATTGAAAGTAAGTTAGAAATGGATTTACCTATTAGTATAATAGTGAGGCGATTGATAAAAAACGAAAGATATAAGAGCGCATTTTTAAGTATTTATGGTACTATGCCCACACGTAACTTAATGGCGCAAGCAATTGCATCTTACGAAAAAACCCTAGAAACAAGTAATAGCCCTTTTGATAATTATATGAATGGAAGTGATACCATACAATTTACTGCAAGTGCTAAGCGTGGCTTAAATATTTTTAATAACAAAGGAAAATGCTTTGATTGTCATTTTGGAAGCGATTTTACAGGAAACGATAAGTTTAAAAATATTGGACTATACAATGCTATTAACTTAAACGACGAAGGCCGATTTAAAATTACGCACAATCCAAAAGATGTAGGGGCTTTTAAAATCCCAGGCTTACGCAATATTGCCCAAACAGCACCCTATATGCATAATGGCATGTTTAAAACATTAAAAGAAGTAATCAATTATTACGACCAACCTAATGCATTTGTAAGCAATAGTATTAACCGCGATACGCTGTTAAATAAGCCCTTAAATCTAAGTCCATTAGAAAAACAAGATTTAGAAAACTTTTTACTAAGCCTCAGCGATAAGCAGTTTTTTAAACAGGCTTTAAATCCAAACTAATTTTTTTACCGTATATTTAGTACATAAAGTGAAAAAAATAGCCATTTACATACTTTTAGTGTTTTATATTGCGGTACAAATCCGCCCCTTAGCATCTGTGGTGCAGGATGCTTTAGCGCATACCTTCTTTAAAATGCAGCACTTGGCAACCATTCACTACGAAAATGGTAATTACCACTTACACGCTGATTTAAAAGCTGTTAACGATGATGAAAGTGCCTCAAATAAAACTTCTCAAAAATTGCCCTCCCAAAAAAACGAAAAAAACACTAGCGAATTACTAACGCTATTAAATTTTAATTTTACTATAAATGCCTCTTTAATCCCTACTACTATTACATCTGTTCTTGATGTAAGTTCGGGTTATATCCAATCGCCATATCTGCCACCAAAAACGGTGTAATTTTAACAAATTAAATTATTCAATAAAGCTGTAAATCACATCTTTTGTATTGTTTTTTTAATCTTATTACCTAAGATTTTTGTTATGATTTTTCTTTTGTAATGAAGTATTAAAACTAATTTTTATTAAAGGTTTGGTTTACAGTTTTAAAATGTTTTGCGCACTTACTGCTTCACAAAACAAAATTACTTTTCATTGTTTTTTTATTTATCTTATTTTAAATATCAACGTTTTATAAAAATAAAACATCTATATCTATTAATTTTCACAATAATTAGTTTTATTGGGTTTTCTCAAAATCCAGCTAACGATACACTCGTTAAAGATGCCATTAACTTAAAAGAAATTACAATATCATCTGACGATACTAAAAATAACCAAATGGCTGCCCAAGTTATAAGTAATATTGATAAGTTACTTCGCCCAACAAATTCGGCGCAAGATTTATTGCGCTTAGTGCCAGGCTTATTTATTGCGCAACACGCTGGTGGTGGCAAAGCCGAACAAATTTTTTTACGTGGGTTTGATTGCGACCACGGTACCGATTTTTCGGTAAACATTGATGGTATGCCAGTTAATATGGTGTCACATGCTCACGGGCAAGGTTATGCCGATTTTCATTTTGTAATACCTGAAACGGTTGATAAATTGAAAGTATTTAAAGGTACTTATACTGCGCAATATGGCGATTTTGCCACATCGGGTGCGGGCGAATTTAATACCAAAACAAATATTGGTAAAAGTATGGTTAAATTAGAAGGCGCTATGTTTGATACCTACCGCGCTTTAGCCATGATTGATTTACTGCAAGGCAAACATTTATTTACTAAAAACAACGAAAATTTTTATATCGCTGGAGAGTATTTTTATTCTAACTCTTACTTTGAAAGTAAACAACATTTTAATCGCTACAATATTTTTACAAAATACAGTGCTCAATTAAACAATAATAATTATTTAAATTTTTCGGCATCTACTTTTAATTCAACTTGGGATGCATCGGGACAAATACCTACACGAGCAGTTAGCGATGGTGCTATTACTCGTTTTGGAAGTATTGATAATACCGAAGGTGGGAAAACAGGACGTACCAATATTAACGCCATATTAACCACAGCTTTAAAAAATGGTGGTGTTATTAAAAATCAAGGCTATTATAGTTATTACGATTTTAATTTATTTTCGAATTTTACATTTTATTTGCATGATAGTATTAATGGTGATCAAATAAACCAAACCGAAAAGGGAAGAAGTATATATGGCTACAAATTTACCTACGAAAAAAATTCAACGCTATTTAATAAACAGCTAAAAACAATTATAGGCGCAGGAACACGTATTGATGATGGACAAACCTCGTTACGCCATTCAATAAAACGTACTATTTTAGATACAATTTCTATAGGGCAATTAAATCAACAAAATGCGTATGCTTATTTAGATGAGACACTTTATTTAACAAATAAATTTTCAATTAATACAAGTGTGCGTTTTGATTATTTTGATTTTAGTTATCATAATTTTAAATACGATAGCCTGAGCGGACGTAAGCAAGTACCAAAAGTTAGCCCTAAATTAAATTTATATTACGATGTGACTAATACTGTACAATTTTTTGCACACGCTGGTTATGGTTTTCATAGTAACGATGCACGCTCTGTAGTAATAAAAAGTAGCCAAAATAATTTAGCAACTGCGTTAGGTTACGAAGTAGGTAGCACTTTTAAATTAGGTAAAAGTATAATTATGAATGCGGCTTTGTGGGGTTTAGATTTAGAAAGCGAATTAGTATATGTGGGCGACGAAGCGATTGTTGATATTACAGGAGCAACAAGGCGCTTAGGTGGAGATTTATCTTTACGTTGGCAATTAAGCAATAATTTATTTTTAGATGGAGATATTAATTTTAGTCACGGTAGGTATAAAGCCTTACCCGATAAGCAAAATTTTATACCCTTAGCTCCTACTTTAACAAGTACTGGTGGCTTAAGTTATAAGCGTAACAAAGGTTTAAATGCAAGTTTGCGTTACCGTTACATAAATTCGCGCCCAGCAAATGAAGATAACAGCACTGTAGCGTTAGGTTATTTTTTGGTAGATGCTGTTGTAAACTACAACACATCAAAATTTCAAATTGGGTTAACGGCCGAAAATTTATTAAATACAACGTGGAACCAAGCGCAGTTTGATACAGAAAGTAAATTAAAAGACGAGACAAAATCAGTTACTGAATTACATTATACGGCAGGTACACCCTTTTTTGTAAAAGCAAGTATTGCATTTTTGTTTTAAATAAGAGGAATAAAATTAGTTAAGATAAATACATTTTAGTATGAGGAATATTATCTTCTAAGTACTCGTTTCCATTAGCCTTAAAACCTAAATTGATATAAAATTTAAGCAAATAACTTTGTGCCGAAATTACAATTTGTTGTTGTTTAAATAATAGTTGCGTTTGTTCAATTGTATAAACCATTAATTGTTTTCCAATATTTTTTGCGCGATAGCTTGGATGTACAACAACCCTGCCAATACTTGGTTGTTGGTAATTAGTATTTGGTGGTAAAATACGAGCGTAAGCTATTAATTCATTATTTTCAATTAGTAAAATATGATAGCCAACTAAATCATGTTCATCTATATCTTGATAAGCACAATTTTGCTCAACAATAAATACTTGGGCACGCAATTTATAAATATTAAAAAGTTGTTGAGTGGTTAATTGGCTAAACGGAATAGTGTAAAAAGTCATACCACAAAGGTAAAATTTATACCAGTTATTTAAAAAAACCTACCACTTATACAATGCTGTGTTTTTTGTACCTTTGTATGCTTATCTTTAAAAAAGGTAATTAGTTTTTTTTGAAGCATTTTAAACATAGTTGTATTTTACTTTTTATTACTTTTTTTTGTATTCAAAAATACAATGGGCAATGTTTATTTTTTTTTCCTTCGGGTTATTACAATTGTGCTACTGGGCAAAGTGTAGTAAATTATACAGTTAATGGGGGTACTCCAAATTATTCATGCACAGCTATTGACCAATTTAATGCCGTAGTGGCAACGGGTACAACTGCTACAAACACTGGTACTTTAAATAATTTGCCTGTTGGTAATTATACCCTTACAATAAGTGATGGTGGCGCTTGTACTTACTCCACAACTTATCAAGTTACATTGCCATTTAATTCTTCGAGTATTGCTTTTACAAATAGCCTATCTTGTTTTGGTAGTAATACAGGTGCTTCAAATGCTTCAATTAATAATAGTATTTTATCTCCACCATTTACGTATACATGGAGTAATGGAAGCAATGCACAAACAGCCACTAATTTAGCGGCTGGTATTTATTCGGTAATTGTAAGAGATAATGCGGGCTGTACAGTATCAAATACTGTTCAAATTGGGCAGGCCACACAAATACAAAGTGTTTTAAATACCACTTTAATACCTTGTTTTAATGGCACCTTAAGTTCTGCTATTACAAGTACTGGAGGCACTTCCCCATATACTTATTCGGTAAACGGAACATCCATTCCTTCGGCTACGGCTACAATTTTATCAACAGGCGTAAAAACTATTACTACAAAAGATGCTAATGGCTGTGTGCAAACAAACACCATTTTAGTAAATCAGGTAAGTGCGCCTACTATTTCGTTTACTGTAACAAAACCAAATTGCCCTGGGAGTATTGATGGGGCTGTGACAGCAAGCGTAAGTAATGCGCCTTTAGCATATAGTTATACCTGGCAACCAACGGTTTCGTTTACAAATACTATACAAAACATAGCAAGTGGTAATTACACTTTAATCGTAAAAGATGGTAGTGCTTGTATTACAAAAAGCGTTGTAACGGTTGCTGCCGCAATAAGTATAACAGCTGTTGCCACAACTATTTCTGAAAATTGCAGTGCCGCAGATGGTAGCGCTACCATTAGTGTTTCGGGCGGAAATTTTCCCTACACTTATAATACCTTGCCTTTGGCTTCTACATCTAATATCCTTACTAATCTTACAACAGGCACCTACACTACTATTGTTAAAGATGCTAATAATTGTGTTGATTCCTTAAAGTTTACGGTGGGTAATTTAAGCACAGTTAGTTTATCGGTATTAAGTACTACACCAGTTTTGTGTTATGGTAATTGCAATGGTAAAATACAAGTTAGTACTACAAATGCTATATTGCCTATTACTTATAGTGCCACAGGTACGCCCACCACAAGTAGCAGTTTACTTACAAATTTATGTGCAGGTTTAATTATTATTACGGTAATTGATGCTATTGGTTGCCCCGCCACCACTACTTTAAATTTTACACCACCACCTGTTTTTTCGTATAGTGCAACGCAACCAGCAATAAGTTGCTTTAACAAACCCATTACCTTACAAGCCAATGCCAGTGGAGGTAGCGGAGGGTATAGCTTTATTTGGAACCCAGGCACTATTAATGGCCAAGTAGTAAGCATTACCCCAACGGCAAGCACAGTATATAGTTTAAATGTATATGATAGTAATGGTTGTACTTTAGCGCCTTTTCAAGTAACGGCAACTATTAACCCACCTATTGCTATAAATATAAACAATAATAATACTGGTATTTGCCCTGGCACCACCGCACAAATTACACCTACTTTAAGTGGTGGAGATGGAAATTATACCTACACATGGTTACCTAGTAATAATAATACACCTACTATTTTTGTACAAAATATTTTAGTGCCAACCTACACCTTAATTGTAAACGATGGCTGTGGGTCGCCAACGGCAACAAAAATTATAACCATAAACTTATTTCCTATTATTATACCAACCTATATTGCAGCACAAGATACAGGTTGCGAACCTTTTTGCACGCAATTTATAAATACCACTCCAAAATCAACCAATGCTATTTGGAATTATGGCGACAAACCCTACGAACAGCTTGGTAATACTACTAATTATTGTTATACTACTTCGGGTATATATAATATTAAGCTAACGGTTACGGATAGTAACCAATGTAAAATGGCTTATACCTATACTAATGCTATAAATGTTTTATCCAGTCCTAAGGTTAATTTTACAACGGTTCCCAAAGTTTTAACTTTTAATAATTGTGATAATTTTACTTTAAAAAACCAAACACAAAATGCTACTAATTATGCATGGCTTGCTGAAGGATTGCCCTACGGAAATAGTGTAGATATAAATAATTATGCTTTACACGATACAGGTTGTTATTATTTTAAATTAACAGCAACCAACGAAAACAATTGTAGTAATTTTTTAGAAAAATATATTTGTGTGATTGAAGGTTTTAATTTTTACATGCCCAATTGTTTTTCCCCTAACGACGATAATTTAAACGAGAAGTTTTTACCCATAGGCACAGGCTTTACAAGTAAAGATTATACTTTTGATATATATAACCGCTGGGGCACAAAAATTTTTACAACCAACGATATTACAAAAGCCTGGGATGGAAAACCAGCTTCAGACAAGTACGACCCTAGTAATGTTTATTTTTGGCGTGTAAAAATTACCGATACGGTTAACGACACCCATTTGTTTACAGGCCACGTTTTATTGTTGCGATAATTTTTGTCGTAAGTGTAGCGTGCATCGGCAAATATTTATCTTCGTTTACTTGGTTTAGTATAACAAATAATACCCAAAGTTTAAGGTTGTACAGTTGTTGGGTCTTCTACTTTTTTAGCTTTATCAAAATCAAAACTGATAGATATTCGCCAAGTACGTTGCAATGGATTATTAAGGCTTGTAGGTATTAAGTACGAACCATCAATATTAATGACGCTATATTTTACACCAATACCCATGGTAAAAAACTGGCGCGCACCTTTAGTTTTTGGTTCGTGAAAATAACCTGCACGCACGGCAAATACATTATTGTACCAATATTCTACACCAGTACTAATATTAATTTCTTTCAATTCTTCTTTAAACCCGCCTGGCGCATCGTAAAACGATTGTATCATACCCTGCGGTACAGGCACATTGGGGTTTTTACCTTTTGCAATCACCTGCTCACCTGTTGCTGGGTCAATTACTATTACGGTTTGCCCTTGGGCATTTACAGTAGTTTGATAAATAGGAGGTGTAGGTACTAATAATTTATTAAAATCTAAATAAAAACCAAAGGTATTTACATCGTCGGCATCAACTTTTAATCCACCCCCTAAGCGCATATTTATAGGTATATAATTAGCAACGGTACTGTACTTAATTTTTGCACCAATATTTGTAATGGCTAAACCGCTTGTAGCAGTGGCTTTTTTATCGCCTAATGTAAATTTATTGCTTTTGTAAAACATACTAATATCAACGGCAACGGTGCTGGCCGCATTACCTTGGCTGCCATTAAAATATACACGGCTAATGCTTGAGTTTATAAAGCGTGTAGCAATACCTAGGGCAAATGTTTTTGATAATTTTTGAGAAAAGGCGACGTCAATAGCAAATTCGTTGGGTTTAAAATCGCCAGTTTTAACACCTACTGCATTTGTTAATTCAATATTTCCTAAACTAAAATAGCGTAACGAAGCACCCACCGCTTGGTTTTTATTAATTTTTGTGTAGCCTGCCAAATAATACATATTTATATCGGGCACTAATAAGCGTAACCAAGGTGTAACAGTAAAACCAACGCCTAATTTTTTTTCTTGAAAGGCCAATTTACTTCCGTTCCAATGTATGGAGTTAACATCAGGATCGGTGGCAGCACCCACATCGCCCATAGCGCCTTGTTTGCTATCGGGACTAATCATTAAAAATGGTACGGCGGTGGTTATGGGGTTTAATGTTTGCGAAGAGCCACTTAATTGTTGCGAATTAATTTGTGCTTTTAAGTTTAGTGTTACTAAAACGCTGCTTGCTATAAAAAAAATCTTTCTCATTAAAGTTTTTAAACTATTCTTTATTTTTTAATATTATTTGTTCTAAAACTATATAACGTCAAATATACTAATTTAGTATAACTAACTTTTCAGTTTTTTCGGCTTTTTTACTATCGGTATTTAAAATGGCAATTTTATAAATGTAAATACCGCGGCCTAATTTATCGCCATAATCGTCTTTTCCATCCCAATCAATTCCTTCGGGTCTAAAACCTTCGCAGGTAACGGTGCGTTGCAAGGTTTTTACAACTTTGCCTGTAATGGTAAAAATTTGCACTGTAACTTTTAATGGATTACAAGCTTGGTTATGTTCAAAAAAGAACTTTGTGTTTGTGGTAAAGGGATTAGGATAATTTAACACATGGGTGAGTGCTAACTCACCGCTTTTTGCCACCACAAAATCGCTATAAACTGTATTGGAATTATTCTGTATATCCCAAACCTTAAACGTTAAGCGGTGGTTTCCTTCGCTGAGTTCGTTGAAGGGGTAACGTACTTTACCGCTTTGGTAACTGTTGAGGTTGGCTTCGTAATAATCGTTTAATACAATGGGTTTACTGGTATTTTGATCTAATACTACGCTAATATCGTGCCCAATACTTGTACCAACGGTATTTATGCCACTGCTATCAGTTAGGTTGGCATATAAAATAGGTTTTTCGTTAGTTGTGCCTCCGTTTGCAAAGCCTTTATCGTTAAGGTATAAATTAACTTGTGGACCATCATTATCGTTAATTATGTTTTGCGATACACCCCCCACTACAATTTGGCTATAACTACCGGCAGCATCTATTAAACCATTGGTAGCATAATAGCTAATTTTGCCAACTCCTGAAGCGAAACTAATATCTTTTGGTACAATAAAGGTAAAGGTAAAGTCGCCGTTAGTAACTTGCGATTTACCACGATACAAAATATTTTTTTGTAATTTAAAGTCAAAGGGGTTACCTATTGTATTGTAGTATGAGGAGGCATCGTTTAGTAAACAGGCTACGTCTAACTCTTTATTAAAAACGGTGGGATAAACAATACCATTAAAGTTGGTTTGTTTGTTTCCAAAATTGTCAGTTATCGTTCCAGATATTGTAATTTTTGCCAATGCGCTTAGTGTATCTATTCGTGTGGGAGTGTATGGGCTTAACGAGTCTGTTTTAATAACTACCGTTGGTTTACCATTTATTTTAGTTGTAGCAACATTTAAAGTAGGGTAAGCAAGGGTTAGGGCGGGGTCTCCTAACAAATGAAAATTGCCATAAGCTACACTTTCGGTTAAATTGGCTTTTGTTTGTTGAACTAAATCGCCTAGGGTTGGTTTTTTATTGTTTGGTAATTTTTTAAATACGTAATTAAATAATGTGGCATTTAAAGTTTTGTTAAAGTTAGAAAATGCTAGCCTACAAGTTGTAAATAATGCAATGGCACCACCCGTTGGGTTAAGTAAACATAACTCGCCAGCAGAGGTACGGTTGGGGTCGTCGTATCGGCTAAATTCGCAGGTCATGGTTACAAAAAGGGGTAAGTGATTAAAGTTTGTCCAGCTAGTTATTGATTCTAAATCTACAACACGCTCGGCGGTTAGGCCTACTTCACCACCATGCCCTGTGTAATTAAATATTAGGGCACCTTTGTTAATGCTTCGGTTTAAATCGTTGGTAGCATCGGGGTAGCGCTGCCCACCGGGTGTAGAGTAGCGTTGATAAGCATCTAAATAAATTTTATTAATGTTATAATTATTATTATTGGCTTTTACAGTGTTGGCTAAGCCATCCGCATCAGCCATGTGTAGGGAGTTATCGCCATCGTCGGCAACAAAAATTAACCAATTTCGCCAATCGCCTAAAGCGGTTTCGTTTGTGGTGTTGCAATTAGTGGGGTTAGCATCGCTAATACTAAAATTGGGTTCTTTTTTATAATAGTTTTCAATCTTATTTACAATTACGGTCATTTCGTTTTGGCTGTGTGCCATAAGTCTTCCTATTCCAATATCAATAACGCCACCACCTGCGCCAGCAAAAAATTCGTTTAAAACGTTGTATCCTTCATTCGGATCCATTAAGCCATAAAAATCGTCGGAAGCGGTGCTAGTAAGTAAATTATTAGATTCAAAACTTTGATATGTAGGTATTAAATTGGTGTTATTAATTAAACTTCGGTTATTGTTAAAGTAAGAGCCATCGCCCAAAAGTGCTACATATTTTACTTGTTTGCCACTTTTTATGTTTCTTCGATACAGCATTTTTATAAAGTCTCTAATAGCAGTGGCTTCGGGCTTACCGCTACCAAATTCGTTATAAATTAAATCGGTATTAGCAATAGCATAGGTTAAGCCTTCGTTTTGTTGGTGTAGGTTTGCTAAATGTTGCGCTTGTTGTATAAACATTGGGTGGGTTATTAGCACATAATCGGCTTGCGCTATGGCGTGTAAGTTTTGGTTATTTACTTTACTTACAAATTTCGGACTATAATAATCAGTTGGAACGGATACAATGTATTCGTTTAACGAATCGGCAGTTGCTGTAAAAGATAGGCTAGAGCCCGTAGTAACAAAGGCTTGATTGAAAGGGTTAAGTGGGTTTGTAACATTCCAAATTTGTACAACCGCATTTAATGGGTTAGAAACAGAATAATTACAAATGTTGCCTAATGAGCATGTACGTGTATCTCTAAACCCAAATTGTTTATTATTTATAACAATGCCTCGGCGCGTATTAATGGTTAAATAATCTAAATAACCAGTAGCATTTGCGGTTTGTTTGCTAATTGTAATATCAATAACGTTGGGATTATTATTTAAGGCACTTGCAATGCTGTATTGTATATCGCCATATTTGCCTAGGTAATCGTTTATGTTAAACCCTCCAGACAGTATATTAAAGTTTAAGCCATTTCCAGCAACATTAAATGTTACGCCTGATAAACTTCTACCCGCTAACCTAACTTCGGCAACAATGCTATCGCTGGTTATAAAATTTCCGTCGTTCCAATTAAAACCGTAAGAGGTATTTATATCAAATAATTCGCCAAATAATTCTCTACCACTTTTAATAAAATTAACATTATCTTGTTCGTGGTAGGCATAATAATCGTAGGAAGTGCTATTTACATTGGCGCTTGTTGCTAGTGAGGCATTTGTATTAATGCGTTTACCAGGCCCTAAATCGGCGGTAATAAAATAATAACTGCTATCGCTATATAGGTTTTTTTGATGACTAAACTTTAATCCATTAGCGCTACTAACCCTATCCCAATTGGTGGTTCCTGTAGCATAAAATAATACGTAATCGTTATTATCAAAAACACCATCGGCTTCGCCCACCACTTGTATGGCATTTTCTTGTAAATCATCGTATCTAAAATCGCTATTACGTTCAGCCGTCATTTTACCGCCATTACCATATATACGAATATTTTTAGGATTGGTAGCATTTACATCGAGCCCCACACTTATTAAAAAACTTTTACTTAATTTATAAATACCAGTTTGTGTTAAACCAATTTTATACCAATTACCTGTAGCTAAAACCGAATTGTTTGTAAACGTTGAGGTGCTGTTTGATATACGGTTATTAGCTGTTATAACTTGCCAGTTAATACTATAATCAATTAATTCTTCAATTTGATTTAAATTATTTAAACGAAAAGGCACCAAGGTGTAATGGTTTAAGTTTTGATTTTTACATAAGCTACTTTGCCCATTTAATTCAAAATTTGACGTTAAATAAGAGGATAAATATTTTTTTATAACGCTTGCGTGTGGCTCGGCTACTAGTTGTGTTTGTTTAACAACCAAGGTTGCAATTGCATTTTGATCGTATTCTGTTGTTTTTGAAACCACATAAAACGGCAAATTATTTTTGTATATATTGTAATGTGCATCTTTTACTTCTACTTTTAGTAAAGTAGTATCAATTATGGTTGATTTTATAATTTTTGAAGAGGAATTAATTACCTCATTTTGTAAAAAAGAATTATTTATTACATTTTTTGCAACTTTTTGTTGACAAAACACGTTTAACAGGTAACTAAGACCTAAAAATGTAAATAAAAGAGTACGATTCATTGCTTAAAATTAGTTTAAATTCAATATATAAACGTTTTAAATGTAAAATTATTGTTGTTAAATTATTTTTATTATTAAAAATGTTTCTCTATATTTGTAAAATAGCTTAGTTTAACTTTTTTTATGATTAAACGCATACTGTTACCACTTGTCCTGTTTATAGGCCTTTTAAACAATTTAAAGGCTCAGGATCCTCAATTTACTCAATTTTATTCTAATCCATTATATTTAAACCCAGCGTTTGCTGGTACGGCACGTTGCCCTCGAATATGTATGAATTATCGTAACCAATGGCCTAATTTATCAGGTACATACGTTACCTATTCTGCGGCTTACGATATGCATATAAATGCATTGGCTGGTGGCATTGGTGCATTGGTTACTACCGACGACCAAGCAAAAGGTACCTTAAAAACAACAAATTTTAGTTTATTATACTCTTATTTAGCACAAGTTAACCGTACTTTTGCCATTAAGTTTGGCATTCAAGCTACTTATTTACAAAAAAGTTTAGATAAAACTAAACTTAATTTTGGGGATATGATTGATGCTCGACGTGGTTTTGTGTGGAATACAAACGAAGCAGTACCCTCTCAAAGTAAAAAAAATGTCGATTTTTCTGCAGGTATTTTAGGATACAGTAAAAATTACTTTTTTGGTTTTGCGGCACATCATATTAATCAACCTGATGAAGGTTTATTAGGTTCATCAAAACTGCCTGTTAAATTTACAGGACATGCTGGTGCCATTATTCCTTTAGAAAAAGGTAACGCAAGTTATTTATCACCTAACATACTATTTCAAGCCCAACAAAAATTCCAACAATTAAATATTGGTTTATATTATGTTAAAGGATCTTTTGTAGCAGGTTTATGGTATCGTAATGCCGATGCGGTTATTGCCTTAGTAGGTGTGCAAAATGCTAATTTTAAATTCGGTTATAGTTATGATGTAACTGTCTCAAAATTAAGTGGTAACACAGCTGGTTCGCACGAAATTTCGTTACAAATTCAGTTCGAATGTAAAACAAAACGTATTAAGTACCGCACAATTAGTTGCCCATCTTTTTAAAATATTTAATTATTTTTGTAACCTTTTTATAAAATTTACGTTATAGCCTTATATATAAATACAATATGAATCTAAATTGGATAAAAAACCGAAAAACATTAGCAGCTATATTAGCTGTTGTTGCTGTTTCATGTTCGCAAGAACGTTCTCCTGTTACAGGTTGGGCATATAACGATGCCACAAACGGAGGTTTTGAAAAACCACCCTATGAAGAACAAGAAACTGGCCCAGGCTTAGTACTAATAGAAGGTGGTACCTTTTCAATGGGTCGTACAGAAACTGATGTTACCTATGAATGGAATAACGTGGCACGCCGTGTTACCATTTCGTCGTTTTATATGGATGAAACCGAAGTAAGTAATTTTTCTTATTTAGAATATTTGTGGTGGACACAACGTGTATTTGGCCCTACTTTTCCAGATATTTATTATAAAGCATTACCCGATACTTTAGTTTGGCGCGAAAAATTAGCTTATAATGAGCCTTTTGTGGAATATTATTTACGTCACCCAGCTTATCGCGATTATCCAGTAGTAGGTGTAAACTGGTTACAAGCAAATGATTTTTGTGCTTGGAGAACGGATCGTGTAAATGAGTTTATTTTAATTCGCGAAGGATTATTAGAGCACGTTCCAAACCCATCAGATCAAGATTATTTTAGTACTGAAGCATACTTAGCAGGAAAATGGCAAGGACAGTTAAAACAAAAATTACCATCGTTTGATGACCAAAACCCTGAGCGTGATGTACGTATGGAAGATGGTATATTTTTACCAAAATACCGTTTACCAACCGAAGCTGAGTGGGAATATGCTGCTTATGGTTTAATTGGAAATACAATTGCTGAACGTATTACAGATCGTAGAATTTATCCTTGGAATGGACATGGCGTTCGTAATTCAACCGAAAAATACATTGGCCAGATTAACGCTAACTTTGTACGTGGTGCAGGTGATTATATGGGTACTGCAGGGTTCTTAAATGATAACGCCGATATTACAGCCCCAGTTTATAGCTATTGGCCAAACGATTATGGCTTATATAACATGAGTGGTAATGTGTGCGAATGGGTTATGGATGTGTATCGCCCTAACACTTTACAAGATGCTGATGAGTTTCGTCCTTTTCGTGGTAATATATTTACTACTCAAAAACGCGATAGTACAACTTTAATTGGCGGTTTAGGTGGCGAAATATTAACCAACGTTGATGGTCCTTTATATCAAAAGTTTACACATAAAGTTACTAACCCATCAATACATGGTACAAATGCTGAAAGCGATGTAGTAGAAGTAACGGACAGTGTTTTAACGGTTTTAACTAAAGACGCTAATGGCAATAATAATGCTACGCCTGAAGGTAAATCAGATATACCAGGCCGTGTACAATGGCGCGAAGTAAGTAGTGCTGTAAGTACCGATAATTTAGATGAACGTAGAAACTACAAAACAGCCGATTATATTAATTATATGGATGGTGATGTAAACTCTAGTATTTATTATGCAGATGGCGAGGCCGCTTATGCTGATAGAGGTGATAAAATGATGTACGAATACGCTAAAACAAGTTTAGTAAATGATAAATCACGCGTTTATAAAGGTGGTAGCTGGAGAGACCGTGCCTACTTCTTAAACCCAGGAACTCGTAGATACATAGACCAACGTCAAACTGCTGCTTGGTTAGGTTTCCGTTGCGCTATGACACGTGTGGGTAGCCCCGTTGGACTAGGAAAATAACTAATGTTAATAAATAATTTAAACCCTTAAGCTAAACACTTAAGGGTTTTTTAATTTTATACACTGCAAATATTTAAATATCAACTATGCCTACAACTATTTTAATAGAAGAACTTTACCAACATTTTTTAAATGCAAATAATAAAGTATGCACCGATACCCGAAATTTAATAAAGGATAGCCTATTTTTTGCATTAAAGGGCAATAATTTTAATGCTAATGAGTTTGCCCAAAAAGCAATAGATGAAGGTTGTAGTTTTGCAATTGTTGACGAAGAAAAATATGCCACATCTAATAAAATAATTTTAGTACCCAATGTTTTAAAAACCTTACAGCAATTAGCAAATCATCATCGCAATCAATTTAAAATACCAGTATTAGCCATAACGGGCAGTAATGCTAAAACTACTAACAAAGAGTTAATAAATGCCGTAATTTCAAAAAAATACAACACTTTAGCCACTGTTGGCAATTTAAATAACCATATTGGTGTGCCGCTAACTTTGTTAAACATTAGCCACAAACATCAATTTGCAATTATAGAAATGGGCGCTAACCATCAAGGTGAAATTGATGAACTTTGCCAAATTGCCAACCCGAATTTTGGGTTAATTACAAATATTGGTAAAGCACACTTAGAAGGTTTTGGTGGTATTGAAGGTGTTAAAAAAGGTAAAACAGAACTATATAAATTTTTAAAAACAAAAGATGGCGAAGTTTTTATTAATGGCGATGATGATGTGTTACATGATTTAGCAGTTAATAATGATAAAGTAACCTATGGTTGTAAAAAATTGTACGATGTAATTGGTAAAGATTTTACAAAAACCGAAACCGTTAGTTTTAAATATACAACACGTTATGGTGAAAAAGATTGGAACAAATTGCCACAAATTAATACACAAATCATAGGTAATTATAATTTTATAAATTGTTTAACGGCGGTAAGTGTGGGGCATTACTTTAAAGTAGAAGATGGTTTAATTAAAGAAGCTTTAGAAAATTATGTATCACAAATGAATCGTTCGCAACTAGTTCAGACAGAGCATAACACCATAATTTTAGATGCTTACAATGCCAACCCAAATAGTATGAAAGTAGCTATTGAAAATTTCGCAAATTATCCTTCTGAAAATAAATTAGTGTTATTAGGAGACATGTTTGAGTTGGGTGAATATAGTACTAATGAACACCAAATGATAATTGATTTAATAATTGAAAAAAAATTAAACAGCACTATTTTTGTAGGCCAAGAATTTTTTAAATTAAACCCAACAGAATTTAAAACGTTTAAAACAACAGAAGAGTGTAAACTCTTCCTTAGCCAACTAAATATTAAAAACAATACCGTTTTAATTAAAGGTTCAAGAAGCATGAAAATGGAAACGTTGCAAGAAACTTTATAAATAGTAACACGTTTTTTTAAATACTAAGGCTTTATTTTAAAATATAACTTTTTAACAATTCCTTGTACACAAATGTATTAAATATGCGTTTATTTAAAGTCTTTTGCTATTAACTTTAAAAGGTATGTTAGTTAAAAAAATAGTTTTATTTTTTTTACTGTTTACTTTATTAGTAAACGTTGCATGCCGACATAAAAAAGAACTCCATAAAAAAAATACAGTTGTAAAAAAAGAAACATCATCAACAATTACAACCCCCATCGTTCAAGAAAAATTAGGATTATCAGACAAAGAAGTTAAAAATAGCAAGTTATTTTTATTTATTAATGATTGGTATGGCGCGCCTTATAAATATGGGGGGTGCCAAAAAACAGGAATAGATTGTAGTTGCTTTACCGATAATTTATTTCAAAATGTATACGGTAAAAAATTAGGTCGTACCACAGGCGAAATTTATAAAGAATGCGAAAAAATAAATTTAAATAAACTTATCGAAGGCGATTTAGTTTTTTTTATTACCAATGGTAGATCTATTTCGCATGTGGGCGTGTATTTACGAAATAATAAATTCGTACACTCAAGCACTACTAAAGGCGTTATAATTAGCGATTTAAACGAAACCTATTATAAAAAATGTTTTTATACAGCGGCAAAAGTTAAAGTTTAATGATAGAAGGATTAAGATTAACCATACCACAACGTATGCAATTTTTAAGAATTGTGATAACGTTATCCCTTTTAATTTCGGTATGCTTAAGTTTTAATTTATGGGGTGGTTATCGTACATTTCCTTATGCTCCTATTTTTAATTTTACATTTATTAAAGCACCTTACGATTGTATATTTATTTTATTAAGTAGTTTTTGTTTATTATCCTCATTATTTTTTAATGCCACCCGAACATTTATTTTTTTAGCATTACTACTAAATCTATTTTTGGTGGCGCTCGATTTAAATCGCTTACAGCCTTGGTTTTACTATTATAATGCTATTTTATTTATTTTTTTATTTTACGATGGCAGGGTAGATGATTCTAATAAATTTACAACTAAGTTTATTATTTTACAATTACTTATTGCATCAATATATATTTATAGTGGTTTAAATAAATTAAACGCAAATTTTATAAGTACTAGTTTTTTCGAAATTATTTATCCTTTAAAAAATATAATTACAGATAGGCAATTTTTATTTTTAATTAAAATGGGCATTACGTTACCTTATATTTTAATTTTTATTGGAGTAGGTTTAATTATTACACCATTACGTTATTTGGCCATTACTTTTGGCTGTATTGTGCATATTAGTTTATTAATTTTTATGTTTCCAAGCAACACAAATCAAAATTATGCACTTTGGTTTTTAAATGTAGTATTTTTAGTCATACTTTTTATTTTATTTTCAGGGCGAACAAAACAACGTTATTTTAGCCCTGCAATTTTATTGCAAAAACCCCTATTTTACGTTTGCATAATCGTATTTTGGATATTACCTTTTTTTAATTTTGTAAATAAATTTCCAGCTAACTTATCTAGTAATTTTAAAAGTGGTAATAATAACGAGTTAATGTTGCTTTTAACCCCAACGCAGTACAACCAATTACCACTAAGTACACAGCATTTTTTTATACAAACCAATAATTTGTATCAATTACAATATAATAAATGGTGTTTAAACGAATTAAAAACAGATTGTTATTCTCAAAATGAGCTTTTTAACGCTCTTTTTACTCAAATAGCTCAACCATTGCCAAAATTTGTTAAAGAAGCCCAATTTATTATTAAACCTCAGCAAAATTTATTTACTAACAAATAAGGTTTTTATATTTGTAAATTAATATAAACCCTATTTTAATGAATAAACTTTTACTTGCTCTTAATGCCGTATTAATTATTGCCGTTGCTTTTTTATTTTATAAAGTAAATTTAATAAATGGGTCAGTAGCGAATGCTG
>JANYEQ010000014.1 GCA_025363015.1 Bacteroidota bacterium
AAATTATTTCCTACCGATATAGGCATGGTGGTTAACGATTTTTTATTACAATATTTTCCTGATATTTTAGATTTTAATTTTACTGCAAAAGTTGAAGAAGAATTTGATGACATTGCTGATGGTAAAATAGTGTGGACAAAAATGTTAAAGGATTTTTACAAACCTTTTCACACCACCGTTGAAAAAACAATTGATAATAGCGAACGTGCCAGTGGTGAACGCCTTTTAGGTATTGACCCAACAAGTGGTAAAAACATAATTGTGCGTATTGGGCGTTTTGGCCCTTTGGCACAAATTGGCGAAACGGTGGAAGGTAGTGATGAAAAACCACGTTTTGCAAGCCTTCGCAAAGAGCAACGTATGGAATTAATTACATTAGAAGAAGCTTTAGATTTATTCAAACTTCCCAAAAATTTAGGTACTTATGATGAAAAAGAAGTAGTAGTAGCCGTTGGCCGATTTGGCCCTTATATAAAATTAGGGGAGGCATTTATTTCTATTCCACGAACGATTGACCCTTTAACGGTGGATATGGAAAAAGCCATAGAAATTATTAAAGAAAAAGAAGAAGCCGATGCACCTGTTGCACACTACAAAGGCAAAGGCGTTACTAAAGGCAAAGGACGTTTTGGACCTTTTATAAAATACGAGGGTATGTTTATTAATGTGCCACGAGCCTATAATTTTGATAATTTGAGTCAAAAAGATATTGACGAATTAATTGAAAAGAAATTAGACAAAGAAGCAAACCGTTATATACAAAATTGGCCTGAAGACAAAATTAGCATTGAAAATGGGCGTTGGGGACCTTTTATAAAGTTTGGTAAACTAATGTTTAAATTATTTAAAGAAAAGGGAGGCAAATATGCACCCGAAGAGTTAACAGATTTAAGTTTAGAGGACACTAAAAAAATAATTTTAGCACAAGACCCTAAAGCATTTGATAAAAAGGGAGCTAAAAAAGTAGCGGCTAAAAAAAGTACAAATACTAAAAAAGAAACCGCTACCACTAAACTAAAAGTTGTAAAAAAAGCTACACCAACTAAAAAAGCTACTTTAAAAAAAGCGGCAAGTAAAAAACCTACTGCTCGTAAACTCGTAAAAAAATAATTTTATACTTTTATTTGTGAGTATTCCTAATTATTAAAACTAAGAACTAATAAGCTAAAACCTTAAAAAAATCCTCAGCAGAAATGTTGAGGATTTTTTTATTTTCATTTTAAATTATGTTCTAATCGTTAAAAAATAATACTATTAAGTTATTTGGTTAAAAAGAATTTGTATTTTTAAACCGATATGAATACCTTAAGAACTAAAAAATATCCTTTGGCAACACTAGAATATACTGAAAATGATAACATTCTTTTTTATCGTGTAAAACAAGGCATTGAGGTTGATATTTATGAAATAACAGAAATGCTAAAATATGTAGAAGAATTTATGGGCGACAAAAAACATTATGCAGTTGTAGATTTTGGATCAAATGTGATGTCTACAACAGAAGCACGAAAAGTTTACGCTGATTCAAAATACATTCAAACCAATAGAATAGCAGATGCTTTTTTGGTTAAATCGCTACCAGTAAGATTAGTTGCTAATTTTTTTATTAAAATTACTAAACCAAAAGTTCAAACACAACTTTTTACAGATGAAAGGTCTGCCATTAAATGGCTTAAAAGTAAAAAACTAACACGTATTTAATTTATAAATATTATGAAAAAAATATACCATCTTCCTAACTGCAATACTTGCCAACGAATTATTGATGAATTAAACCTCACAAAAAAAGGTTTTATTTTTCAGGATATTAAAACCGAAAAAATAACCGAAAAACAATTACTAGAAATAAAAAGTTTAGCAGGTAGCTACGAAACTATTTTTAGTAAAATTGCCCGTAAGTACCGAGAATTAGAACTTAATACCAAAACCTTAACTGAAGAAGATTTTAAAAATTATATTTTGCAAGAATATACCTTTTTAAAACGGCCAGTAATTATTATTGATAAAAAAGTATTTATAGGTAATAGTAAAAGTACCATTATGGAAGCTAAAAAATTACTGTAACTTTGATTTACAGTAATGTATCCCTTTTTACAACAACATATTTTTACGCAAATAAGTAAATGTGCTAACCATTTAAATGTTGATGCCTATGCCATTGGAGGTTTTGTACGTGATTTATTTTTAAACCGCGAAAGTAAAGACATAGATATTGTAACCATTGGTAAAGGTATTGAACTAGCAGAAAGTTTACACAAACAGTTGGGCGATACTTCTTACCTTTCAACCTTTAAAAATTTTGGTACAGCGCAAGTAAAATTTAACGATTTAGAAATTGAATTTGTAGGTGCTCGAAAAGAAAGTTATAATCGTAATTCACGGAAACCAATGGTAGAAGATGGCACGTTAGAAGATGACCAAAACCGCCGAGATTTTACTATTAATGCCCTTGCCATTGGCTTAAGCAAAAATAATTACGGTAAATTATTAGATCCCTTTAACGGCTTACAAGATTTAGAAAATAAAATTATTCGCACACCGCTTGAACCTGAAGTAACCTATAGCGATGACCCATTGCGAATGATGCGTGCCATTCGATTCTCTTCTCAACTAAATTTTACGATTGAAGCCGAATCGTTAAACGCAATTTCAAAAAATAAAGAACGCATAAAAATTGTGTCGCAAGAACGTATTACGGATGAGTTAAATAAAATTATCCTCTCTCCTACCCCATCTATAGGTTTTAAATTATTATTTGATACAGGTGTGTTACATTTAATTTTCCCTGAGATGGTGAAGTTACAGGGTGTTGATACTATTAACGGCTTATCTCACAAAGATAATTTTTACCATACTTTAGAAGTACTTGATAACACTGCAAAAAAAACCAATAATTTATGGTTGCGCTGGGCCGCCATTTTACACGATATTGCAAAACCTGCTACCAAACGTTTTGAAGAAGGACATGGCTTTACCTTTCATGGGCACGAAGACAAAGGCGCACGAATGGTACCCAAAATTTTTACTAATTTAAAATTACCTCTAAATGAAAAAATGAAGTATGTACAAAAACTCGTACAACTTCATTTACGCCCTATTGTACTTGCTAAAACCGAAGTGAGCGATAGTGCAGTACGTCGTTTATTATTTGAAGCCAGCGATGATATAGAGGATTTAATGATTTTATGCGAAAGCGATATTACTACTAAAAACCCTAACAAAGTAAAACGTTATTTAGCAAATTTTGAAATTGTACGTTCTAAATTAATAGAGCTTGAAGAAAAAGACAAATTGCGTAACTGGCAACCACCCATTAGTGGTGAAGAAATTATGCAACTATATAATTTACCCCCCAGCCGCGAAGTAGGTATTTTAAAAAATACCTTAAGAGATGCAATTTTAGATGGCGTAGTAGAGAATAATTATGAGAGTGCGAAATTGTTTTTGGATGAAAAATTTAATGAAATAAAATCTGCTTAATGCAATTTCACTTAAATCATAACCCTAAAAAACCTGATTTTGAAATTAATCATCAACACAAAATTGCGTTAATTGGTTCGTGCTTTGCCGAAAATATTGGAGAGTTAATGCACGAAAATAAATTTGATATGTTGCTAAACCCAAATGGCATTATTTTTAACCCAAAAACTATTTTAGATGTTATTCAAAAAAGTATTTCTAATACAAACTATAATACATCTATACTTTTAAAACACACAAATTTATTTTATAGTTTTCTACATCATTCTTCTATAAATGAAATTTCGGAAATTGATTTAGAGAAAAAAATAAATACTATAAATAACACTACTTGTAATTATTTAAAAGATGCTCATTTTTTAATCTTAACCTTTGGATCAGCATTTGCCTACTATTGCAAACAACTAAATGTATATGTGGCTAATTGCCATAAACAACATTCAGACCTGTTCGAAAAACGATTATTGAAGCTTGATGAATTAGTAAAAGATTACCTTCAATTAATTTATCAGCTTCAAACGATTAATCCTAAATTAAAAATCATATTTACTATTTCGCCAGTAAAATATTTAAAAGATGGCGTTGAAGAAAATTTTATTTCAAAATCTACTTTACGTTTAGCTATTAACGAAATTATACATCAAACAAAAAACTGTTTTTATTTTGCGGCTTACGAATTAATTACCGACGATTTACGCGATTACCGTTTTTATAAAGAAGACCTTGCCCATCCTAACCAACAAGCCATTGACTATGTTTGGCAAAAATTTAGTGAAACGTATTTTAGCAACCAAACGCTAGAATTAAATAAACAACTCAAAAAATTAAATTCAGCATTAAAACACCGTGTTCTTCAACCAGATAAAGAAGAACTAATAAAACATCAAAATTATATTTTAAAATTAAGAGAAGAAATCTCTAATAAATACCCCTATATCAAATTATAAAAAAAATATTTGTTCTTTAACATTAACCATGATACACTCTCGAAAATATAATTAACCCATTTTTTATTTCGAGCACCTCCCCTACTTTTAAATCCTCTTCGCCAGTAACATGCCTAATATATTCCATAAATACCTGTTCATCGCCCGCCGTTAATTTTACAACTTCATAATTTAAACTCGGTAATCTATCAAATGCATCTTGCCACCAAATTTGCAACTCCTTTTTACCTCTAATTAAACCGTTTGTGTTGGGTTGCCTAATTTTTAATTTTGGACTGTAATGCTGCGCATCATCGCTATATAATTTCAATAAACTTACTAAATCGTGTTCATTAAATGCTTTAAACCAGTTTAAGGCAATTTTTTTGTTAGGATGCATATTTTTTTAATAATAAATTGTAAAGCTAAATACAATATTTGTAACTTTAAAGCTTGTAATTTTAAACAATGAAAAAACTTCACATCATAGGAATAATAATAATTGCCATAGCTATTGGCGTTATTTTTATATCATTAAAAAACACCAGCACGTATGCTGATTTTACCGAGGCAATTAATAACCCAAATACCGAATACCACGTGGTTGGTAAATTAGATAAAACGCAACCCCAAATTTACGACCCAAAAATAAATGCCGATGAGTTTTTATTTACGTTGGTTGATAATAAAGGCATAGCAAAGCAAGTAGTGTTACATAAAAGTAAACCACAAGATTTTGAAAAAAGTGAACAAATTGTATTAATTGGTAAAATGAAAGACAACGAATTTCATGCCAACGATATTTTAATGAAATGCCCAAGTAAATACAACGATAACAAAGCTCAAATTAATTAAAATTGATATTATCAAAATTAACTTTAAATTAGCAACTTAATTATTTTTTTATGACAGAAACACAAGTTAAAACAAGCCACCCAAAAGGCTTATGGGTATTATTTGGCACCGAAATGTGGGAACGCTTTAACTTTTATGGCATGAGGGCCATACTTACCTTATTTATGGTAAATTCATTAATGATGAAAGAAGCTGATTCGTCGTTAATTTATGGCGGTTTTTTAGGATTATGTTATTTAACACCCATGTTGGGTGGCTTTATTTCTGATCGTTTTTTTGGAAATAGAAATTGCATATTACTTGGTGGTGTGATGATGGCAATTGGCCAAATGATTTTGTTTGCAAGTGCTACAGTTTTTAGTTCAAATTTAGAATTGGCAAAAACATTATTATGGGTGGCTTTAACAATTATCATTTTTGGTAATGGCTTTTTTAAACCAAATATTTCAAGCATGGTGGGAAGCCTTTATCCAAAACAAGAAAAAAGTAAATTAGATACTGCCTTTACTATTTTTTATATGGGTATTAATTTAGGCGCATTTTTAGGGCAGTTAATTTGTCCGTTAGTAGGTGATGTTAAAGATGCTGGAGGTATTAGAGATATACATGCCTTTAAGTGGGGCTTTTTAGCAGCTTCTATAGCAATGTTAATTGGCACTGCTGTTTTTCATTTCTTAAAAAATAAATATGTTGTAACGCCCGAAGGAAAACCCTTAGGAGGATTACCAAAACATAACGATGCTTCTCATTATGAAGAAGGCGAATCGCAAAAAGCTATTTTTTCTACCAAATCGTTAGTAATTGCCATTCTTACATTTGTTGTTTTATTTTTTGTGTTTAGGTATATGTTAGCAGGCATAAACCCAATTAAAACAATTATTTATCCTATCATTTATTCATTGGGTTTAACATTAGCAGGCTTAATTATTTCTGATAAATCGTTAACTAAAGTAGAATTGCATAGAATTTTAGTAATTTACATTGTAGGCTTTTTTATCATCTTTTTTTGGGCAGCTTTTGAACAAGCGGGTTCATCCTTAACGTTTATAGCAGATAATCAAACCGACAGACATATTTTTGGTTGGGAAATGCCACCAAGTATGGTTCAAATTTTTAACGGCATATTTGTTTTTGGCTTCGCATTTCCTTTTAGTATTTTGTGGGATAAATTGAGAGCAAAAAATAAAGAACCTTTATCTACGGTAAAACAAGCTATTGGTTTAGGCTTAATTGCAATCAGTTACTTTATTATTGCTCATAATGTAAAAGATTTAGGTAATAGCGGTTTATTGGGTATTCAATGGCTAATTCTTTTATACCTAATACAAACATTTGCTGAGTTATGTTTATCTCCCATCGGTTTATCATTAGTTGGTAAATTATCGCCCAAACGTTTTGCTTCTTTATTATTTGGCGTTTTCTTTCTATCAAATGCTGCAGGCTATGCTTTAGCAGGTTCTTTAGGTGCTTTAATACCCGCCACGGGCGATAAATTTAAAAAAGCACAAGAGTTAGGCATTGACTTACAAGCCATACTTAACAAAACTATTACGCCTAATGCCCAACAACTAAAATTATTAGATGCGAATCAAATTAGTGCTGCTAACCCTGTATTTGTTGGGATAGAAATTCATAATTTATTTGAATTTTTTATGATGTTTGTGGTATTAACTGGTATTGCAGCAATTGTACTATTTTTGTTAACTCCGCTATTAAGAAAAATGATGCACGGCGTTAAATAAAAATGAAACGATAATACACACTTATTGGGTTAAAAAAAACAGATAAATGTATTCTTAAAATAAAACGTTACACTCCATTCTAATTAAAAAATCATAAACATTCGCGTCATTAAGCGTTCCATTGGAAGACATATCACACATTCAAAATTTTAAAGGCAAATATCCCAAGCAATTGTGGTATTTGTTTTTTAGCGAGATGTGGGAACGCTTTTCCTTTTATGGTATGCGGGGCATGTTGGTTTTTTTTATGGTTAACCAATTAGCATTAGATGAAGTACAAGCAAACCTGCAATATGGCGCTACACAAGCTTTTGTGTATGCCTTTACATTTATTGGTGGTTTATTTGCTGATAAAATATTGGGTTACCGCAAATCGTTATTTTGGGGTGGACTATTAATGATTGTAGGAAGTATAATTTTAGCAATCGATCCAAAACAATTCTTTTTTTTAGGTATTGGTTTTAATATTATTGGCACTGGTTTTTTTAAGCCCAATATTTCTACAATGGTTGGTAAGTTATATAAAGAGGGCGATGTGCGAACAGACGCAGGGTTTTCGTTATTTTACGCAGGTGTAAACTTGGGTGCGTTATTAGGCGGTTATTTGTGTATTGCCATTGGTAAAGGCGATCTTTTTGTTAATCTAATTCCAAAAAACTTACAATGGAATATTGCTTTTGGTTTAGCATCAATCGTAATGGTTGTAAGCTTATTAACGTTTATTCGTACACAAAAAAGTTTAGGCAATATTGGTATTTCACCACTATTACATTTGCCTAAAAATAAAAAAACTATTTACGAAGTGGTAACCTACATGGCCTCTATTGCCGTAATTCCTTTCATTATTTCATTAGTATCCAACTCACAATATACCGATGTGTTTATGTATATTATAGGGCCTTGCGCCTTAGTTTATTTATTTTATGAAATGCGTAATTTTAATTTACAAGAAAATAAAAAACTAATTGCCGCTATTATTTTTATGTTATTTTCTATTTTCTTTTGGGCATTTTTTGAGCAAAGTGGCGGTTCTTTAAGTTTATTTGCAGCCAATAATTTAAGTAATACTGTAGTTGGTATTCCGTTAGACCCTAATGGTGTGAACAACTCTGCCAACTCTTTATTTGTTATTATTTTTGCTGGCCTATTAGGTTTATTATGGATTTGGCTTAGTAAACGTAAATTAGAACCTAATACGGTTGTTAAATTTGGTTTAGGTTTTTTATTTATAGCCATTGGGTTTTATACATTTTATTATACTAAATTTTTTGCCAATACAAATGGCATTACCTCTTTAAACTTGTTTACCTTTGGTTGGTTTATAATTACCTTTGGCGAGTTATGTTTATCGCCCATAGGTATGAGTATTATGACAAAACTTTCGCCACAAAAAACACAAGCTGTTATGATGGGGATGTGGTTTTTGGCCAGTGCTTATGGACAATATTTTGCAGGTTTACTCGGCGCAAATATTGCGAGTGCTTCTGAGAAAGCAACAAATTTAGAAAAGTTAATTATTTATGCTGATGGCTACAAACAATTAGCCTTATATGCTTTAATTGCAGGTGTTTTACTAATTGCTATTTCTCCATTGGTAAAAAAATTAATGGGTAGTGTAAAATAAATTATAACTAAAAAGTGAATACTTCTCAATTTTATAAATCGCTTGTACCTCTTTTAATTGCCTTTTTTTTTGCAACTGTTAGCTCATATCTACTTAATAAGTACAGTATTTTAATAAGTCCTTTTTGGTGGATAAGTATTATTTTTTATACTTTCATTTTTTTAGTTTTAAATATTGTTTATAATTTAAAACATACTGCCGAGGCCTTTTCGCAGCTATTATTAGCTACACTTATTATAAAATTAGTATTAGCTTTAATTTTAGTATTAATAATGCGAGTTACCATAAAAGATGCTGCCTTTAATTTTAGTATGCATTTTTTAATACACTATGTTTTATTTAGCATATTTGAAATGCGTTACTTATTAAAACTAATTAAATTTAAAACAACACATAAACTGTAATTTTTTTTATTACTTTACTATTCAAAAAAATAATGAAAATTAAATACCTTTTATATATTTTAATACTATTGAGCCAATTTACATTTGCACAACTAACGCAAACCGTAAAAGGCAAAGTAGTAGATAAAGTTACTGGCATTGGCTTACCTGGTGTTATTGTTCAACTAAAAAATACTTTAAATTTAAATACAACGGCTGATAACAATGGCAATTACAAATTACTAAATGTGCCCGTTGGTAGGCAATCGTTTTTATTTACCTACACCGGCTACAAACCAATACCCGTAAGCGATGTAATTGTTACTTCTGGTAAAGAATTAATTATAAATATAGAAATGGAAGAAAGCACCATTGCTATGGATGAAGTTGAAATTAAAGCAAGCAAAGATACTGATGTTGTAAATACCATGCAGCAAATGAATATGAAAACCTTTAGTATTGAGGAAACCGAACGATACGCCGGTTCGCGACAAGACCCCGCTCGTATGGCACAAAATTTTGCAGGTGTGCAAGGCACAAATGATAGCCGAAACGATATTGTTATAAGGGGCAATAGTCCTGCAGGTTTGTTATGGCGGTTGGATGATATTGATATTCCTAACCCTAATCACTTTGCGGTAGCTGGTTCGGCAGGCGGACCAACAGCTATTATTAATAATAAATATTTAGCCAATAGCGAGTTTTATACAGGCGCTTTTCCTGCCAACTATGGCAATGCTTTAGGAGGAGTATTTGATTTAAAAATGCGAAATGGTAATAACGAAAAACACGAACGTACCTTTCAGTTTGGTATTTTAGGTACAGAATTATCGTTAGAAGGGCCATTAAATAAAAAAAAAGGAAGTAGTTATTTAATTAATTACCGTTACTCTACCTTAAATTTATTATCCTTTTTAAATATTAAATTAGGCACAAGCGCTATTCCTCAATACCAAGATGGAGCTTTTCGTTTTAATTTTCCAACTCAAAAAGCAGGTGTATTTTCTTTTAGTGGCATTGGTGGAGCAAGTACTATAAAAATCATTTTAAGTAAAATTAATTCGCGCCCTAAAGAATTGTACGGCGACCAAACCCGCGACCAGTATTTTGATTCGAAAATGGGTTTTACTACGCTAAATAATGTGTACGCATTAAATAGCCGAACCGTAATGAAAACAAGTTTAGCTTACGGAGTACAAACCTTAGATGTAAGCCATTTTTTAGTATTACGAAATAAAAATTATATGCCTAATGATACCTTGCCTAAAATTTTAGGCTATAATTTTTATGAAGGTAAAATAACTTTAGCGTGGTATATTAAAAGTAAATTAAATGCTAAAAATAGTATTAAAACTGGTTTTTTTGCCAATAGAATTGCTGTAAACTTTTTTGACGAAGTAAAAATAAACTCGTTGTACGATACCATTGCCAAAACCATACAAGACAAGCCTTACAAAACGCGTATTAACACACAAACCAATTTTTACTTAATACAACCGTATATAAGTTTTGTGCATAAATTTAACGAACAATTAAGTTTTAATACAGGTGTTTTTTCTCAATACCTGAGCTTAAATAATAAGGCTACTATTGAGCCAAGAATAAGTGTGCGCTACCAATTTAAACGCAACCAAGTACTAAGCTTGGCGTATGGTTTGCACAGCCAAATGCAGGCTACTTACTTGTATTTTGCAGTACCCGATAGTATTGTAAACAACGCTACCTTAATATATAATACCAATAAAAAATTAAGTAATAAAGATTTAGATTTTACAAAAAGCCAACATGTAGTTTTAGGTTACGATTATTTTATAACCAATTATTTTAAAATAAAAACCGAAGTGTATTATCAATATTTATGGAACGTTCCTGTTTATGTAGTTCCGTCAAGTGTATCCACCATTAACAGGGGCGCTACTTTTAACCGTTTCTTCCCAATGTATACTATGCAAAATAACGGCACAGGTTATAATTACGGGCTTGAATTAACGTTAGAAAAATTATTTCACAAACATTATTATTTTATGTTCAGCGGAAGTTTGTACGACAGTAAATATACTGGCAGCAATGGCAAAGTTGCTAATACCGATTTTAATGGCAATTATATGCTTAATGCTTTGGGTGGATTAGAATTTGTAATAGGTAAAAACAAAAAAGATATTTTAAGTTTTAGTACCAAATTTACGTATGGTGGTGGTAAACGCTATTCTCCAGTAAATATTGCTAAAAGTAATGCTATTATGGATGTTGTAGCGCAAGATGATAAGGTAAACACACTTCAATTTCCGGCATATAACAGGTTAGATTTAAGAATATCGTATAAAATAAATGGTAAAAAAGTAGGTACCGAAATAGCTTTAGATTTTGTAAATTTATTAAATACAAAAAATATTTTAGCCTTAAGCTATGCGCCAGACCCAAGCAACATACAAGCAGACCCTTTAGTTAAAAACTACCAATTAGGTTTTTTACCTTTATTTTATGTAAAATTTGATTTTTAAATAAATGTGTGTGAGTTCGTCATTCTCTAATTCTCACTGTAAATAATTATACTAATCATTTAAACCTTTTCCGTTTAAAATTTGTTTAATACATTTTTCAATCCTTAACTCACGGGTTTTAGCCTGTTTGGCTGCTGAAAAATAAAGAATGTAGCCTCTTTGCCTACCAGGGGTTAAAGCATAAAAAGCAGTTTTTAAGTTAACATTTTTATTTAATTTAGTTTCAAATTCTTCAGGAATATTGTACTCTGTAGTTTTTTTTAAATTTATTTTTAATCCAGCTTTTTCAACTTCAATAGCTTCAAAAACATAGGCCTTTATAACGGCACTCATTTTAACTATTTCGGTAACACTTGTAAACCTAATTTGGCGAGCGGCTTGCACATGCTCTGTTTGTTGTATTAAAACACCTTTAGCATCATTTAGTAAGGCTCCTTTTACAAATAAAATTGCACAATATTCTTTAAATGCGTGTATTAATACAATGTTGCTTTTATTAAACGTATAACACGGCACTCCCCACTTTAACTCCTCATTTAGCCCACACTCAAGAATAATGACTCTTAACTTTTTTAATTCTAATTGCCACTTTTCGGCCTTGCCAGTAAGTTTGTTAGTTTTATTAAAATAAAAATCAACTTTAGTATTCATGGTATCAATGGTTAATTTAAAACAGGTAATATTTTAAGTAAAATAATTTTTTAACTATTTATTATTTTTTTTTCGTTCTTCTTTAAATTCTTTCCTCGGACTTTCATTATTTAAATTCATCATTTTTTTATACGCTTTACTTACATCCTCAGGCCACTCTCCTTTGTAATCTATTTTATAATATGAAAAACCATTGTAGGGAATTTTATAGATACTTGGTTTAAACTTTACTTGAGACTCAAGCCCTTCTTTTTTAAAATAGTATAAAAATATTTTTTTTCGTTCTTCAATAAGTTTCTCAAAAAGAGTATTTATTTTTTCTATTCCAATAAGCTTATTACATTTGTCTTGCACAGTAAATAAATTAATTGTGCCAACATGTTTATTTAAATAACGAATAAATGTTGAATCTTTTATTGATATTCTATCTATCGCCATCGTATCGTCTTTAGTAAGCAATTTGGTTGCTAGTTTATTAACGGCTTGATAACATAATTTCTTTGCTTCAAAAAATTTAATATATTCTTTTTCTTTTTCGCTATATTGAAAAGGAATTATGCTTATATGTTCGTTCGGATTATCTTTAAGATATTTAATCAATTCTTTAATAAATTTTTCCTGATTTGGCTGTAATACATTTTTTCTTATTTCCCAGTTTAAACTAAATGCTTTTTCAATTTCAATTTCAACGTTTCTTACTTTAGCTCTATACCTTGTAGTTAAGGGCTTTAAAAAAAGATTGCTAAGTATATCCATTATCACATCCTTAAATTTAAATTTAGGATTTTTTAAATTACCTGTAATAGGTACTTCGTAGTCAATTATGTTTCCTGGTTCTCTGGCAAAAAACATTATAAATTTTAATGGAATCCATTTAGCATCCTCTCTTTTTTGTTTGGAATTAATTCTTGGATCAACGATAATTAAATGATTATTACTTTGTATAATTCCATTATTAACATGCCATGTACCCTTAAGATCGACTGTTCCTCTATCCATTAAAAACGAGGTGTAGGTTACCAAATAAGGATTAAATGATGCCACCGGAAGTTGTTGAAGATGGTATTTAATACTAAAGTCCGAACTATCTTTAGGGTTAATACTTAAGTTAATTGAGGCTTTACCATATGGTTTAATATTGGTTTTAAAAGTTAGGTCTAACCATTTATCACTTCGTTCAATAGAATCGGCAAAAATGTATAAAGGCGATGCGGCCACATCAAATTTTTCGTTTAACGTATAGTCATTATAGTGTAAATCGGCCTTATATATTGCTAAGCGTTTAATTTGGTAATTACTCTTAAAAAAATTCTTTGCTAATAGCTTTACATAATCAGCAATTTGAAACAATAAGTTTGATTTTTCAGAGTAAGCCCTTGCCACCTTTACTTTTTCGCCATTTTTGCCAAACATATTTTGAATATTATCCAAATGATCATAACGTTCGTACTTAAAATAAGATTCCATTAAAGAAACGGAGTCAAATAAATATTTTTTACGATTTGGGCTTAATTCTTTAATACTTATCGTAAATTTTTTAAAGGATAGGTAATCTTCTGTTTTACTTGTACCAAAGTGAAAATCATTAACAGCTATTAAACCGCTAGCATCAATATTTTGAGAGTTTTTTAAATTCCCTTTAGCTTTTACATTCGCATCCAAATTTGCTCTTACGTTCCCTGTGTTTGAAATTTCTTTTAAGTATTGATCAAAAATAGAAAGATCGAATTTATTAATACGTGCATCAAATTTGTAATCTAATGATTTTAAATTCATCATAATATTTCCTTTTGCATCGCCTAAACCTATACCTGAAACCAATGAATAGTTTACAGAAATAGTATCGGAATTCCATGTTTTACCTGTACTTTCGAGATTAACGTTTTTTATAGAATAATTTATGGGGATTGTTTTTTCAAAATAATAAAATGTGCCGTTATTTATTTTTATATTCAATATATTAAAATGAACTGGCGCTTTATTTTTTTTTGGAGTAGCATTTTTAGGAGAAAACTTATCAATAAGATCGCTAAAATTTAGCTCTTTTTTATTTTGCTTAATTACACCAACGGGTCTGTCAATAATTAATTCAGATATTTCGTAATTTCCAGAAAATAATTTATGTATTTCAAAATTGGCACTTACGCCATCAGAAGAAAAGAAAACGCTATCACTCTTGGTTTCGTATATTTTAAAATTATCAATATAAACATAACCAGTAAAAGGGTTAACATAAATTTTATTTAATTTTATTTCTCTGCCCAAGTATTTAATATCGTATTTTTCAATTACATATTTTGTTAGTGGCGAAAGAAATAGAAGAACTGTTGCAACAGTTAAAAGAATAATAACCGAAACAATGACTAGTGTTTTTTTAATTTTTGTATTAAAAAGGTTCATCAATTATATTTATTATAAATTTTATGCCTTTGCTAATTGAGTTTCTAAAAATAAAATGCCATTACAATAAATCATTTTACATTTTTTAATGCTATTATAAAATGATTGCACTAACTTTTACAGGTTAAAAACTTAATTTATTAAACGACAGATTTGAAAATTAAATAGTGCCAATAACTGTTTTACTATATAAAATTTCATAAAAAATATACCTCGTTAATAATAAAACAAAATTAAAAGCCGAAACTTTTGAAAAATCAATAGTTTCGGCTTAAAATGGCGGAGAAAGAGGTACAATAAGCCACATCTTACAACTATTGATTTTACTGGTATTTAACTAATTTTATTTTATTTGGGGAACAGATGGGAACACACTAATGTATTCATGCCTATATCCTACAATGTAAATTTACAAATAAAAATCTCTATTGCAAAAAATATTCCCCAAAATTTATTTCTTTGGGAACAGCTTATAATAGTAGTCTATATTCCCAACAAAAGTTAAATTATTAAATTTTTTATTAATTTACTGTAATTAAATTGTGATTTGTGCGTTATACACTAAATCAGTTTTTATG
>JANYEQ010000064.1 GCA_025363015.1 Bacteroidota bacterium
TGGAAGAGGCGCTGATAAAGTAAACATTAAAAAACTAAACGCACAATTTGGTTATACTATGGATGGCGAAACACTGGGGCATATAGAAAACGAAACCTTTAGTGCTGATGCTGTAAGTATTGTAATTAAAGGCTTTTCAACACACCCTGGTTTTGCAAAAAATAAAATGGAACACGCTATTAAAATTGCCGCACAAATTATTAATAAAATTCCTACTACTAAAACACCCGAAACTACCGAAGACAAACAGCCTTTTATTCATCCAACAGCTATTAATGGAGGATTAGAACAGGTAGAACTAAAATTTATTATTAGAGCCTTTGATACCCCTACACTTTTTGCTTTAGAAGAAGAACTACGCCAAATAACAATTGCTGTATTATCCAACTTTCAAAAATGCAGTTACGAATTTAATGTAACAGAGCAGTATCGTAATATGAGAGAGGTTTTAGACGCTTATCCGCATGTTGTAAATTATGCTATGGAAGCAGTAAAACGAACCGGTGTAATACCTGTATTATCAAGCATCAGAGGAGGTACCGATGGCTCACGCTTATCGTTTATGGGATTGCCTTGTCCTAATATATATGCAGGGGAACATGCTTTTCATAGCAAGCAAGAGTGGGTAAGTGTGCAAGATATGCAGAAAGCTGTTGAAACGATTGTGCATTTAGCAGGCATTTGGGAAGAAAATGCGACAATTTGAGATCAGTTAATTTAGCTAGTAAAGGGGTTAAAAAAAATATAAACGTTGGCTAATTACAAAATTATAATGTTGTTAAAGTTGCACCCTTAAATACGTACATTTAAATTTTTGATTATATTTATTGTAATCAACATGCACTCAATACTTATTTTTTTAGCCGCAAGTTTAGCGAGCTTTGTAGGTTCTTTACAATTAGGGCCTGTAAATTTATTTGTAATAGATACTGTTTTAACTAGGGGCAAAAAAAATGCTTTTTTGGTTTGTGTTGGCGGTAGTTTACCTGAGTTTATTTATTGTGGTTTAGCTGTTTATTCGGGTAATTATTTTTTAATGCACCCACGTATTTTATTTATATTTAAAATTATATTAATTAGTGTTTTAATTATAGTTAGTATTATATATTTATTTAAAAAACATAAAGTAATAATAGTACCATCTAATTTAAAAAGTACAAATAAAAGTAATACAACTAGTTTTTTAAAAGGATTTACACTTGCTATTTTAAATCCTCAGTTATTACCTTTTTGGATGTTTGTAATGGTATATTTTAATTCCATCAGCGTTTTTATGCTAAAAACTAAATTTGATAATTTAGCGTATATATTTGGAGCAGGTTTGGGCGCTTTTTTATTACTCATTACAATTACGCTAACACTAACTAAATTTAAAATTATAAATTATTTAAACAATAAATATTATAACAAAGCAATGGCAATTTTATTTTTTATAATTGCAATGCAACAGTTTTTTACACTATTATGATAGAGGAAAACAAATATTGGTATATTAAAAATCATAAGTTATTTGAGCAACTTACAGATAGTGAAGTTGGCGAACTTTGTATAATTTCAAATATGAAAAATGCAATTAAAAACGATCTTATATTTTTTTCAGAATCAGAGATAAAAAAAGTTTATATTTTAAAACTAGGAACTATTAAAATTTGTAGAGAAGATGCTAAAGGAAGAGAAATTATTTCTGAAATTTTGACCGAAGGCGATATTTTTGGACATATTAATTCGGATAGCAACAATAAAATGGAATACGCTAAAGTTATTAGCGATAACGTTAAACTTTGTTTTTTTGAGCAAATAAATTTTTTAAAAGTACTCAAAAGTAATCCAAACTTATCCTTAAAATATTCTGATACAGTTAACGAAAAATTATTATCCTTTAAACAAAAGTATGAAGATTTAATTTTTAAGGATGTAAACACACGCGTTACAGATTTTTTTAAACGCTATGCCAGTTATCATGCTAAAAAAGTTAATAATGCATTAGAAATGGAAATGATGCTTACACATCAAGAAATTGCAGACTACACGGCTGCTTCTCGCCAATCGGTTACTACTATTATAAATAAGTTAATTGAAGATGGTAAGCTAATTTATGAAGGGCGTAAAAAAGTAATAATACCAAATGTAAATAGCCTGTAATTGTCTCTTCCCCGACAGTTTGATAATAAAACAACTTTTATCTTTAATTAAAAAGTATGAAGATTTTTTTAGGCACAATACTATTGTTATTATTTAGCTTTTGTAAGAAAAAAGATACGAAACCTAAACCTTTAAACGAACTTTTTGATGCCTCTCAATCCACATTAATAAAGCAAGGTAGCTTAAATTCAAATGCTCATAGCGTATCAGGTACTATAAAATTATATAAAACAGGAGGCTTGAAAACATTATCTTTTGAGAACTTTAGTTCTGAAAGTGGTCCAGATTTAAAAGTGTATTTATCAACTTCTACAGGTAATAACGACGTAAAAGAACTAGGAGCATTAAAAGCAAATGCAGGTAATTTTTATTATCAATTTGATTCTTCAATAAAAACAACCACGTATAATTATGTGCTTGTTTGGTGTAAGCAATATTCGGTTTTATTTGGGAATACTAAATTACAGTAAATGAATACTAAAAAAATAATTTCATGGATAACAGCCATAATTGCAGCACTAATAATGTTACAAACATTATATTTTAAATTTAGTGCAGCACCCGAAAGTGTTTATATTTTTACAGCCTTGGGTATGGAGCCTTATGGTAGAATTGGTAGTGGCATTGTAGAACTTATTGCAAGCATATTAATTTTAATTCCAACAACACGTTGGTTAGGCGCAGTATTGGGCATGGGCATAATATCAGGAGCAATTTTTGCACACTTTACAAAATTAGGTATAGCTGTAAATGCTGATGGAGGATATCTTTTCATACTAGCAGTAGCAGTTTTTGTAAGTTGTGGAATATGTGTATATCTTGAAAAATATAAATTAAAATCGATGTATATTCGGTTTTTTTCTACACATTAAAAATCCAAAAAAATTCTACTACAACTATTTTAGTTATTGTAAAGCCAATTTATTTATTTGCATAAGTGAAATAAGGGAGTTAAATTAAGATTTTAAAATTATGGAGTTTAATTTTAATAATTATTAAATTGAGTATAAAAACATTAATTGTATTAAAATATGGAGGCAAAATTTATAGCGTATAACAAACAATCTTATTCCGAAACTGAAACTATTGATAGAAGCATTGAGCATTTAGCGTATATGGATAGACGAAGAACGGTTAGAGAATTTTCTTCAAGGCCAATTCCTATAGAGGTATTAGAAAACATTATTATGAGCGCTTCTACAGCTCCATCTGGTGCTCATAAGCAACCATGGACGTTTTGTATTATAACAAATAACGACTATAAAACAAAAATAAAAGAAGCAGCTGAAAAAGAAGAGTTTGAAAGCTATAATGGGCGTATGCCAGAAGAGTGGTTAGAAGATTTAAGTTATTTAGGAACCGATTGGCATAAACCCTTTTTAGAAACTGCTCCTGCATTAATTATTGTTTTTAAAAAATCGTATGATATAATAGATAATAAAAAAAGAAATAATTATTATGTAACCGAATCTGTTGGTTTAGCCTGTGGTTTTTTATTAGAGGCCATTCATTATTGCGGCTTAGTAGCTTTAACACATACACCAAGCCCTATGAATTTTTTAACTAAACTTTTAAATAGACCAGAAAACGAAAAGCCTTTTTTATTAATACCCGTAGGTTATCCTGCTGATAATACAATAGTACCCGATTTACAAAGAAAAAATAAAAACGATATTATTAATTATTATTAATTATTATTTTTCCTGTTTTAATTATTGAACTGTTCAATTTAATAGAGTATAAATAAACACCTTGTGTTAAATGAGATGTGTTTATTGTTTCCTTCTCACTATCAATTGTTTTAGTAATTAAACTCCTGCCTAATACATCATTCAATATAAAAATTGCATTATCTATTTTTTTAATTTGATTTATAATGATGTTATTTTCATAATTATATATAGAAATTAGAGTGTTTGATACAGATTGATTATCTAAGCCTGTGGGTGTTGGAATAACATAATTTGAGTTAGCGGGTACAGATTCTGATTGCACTACTGACTTTGAAGTTCCATCTTGTAATATAGCAATTGTTTGTATTCTTGAAAAAACCCAAGCAGCATTTGAAGGCGATGATTTAGTATAAACTACTGAATCGCCAATATTTGAAGGTAAAGTTATAGCAACACCCGAAGTGCCAGTATATGATTTACGGAAAACATTAAAGTGTTTTGGTTCGCCATTAGTACCTGTGTAAAAAATAGTATCTTCGGCTAAAGCCACAAATAATTTTAAATTAGTTAAGGTATGTGAAGCCATAGTTTTAATGATGATGGTTGAACGAATAGAATCTATATTAAATTTTGTTTGACGGATAGTAATTTTTGCCGGTGACATTTGCCCCAAAAAGGGCGTGAAGATAGATGACATACTATAATCTGCAGAATTTGAAATAACAGCTCCTTGTATAACCAAACGAGGTGTACCCCCATAAATACTATAATAATTTGTTCTACCATCATTTTCTGTAGGGTTGTGCATACTTAATACACAGGCAGCATAAGGAGAGCTGGGATGAATAGCTAAATGTATAACCCCACTTTGCGCATTTAGATTACTATAAAAACCAGGATTTCTTGACGCACAAATACTACATTTTGTATTTGTAAAATGTTCAACAACTACTTTTTTTGGCACTTGAGCAGTGGCAAACTGATTAAACACAACTAAAGCTGCTAAGACTGAAAATAATTTTTTCATAAGTTCTAATATTAAATTATAATACAAACATAGTTGAAATAAAATATATAAAAAGTCATATAGATGACAATTACTTGAATTTTTTAAAATTAGTTTTGATAAATATTTAAATTTATAAAATC
Organism: Bacteroidota bacterium; assembly: GCA_025363015.1. Classification (GTDB taxonomy): domain Bacteria; phylum Bacteroidota; class Bacteroidia; order B-17B0; family Aurantibacillaceae; genus Aurantibacillus. Next base: position 4,965 of record JANYEQ010000064.1, read on the forward strand.
ATGAAAAAGCTATTCTATTTACTAATAGTATTAATAAATGTAAATTCATTTGATGCTCAAACTTCTCCTACGGGTCTTTTTGTAAATGATGTTGCCCCTGATTTTTCAGCTATTAATCAAAGTGGAAAATCAATAAACTTAAAAGAACAATTAAAAACTGGAAATGTTGTTTTGATATTTTATCGTGGCGAATGGTGCGGCTATTGTAACAAACAATTAAAAAATTTAGAAGATTCGTTAGCGCAAATAACTAAAAAAGGTGCGACTGTTTTAGCAATAACACCCGAAAAAACTGAAAACGTTACTAAAACTATTGAAAAAACAAAAGTTACATTTTCAATACTATCCGACGATAATTTAAAGATAATGAATGCTTATAAAGTAACGTTTAGCTTAGATGAAAAAACAACTAAAAAGTATAAAGGGTACGGAATTGATTTAATTGAATCTAATGGCAAAAATGGAAATAACCTTCCGGTGCCAGCCGTTTATATAATTAATAAAGAAGGTAAAATTATTTATCGTTATTTTGATGAAAAGTATAGTAATAGAGTGAGTGTAAATGAAATTTTATCACATTTATAAATTAAATGTCCCGCTCTACTTTAATATATTTACTAATTATTATTTTCTTTTTTAGTATACACCAAAAATATTTTGGTTTTTTTTCTGATACAACAAAAATTAAAATAGGCATTTTACCTTCTGCATTTTATACACCTGAAACACGTTTGGGGTTCGGAGCATTGGCTTACACTTATTTTAATAGTACAAAAAAAGATACGCTTACTAAAAAATCAAATACACAAAGCTATTTGTCTTATACTTTAAATAAACAATTTTCGTTTGAAAACGATTACCAAATTTGGACTAAAAAAAACGCATACTATTTTACTGGAGCTATTGATTATAGTCGCTTTCCTGAATTGTTTTTTGGTATAGGAAACGACACAAAACCAAGTGAAAACATTATGATTTCTTTTGATATTGTAAAAATACAAGCAAAAAATTTATCACGCGTATCTAAAAATATATACGGAGGAATTTATTATCAATATCAAAATTTATTTAATCAAAATACAAAATTAGAATATAACACAATGTGCGAAAGTATTTCGGGAGGTTCTGGATATGAGGCAAGTGGTATTGGCCCTATTTTTATTTTTGATAAACGCGATAATCCCCTCAATCCAGAAAAAGGTGAATACATCGAAACATCTTTTCAATATTTTGATAAGCAAACGGGTAGCCAATATAAATTTAATACGTTTGTTTTAGATGTTAGAAAATACAACACCTTTTTTAAAAAATTAATTTGGAATGCTAATGCTTATATTTATGTAAATAATGGCACAGTACCATACAGAATGTTAGCTACTATTGGTGGTGCAAGGTTTTTAAGAGGTTATTATCGCGGAAGGTTTAGAGATAATAACATGATTGTTTTGCAACAAGAATTTAGAATGCCAATTTATAAACGTATTGGCGTAGCGGCTTTTGGTGGAGTTGCTACTGTTGCAAATGCATTAACTGATTTTTATAAAAATGAAATACATTACAATTATGGGGTAGGATTAAGAATAAAAGTAAACAAAAAAGAAAATACAAATTTGCGTATAGATTATGGTTTTACAAAAGATTCACAAGGCTTATATGTGGTGTTTGCAGAAGCATTTTAAAATAATTGTACTAATAATAAGTATACTAGCAATAAATAATAGTATTTATTCGCAAACCATTATAAAACAATTTAAAAAAGATTCTATTCGTTTTTATTTTAAGGATACGTTAACGGTTAGTAATAAAAAAATTCCACCAGAATATAATAATAGTATTAAAATAGCCTTAATCTATTATCCCGAATTATGTTCTACTAAAATAAAATTTAAAATAAAATCACAAGTATCACCTTTATCAGCACGCCCATCGTTATTTAGTATATTTCAAAAAGCAAAAAACCGAAAATATATTATTTGCATTAGTACTAAAACAATGCAAAGGTTTGATGCTATACTTTTAAAAAATTTAGCATTTAATTCTCAAGTAGGGGTAATTGGTCACGAGTTAAGTCATATCGTTTTTTACAATAAACAGTATGGTATTTATTTTATTAAATTGTTTTTTATGCATTTAAATAAAAATGCAATTGATAAATTTGAATACAATACAGATATACGTTGTATAGAACACGGCTTGGGCTATCAACTTTTATCGTGGAGTAAAGAAGTGCGATTGAAACTAAACCTAACCCAATGGAAGGGTATAAATGAAAATGACACTAATGGAAGAGAACGCTATATGAATCCTGAGAGCATTATTAAAATGATGCAAGAACTAAAAATGTATCAATAACGTCGTTAAACCGACAATTTAATTTTTAACAATAAATTAAATTTGGATAATAAAAAATTATGAAAAAAAATTCAGCTCTACATTTATTTCTAATTCTTTTCTCTACATTTATAATAAATGCACAAGATACTTTGACCCATAGAAAAAATTATAAATACAATAATAATTTTGATGTAGCGCTTTCAGCATCTGCTAACCAGCAAATGGGAGCCTTATCTTGGGTACATTTTCATTCCGTAACAAAAAAACAGAGATTTAAAATTGGTTATGGTATTCGTTTTAATTCGCAATTTGGTAAAAACTTAACCTACGTTACCGCTCCTGCAAGTATTACTTCAAAAAGAAACGATCCGGGCGTATTGTTTTCAAAAATTTATTACGAAAATATTGATACTTTTTTTGTCGCTAAATCACAAAATAATTCACTAAATCTTAGTATTAATTTACAGTACACCATTAAACAAAAATTAGATATTGGTTTTAATATTGATGCTATTGGCTTTTCGTTTGGTGCAAACACTACAGGTAAATACATTTCATCACAATCATCAGAAAGTGGGTCAACTAAAAGCGCCAAGCCAACTGCATTTAATTTATTATTAGTAAGCGATAACGATATTGGTTTTTTAAATTCAGAATTATATGCTAGGTATTGGTTTAATAAAAATTGGGGAGTTAAAGCGGGCGCTTCATTTATTTTTACTGAATATACTACCGATAATAAATTGCGTTTAGATAATAACCGTTGGCGGAACAAGGCTTTAATAGGTATGATAGGAATTACATATTCACCATTTAAATAAATTTATAAAATGAAGAAAATTAAATTTTTATGTTTGAGTATTAGCTTATTTTTTTTAGGTTTTAAAACTGCTATTGCTCAAAATACGGAATGGAGTGTTGTAACTTCAACGGTTACATTCAAAATAAAAAATGCTGGTTTTACAGTAGATGGCACTTTTGGAGGATTAAAAGCAAAAATTATGTTTGATGCATCCAAATCATTTAGTAATACAATAGAGGCTTCAGTTGAAGCGAAAACGCTTAATACAGGAAGTACAGGCAGAGATAACCACTTAAAAAAAGAAGAGTATTTTGGAGTGGATAAACACCCTACAATTTTGTTAACCGCTTCAACATTTGCTAAACAACCTGATGGAAGTTTTAAAGGCTATTTTAAACTTACGGTTAAAAATACAACTAAAGATGTTCTTATTCCATTTACATTCACTGAAAAAGATGGTAAAGGAAAATTTTTAGGAAAATTTACAATCGATAGGCGAGACTATGGTGTTGGTGAATCGAGTATGATTTTATCAGACAATGTAACTATTTTAATAGATGCAAACGTTATAAAAAAATAAAATGCTAAAACAAATTTCAATAAAACAATTAGTGCAGCTAAAATCTATTCTCAATCAAATAGATGATTTAGATTATGCTAAGCCCTTATCTGTTATAGAAAACTCAACTATTGGTAAGCATGTTAGGCATATTTTAGAATTTTACGAATGCCTTTTTAATGCATTAAACAAAAACGAAGTATGCTACGATGATAGAAAAAGAAATTTAATCCTAGAAGAAAGTATACGTTTTGCTAACGAATGTATAACAGGTGTTATTGAAAAAATTAATTTAATAGATATAAATAAACGTATTCTTTTAAAATCAAAATATGGGATGGATGAACTATTTGTCGAAAGTTCTCTTTATCGTGAAATCACTTATAATATTGAGCACACAGTTCATCATTTAGCAATCATTCGTATTGCCGTCTCTAATCAATTAAAATATATTAGTATAGATGAGGGCTTTGGCTATGCAGATTCTACTATTAATTATTTACAAACACAAAAAATTGCAAGCTAAATAAATGTGTACCGTTACTTATCTTCCACAAAGTGGTAACGCTTTTATTTTAACATCTAATAGAGATGAAGATATAACCCGACACGTTGCTTTACCAGTAAATAAATACCAAATAAATAATGTAGAAGTGTATTATCCTAAAGACCCCAAGGCAGGAGGCACATGGATGGCACATGGGTCTAACGGGTTTACAGTATGCTTATTAAATGGCGCATTTACAGCGCATAACCCAACAGGTAATTATAAAAAAAGTAGAGGGTTAGTAGTGCTTGATTTTTTTATTTATAAAAATCAATATGATTTTATTGCTCGATACGATTTTGCAAATATTGAACCCTTTACTTTAATTTTTGTAAAGCACTCTTCAGAAACTGTAACTGTTTGTGAGTTAAAATGGGATGGTATAAAAACGTATCATACAAATTACGACGCATCTTTGCCACATATCTGGTCATCAGTTACACTTTATACCAACGATGTAATTAAACAGCGCGAAAATTGGTTTAGTGAATGGGCTAAGAATAATGAACTATTTTCAAAAGATAGTATTTTAATGTTTCATCATTTTGGTGGAAATGGAGACAATCAAAATGATTTAGTGATAAATAGAGATACAAAAAAAACGGTAAGTATTTGTTGTATTAATAAATTAAATACTATCCTAACAGAAATAGTTTATGAAGATGTTATTAATAAAAAAATTTACTCCAATAAAATAATTTCAGCTTAATTTATTAATGCGCTTACCGCTTTTATATTATAAATTTTTTAGGTATGAGTATTGGCCAATGTTACTTTTTTACATTCCTATTTTGCCTTATTGGTTGTATTTAGCTATAAAAAACAAGTCGTTTGCTTATTTTAGTGTTGCTAATCCCGGTATTGAGTTGGGTGGCTTTTTTGGCGAAAGTAAATCTGAAATTTTAGCGTTAATTGATCAGCACTATTTACCCAAAAGTATTAAAGTTAAAAATAAAACAGATTTTAATTTAATAATTAATCAATTAAAACTAAATCAAATAAATTTCCCACTAATAGCAAAGCCCGATGTTGGAGAACGTGGCGATAGGGTGAGTAAAATTAATAACGAAGCTGAATTAATAACTTACCACTTAAATGCAAACTTAAATTATATTATTCAAGAATTTATTGATTATGAATTTGAGTTTGGCATATTGTATAGCCGCTTACCCAACTCACAAACGGGCGAAGTAAGTTCTGTTACTTTAAAAGAATTTTTAACAGTTATTGGTGATGGAACATCTACTATTCTTCAATTAATGCAACAAAATACAAGAGCACGTTTTCAAATTAAACGATTAAAAATGCAAATGGGAAATGAAATTAACCGTACACCGCTCTTACATGAAAAAGTACTACTCGAACCCATTGGCAATCATTGTAGAGGCACACGTTTTATTAATTATAACCACATAATTAATCAAAAGCTACATCAAACTTTTGATAAAATTAGTTTGCCAATTAATGGATTTTATTACGGACGTTACGACTTAAAAGTAAAAACTATTGAAGATTTAATGTTGGGCGAAACCATAAAAATTATGGAATTAAATGGTGCAAGTTCCGAACCTGGACATATTTACGATACTTCTTTTACGTTATTTAAAGCCTACAAAGATATGCGTTACCATTGGAAACGATTGGCAGATATTTCTGCAATACATATTAAAAAGGGCTTAAAGCCAGTTTCATTTTCTGTTATTATTAAAACGTATTGTAAGTTTGTTTTATTAAAAAAATAAATAAGGAATTTGTTATACTTACGGTGGCTGTCATCCATTAAACATATTATACAAATTAGCAAACAACAATTATTTTATAAAACTCATCATTAAAACCTGTTTTATATCTTATAAAAAATTACATTTGCAACCTCTATGGCATTAATTGTAAAAACATCTCAACTACCAAACGCAGGCAAAGGCTTGTTTACTACTACTCCTATAAAAAAAGGCGAACAGGTAATAGAATACGAAGGCGAAATTATTGATTGGGCCGAGTACGAAAAACGTGTATTAGAAGATAAAGATGGTTATTTATTTTTTATAAATAAAAAACGTTGTATTGATGCTTTTGCAACCCCACAACACAAAGCTCGTTACGCCAATGACGCAGCAGGCCTAAGCCGAGTAAAAGGCTTAAAAAACAATTGTAAGTACGAAGTAAAAAAAAATAAATGCTATATAGTAGCCGAAAAAAATATTAAAGCAAATGAAGAAATTTTTGTAACCTACACCAAAGAATATTGGGATTGCATTCGCTACAACATAAAAAACAAATTGTATAAAACTAAATAATTAAGTTCACCTTAATTTAACATTTATATTCCTTCTTTATTTATTTGCTTGTTTAAATAATAATTTGTTATTTGGTGCAATAGATAAAACGTTATGACTGGCACCTTTGATATTACCATAAACAAAATTCAAACATCGCGTGTAAGCGAGTACGATATTAATAATGTACCTTTTGGTAAATGCTTTAGCGACCACATGTTGGTGGCTGAGTATAGCGATGGTAAATGGCACAAGCCAGTTATTATGCCCTATGCCGATGTGCCCATGAGCTACTCTATGAGTGCATTGCACTACGGGCAAGCTATTTTTGAAGGGATGAAAGCCTACAAAAATGATAAAGGAGAGGTATCTTTATTTCGCCCTACCGAAAATTTTATACGCTTAAACAAAAGCGCAATACGCATGGCTATGCCCGAAGTGCCCGAAGAAATTTTTATGGGTGGCTTAACCGAACTATTAAAATTAGATAGCGCTTGGGTTCCTAACAGCGAAACGGGTAGTTTATACATTCGTCCGTTTTTAGTGGCTACCGACCAAGCCATTGGTGTTAAAGCCAGCGAAACTTATAAATTTGTAATTATTACCTGCCCTGCTGGTAAATACTATAGCGATCCGATTAAAGTATTAGTTGAAACAAATTATTTTAGAGCCGTGCACGGTGGAGTAGGCTTTGTAAAAGCCGCAGGTAACTATGGCCGTAGTTTGTACCCCACAAAATTAGCACAACAAAAAGGGTATCAACAAGTAATTTGGACAGATAGCACCACACACCAATACGTTGAAGAGAGTGGAACAATGAACCTTATGTTTGTTATTGGCGATACCGTTTTAACACCTGCCTTGGGCGATACCATTTTATCTGGTATTACGCGCAAATCTGTATTGGCATTAGCACATGAGTGGGGCTTTAAAGTTGAAGAACGAAAAATATCTATTCCCGAAATATTAACAGCACACGCTAATGGCACCTTGCAAGAATGCTTTGGCTGCGGAACTGCTGCTACTATTGCACAAATAGTAACCATTGGCCACGATGGTAAAGATTATGACTTACCCGCTGTTGAAACTCGTAAGTTTTCAACTAGAGTAGATGAAACCCTACGTAACATTCGTAAAGGCAAAGTTGCTGATACTATGAATTGGATGTTTAAAATTTCTTAATAACATTATATTTTAAAAAATTAATACACGAAACATAGTTTAATTGAAGCAAAGCTTCAATTCTTTGCAAACTTTAAGCTATATAATTCAGTCTTTAAATCTACGTGCCCATGTGTTTAAAATAATACTATTTTATAATGATTGTTGCTATAGAAAACCTTTTACCACAAGTTATTTTAATTGCTAAAACGGTTGGTCAATTTATTAGAACTGAAAAACAAAATTTTTCAACAGATAAAGTCGAAATAAAAGGATTAAATGATTTAGTAAGCTATGTTGATAAAACATCTGAACAAAAAATTGTAGTGGCTTTAAGCACCCTACTCCCTCAAGCTGGTTTTATAGTTGAAGAAAACACACGTTCGGATATAAAGGAGTACAATTGGATTGTAGACCCACTAGATGGCACCACAAATTTTATTCACGGCATACCAAGTTATGCCATAAGTATTGCTTTAGAGTATAAAGGCGAAATTATATTAGGCGTAGTTTATGAAGTAAGTAAAGATGAGTGCTTTTATGCTATTAAAAATGGCGGTGCTTTTTTAAACGATAAACCTATTAACGTTACCAAAACCACTTTACTAAAAGATAGTTTAATTGCCACTGGCTTTCCGGTTTATAATTTTGAAAGAATTGTGCCTTTTTTAAAAACATTAGAATATTTAATGCGACACACGCATGGTGTAAGACGTATTGGCGCGGCGGCGGTAGATTTGTGTTACGTGGCCTGTGGCAGAGTAGATGCTTTTTTTGAGTACAATTTAAATAGTTGGGATGTAGCGGCGGGTAGCTTAATTGTAACCGAAGCGGGTGGCAAAGTAGCCGATTTTAGGGGTAATAATTCGTGGTTATTTGGTAAAGAAATTGTGGCTACGAATACAGCCATTTATATAAATTTTGCTCCAATTATTAAAGCTAATTTTACTGAATATCAACTTAATTAGTCCTAATTTTTTGAAATCACATAGGACTTATTTAAAAAAAATAGACATAAAAATTAACCAAAAAATTAATTGTATTGAAGCGAAACTTCAATTTTTTACGTGTTCTATTATTTATTTTTATACAAACGGTACTATTTTATAAATGTGTTAAGTATAGCAGTAGTACTCAATTTGTTTTAATAAAATGAGAAAAGGCTTAATTTTATGTTTTAGTTAAGCCTCTTATTTAACTATATGGTTTAATTTTTTTGTATTTAATTAACTAAGCTAAAAGGAGATAATTAAATAAAAAACCCGTTTTAGTGTAAACCAAAACGGGTAGTAAATAGTGTTAGTTAAAATTATTCTCCTGCTGAACTTTCAGAATGTTCTTTTTTACCTTTTGCTTCGGCTACAACAATATTGCGTTCGTAATGCTCTGTGCCGTTTAAAGCATTTATGGCGGCATTGCCTTCGTTATCATTTGCCATTTCCACAAAACCATAACCTTTGCTGCGGCGCGATTCTTTATCCTTAATAATGCGCACACTGGTAACCTCGCCATATTGTGCAAATAAGTCGCTTAACGTTTGTTCTTTAACTTTAAAGCTAATGTTGCTGATAAAAATGTTCATATACTAATTTTAGTGTTTATATAAAGGTAAACAATAAAACTAATTTACCAAATTTTAACGATTGTTTTTTTTGTAAAAAATTACCTAAAATAATTTAGCTTCAACACTTATTTCAACATTTGCATCTTTTGGCAGGCGTGCAGCTTGTATGGTAGCCCGTGCCGGAAAATCTTTTGTAAAGTACGAGGCATATACCTCGTTTACATGTACAAAATTATTCATATCGTTTAAAAAAATAGTTGTTTTAACCACATTATCGTAAGTACAGCCACCAGCTTTTAAAATTTCGCCAAGGTAATCCATTACCATTTTAGTTTCTTCTTTAATGGGGCATTTTACCAATTGCTTGCTTTGTAAATCCATCGCAATAGTGCCACTAATGTACATACAATCACCTACAATGATGGCTTGGTTATAAGGGCCAATTGGTGCGGGTGCATTTGGGGTATTTATTATTTTTTTCATCCTTTTAATTTTAGTTTGTTAGCTAAACAAATATAATTGTTTTTTATTTCATTTTTAATCTAATTTGCGTTAACACCTTTTTTGTGTAAAGCGGAAAATCGCCCTTCATCATCCACCCATAATAGCCTGGTTCGGCTATTAATACTTCGGTTACGGGTTTATCTTTATGTTTGCCAAAATTAAAAACTTCAATACCTTTTTCGTTAAAAACAATTCGGCCAGCTAAATCAGCATTTTTTGTTTTAGAGCTAAGTTCGCTAAGTTTAGCAATATCGTTTACAATGGGTATTGTTTTATTGCCTTTTTCATCCTCTACTTCGGTAGTTTTATAATAGTGTAATTGCGCTTTAAAAATTTCGTAAGTAGCAACCGTATCGGCCTCGGCAGTATGGGCATTTACTAATGTTTTGCCACAATAAAATTTGTAGGCTGCACTTAGGTTACGAGGTTCCATAAAATGAAAAATATTGCCCACATCTACTAACTTACGTCCAGCTAAATCAAAATCTATTTCTACACGCAATAACTCTTCTACCAATAAAGGAATATCAAATTTATTAGAGTTATAGCCTGCAAAATCGGCATTACCTATAAATTGAATAAGTTCGGGAGCTACTTGTTTAAAGGTGGGCGCATCCACAATATCTTTATCATAAATGCCATGTATTTTTGATACCTTATCGGGTATTGGCATTTCGGGGTTTATTTTTAAAGTTTTTATTTGGGTGCTGTTATCAATGTTTACTTTTAGTAAACTTATTTCTACAATTCTATCTAAGCCTATTACTAAGCCTGTGGTTTCAAGATCGATAAAAATTAAAGGTTTTGTTAAATTAATAGTCATTTTTTATAAAATAGGTTTTGTGTAAGGTTGTAAATTTTTTAATACTTGCTTGGTAGGTTGTGTATTTTTTATAAACGCGTTTAATTTATGAATTACGGCATCTAATACCGAATCGGGGCAACTGGCACCACTGGTAATAATTATTTTTAAAAATTGTTTTTTAGGTAAAAAATTATGTGTTGTTTTTAATGTTTTAGTAGCGTAATCAAAATGATGAATGGTAAATTCATTTTCAATTTCTTTTTCGGAAGAAATAAAATAGGTTTTAAATTTCCGTTCGCACAACTCTACTAAATGAGATGTGTTACTACTATTGTAACCGCCAATAACGAGGGCTAAATCGGCATCGGTTTCTAGTAGTCCGTATGTTGCATCTTGGTTTTCGTTAGTAGCATAACATAAAGTATCGTGTGTTTCGGCAAAATGCTTAGTAATGTTTTCTACTCCAAACTTTTCTACCATTACCGATTTTAAAAATTCGGTAATTTCAGCCGTTTCGGTGGCTAACATGGTGGTTTGGTTAATGACGCCCAGTTTATTAAAGTGTGTGCCAATGTGTAAACCGTTAGTATGTTTATTTTTAAATTCTACTTCAAATTGTTGTTGCGATTGTTTACCTAAAATATAATTGGCTAATTGTTTTGCTTCGGCTAAATCTTTTATAACCACAACGGCTTCGCTATCCAAGGCACTGCGCGAAAAGGTTGAGCGGGTTTCTTCGTGATTGTATTTACCATGAATAATAATGGTGTGATTTGTTTTACCAATTTGTTCCGATTTTTTCCAAACACGTTCTACAAAAGGGCAGGTAGTATTGTATTTTTCAGTTTTAATACCGTTTTGTTCTAACACGGCAATTAACTCTAAAGGGGCACCAAATGCGGGTATCATCACAATATCATTAGGTGTTAACACTTCAAAGGGTATTAATTGCTTGCCATAGGTGTCTTGTAAAAATTTTACGCCACGTTGTGTTAAATCCTTATTCACCTCGGGGTTATGAATCATTTCACTTAATAAGTAAATAGTTTTATGAGGGTTTTCATCTAAAGCTTTAAAGGCAATTTCAATGGCATTTTCTACCCCAAAACAAAAACCAAAATGGCGGGCAATGTAGTAGTTAACAGGCCCAAAATTTAAAACAGTTGGGCTATTATCTTTTTTGCGAGGGTCGTGCAACTTACGGTATTGCTTTACTTGCGAGATGATAGGGCTTCGGTAAAATTCGGGTATGGTAAAGGTTTTCATTTTAATAATTCAAAAACAAATTTAGTTATTTTTTATTGCGTGGATGGTAACTTAAAATATTTTCTCGCAAAAAATGTTTATCTAAATGTGTATAAATTTCGGTGGTGGTAATGCTTTGATGGCCTAACATTTCTTGCACGGCTCGTAAATCGGCGCCGCCTTCTACTAAGTGTGTAGCAAACGAATGCCTAAAGGTGTGCGGACTTAACTCTTTTTTAATACCTGCTTTTTGTGCTAAATCTTTTATAATATAAAATACCATTACACGCGATAGGCCTGCGCCTCTGCGGTTTAAATATAAAATATCTTCACTACCTTTTTTAATGTTAATGTGGTTACGGTGGTTTAATATGTAATTTGTAATGAGTTGTTTAGCCAATTTACCAATGGGTATAAGCCTTTCTTTATTACCTTTACCTGTAACTTTTATATAATCTTCGGGTAGGTGTAAATCGCTTATTTTTAAAGCAGTTAATTCACTAACGCGTAAGCCGCAACTGTAAAGGGTTTCTATTATGCTATAATTGCGTTCGGCTTCGGGTAAACTTTTATCTATACAACTTAGTAGAACATCAATTTCTTCAATACTTAAATAAATGGGTAGTTTGCGTGTAATTTTTGGAGTTTCTAATAAATTGGCAGGGCTATTTTGTATATCGTTTTCTAATACTAAAAATGTATAAAATGTTTTTATACCACTTACAATGCGGGCTTGTGTGCTGGGTACAAAGCCAAGTTGAGCAATCCACTCAATAAATTTTTGTAATTGCGTATAGGTAAATTTTGTAGGGGCTTGGTAGTTACAAAATGTTTCAGAGTAGGTTTCTAATTTTTTTAAATCATCGGCATAGGCCTCAATACTATTTTTAGAAAGAGATTTTTCTAATTGCAAATATTGCTTAAAACGAATGTAATAGGTTGGCCAACTATTGCTGTTCATTAAATATTAATAAAGTATCGGTAGTATTAAAAAAAATTAATTGCGTATTTATTAGTTTATAGGTATTAATTTTTGGTAAATTTTGTTTTAAATCTTCTTCTATGCCCAATAAATGGTCGGGGCAAGGCGGTTGTTTAGTTGTATTTATAAAAGTAAACTTAAAATTAGTTTTTTTATTTTTGTATTTAAGGTCAATAAAATTACAACCCGTAAAACATTTGGCCAATTTTGTTTTTGTATTAAAACTTAAGCTGGCTTTATTAGCAGCTAAAGTGTTTTTTTGTTTGGCTGTAAAAATGGCGGTTAACGTATAAACGTTACCGCTTTTAAGTTTTGGTACTTGTGCGTAATATAAATTGTGGGTAACACTAAAAATAATTAAAAAAATAAACCTTATTTTCATACAATGAAATTAGCAATAATTAACGGACCAAACTTAAATCTTTTAGGGCAAAGAGAAAAAGATATTTACGGACAAATGAGTTTTGATGATTTTTTTAACGCCTTAAAAAATAAATTTAAAAATATTGAGTTTGCCTATTACCAAAGCAATGTAGAGGGGGAATTGATAAATAAAATACAACAATTTGGGTTTACTTATGATGGTATTATTTTAAATGCTGGAGCTTATACACACACATCTATTGCTATTGCCGATGCCGTTGCCGCTATTACCACACCCGTAATTGAAGTACATATTAGTAATATTTTTGCACGAGAAGATTACCGCCACACCTCCTTTTTAGGCGCTAAATGTAAAGGTAGCATTAGTGGCTTTGGTTTACAAAGTTACGAATTGGCTGTAAATAGTTTTTTGTAATTTAATACGAAAGCGGCATACTAGCACGCTTCATGGGGTTAATGGTTAGTACGGGTATATTACTAATATCTACCATTTTTTGACTCATAGTGCCACTAAACATTTCGCCAAAGCTTAAATCTTTTTTATTCATTTGCACAATAATATCGCAATCGTTTTTATTTGCGTAACTAACAATGGCTTCAGCTACATCTTCTGCTGCAATTGATTTATTTGTACAGTTTACGTTTTTTTGTTTAATGTATTTTTTTACTTGGTTTAAGTAAGGCAATAATTTATTTTCGTAATTTGCGTCTTTAGGGTCAAATACCGAAACCACTTTAATATCGGCACCATAATACTGTGCTAATTGTATTACCGTAGGTACTTTTTCGCGCGATTCGGGGCTTAAGTCAAAAGCCATTAAAATATTTTTACAATGTGGTGTGTGTGTGGTGGAGCGGATGGTTAAAACAGGGCAAGGCGCATTTTTAATAAATTTACTAGCCGTGCTTTTACCCATAAAGCTTCTAAATTTTGCGTGCGCATCTAGGCCTACAACAATTAAACTAGAGTTCATTTTTTCAGCCATTTTATCGGTTTCTAAATAAATATCACCTTTAAGCGACATAAATTTACATTCCATTCCACATTCGGCAGATGTATCTTGGGCTAGTTTTTTTAATTCGTCGTTGCTATGCACTTGCTTGTCAGCATAAACATACATTAATTGTAGGGTAGATTTTGTGTAACGTGCCAAGTTATACGAGTGTTTAATAGCATTTATAGATTGCTTTGAAAAATCAATTGGAATTAATATGGTACCATTTTCGTTAATATGCATGGTTTTTTGTTTTAGTTATATAAAAATAAACTATTATTTTTTACAAAAGCAATTGTTTTGTAGTAACTTTTTAACTTTTATATGTTTTTAACTTAAAATTAAGTGGTTTTGTCGATAAAAAATACAGTTTAATAGTAAAAAAATTACCGTATTAAAGTTACATGCCCCACATATTGTTTTGGTTTACCTGTATTTTGTATAACACTAATTTTATACACATACACATCTTGAGGCACAGTATCGCCACCTTTTTTGCTTTTACCGTCCCATCCTTTTTCAATATCACTGGTACTGAATAAAATTTGTCCCCAACGGTCAAAAATATCCATGTGGTATTTTTTAACGCCTACTGCCTTTGGTGTAAAAACATCGTTACTTCCATCGCCATTTGGGGTAAAACTGTTTGGTACAAAAAATGTAACATCTTCAACCACGGTTAGTTTTTTAATAATACTATCTATACAGCCATGGTTGCTTTTTACTTTTAAATACACAAAATAATTACCCACGTTTGGAAAATTATAAGTAGGATTTTGTTTTATAGAAGTATCAATACCATTACTATAAAAATCCCAAAACCAATTTTGCACAGTGGCGCCTTTAGTAACATCTGTAAAACTTACAACAAAATCATTGTCGTTGGGGGCATTGGGGCTGTATTCAAAATCGGCTTGTGGTATAGGGTAAACTTCAATAGAAGTGGTAATAGCACTTTTACACCCTCTGGCATCTGCTAAATTAATAGCTACCGTTTGTGTGCCAGCAATGTTAAAGCATTGTGTAACTTTTGATGAATCGATATAACTATTGCCGTTACTAAAATTCCAATCCACAGAGGTAATGTTGGTAGATGATTTTGTTAAATTAAACGTGGTACAAAAGGGAGCACAACCTCCTGTTTTTTGTGGCAGCACAAATGCAGAGGGTAATGCCAATATTATGGGCGAAATGACCACTTTTGCTATACAACCATTGGCATCGGCACCAACAAGGGTGTAGCTTGTTTGTATATTTGGAGAGATAGAAGAAACAGAGTAAGTATCTTGTAACGATAAAACGCCATACATGGTTAGCCATTTATAATTTAATGCACCCGTACCACTAAAAGTAAAAGTACCGCCTCTACAAATCTCGGTAGCACCTGTAAAACCTACCGTAGGTGCTGGGTAAATATCGCAATAAGCAGTTACGGCACTTGCTGTACAACCTCCTGCAGCTGTTACAACAACACTATAAACGCCCGCACTATTAAAATTTACGCCATTGATGATAGGGTTTTGTTGGGTAGATGTAAAGCCATTTGGCCCCATCCATTGGTATGATAGAGCTTGGTTTACGTTAAGTGTTAAATAATCGTTTAAACAAGCATTAGAGCCAAAGGCTATTGGCGTTGGTAAGGCAAACACTATTTGATTTAAGGTAGCGGTATTTACACAACCATTCGCATTGGTACCAGTTACAGTGTAATTACCATTTAAATTCATTTGAGCCGATGGAAATGTGTTTATGGCTTGGGTTGATGAGTAATTAATAGGCCCAGCCCAAACATACGTTATACCACCACCTGCACTTAAAGTTACTGGTTGGTTTTGGCACACATTACCGCTTGATGTGGCGGTAATATTAGGTAATGCATTTATAGTGACAGGGGTTGTAACCGTTGCCGTACAGCCATTTGTGGTACCCAATACGGTATAAGTGCCGCTATTGGCTAAGGTGTTATTGGTTAATACTGGGTTTTGAGAGTTTGATGCAAAAGCATTGGGCCCCACCCACGAATAAGACGTTGAGCCATTGGCCGAGAGCGTAAAACTTTGTGCAAAACAATAATTACCACTACTGGTGGCGGTTACAACGGGATTAGCATTTACTACTACGGTTCCATTTGCTGTAGCTGTACAGCCCGCTGTTGATACTAAAACAGTATAAACGCCACTATTTGGTAATTGAGCATTAGGTATAGATGGTGCAACGAGGTTAGATACAAAGCCCGAAGGCCCACTCCAAGCATAGGTACTTGTAGCACTGCCACCAGCTACACTTATGTTGGCTGTTGCATTGGCGCATATAGTAGTGCTTGTAACGATAGGTGTAGGCGTTGGTGCCACTGTAACAGTTCTTGTAACAGCACAGGTATTTGTGGCAGGGTTTGTGCCAGTAGTAGTGGCTATACAGGTGTAAACCCCACTGGCTGCTACGGCAATGTTTGGTAAACTAGTATTACCAGTGGCAGCATTAAAGCCATTGGGCCCTTGCCATGCTACACTTGTAATGTTAGTGGTGGTAGTAACGCCAAATGTAGCGGTTTGGGTAGAACATAAGCTAACGGTAGCTGCAGCCGTAAACGTACATAAAATACCGCAGTTAGTTGTACCAGCGCCTGGATTATTAGAATTTGTTTGACTAAATGTAATAGGCTGATTAATATTAGAAAAATTAGTTACCAATAAAATATAATTTTGTCCTGGTATTGCGTTTGCTATCACTAATGTTTCTGTGGCTGAACCTGAATAACTACAGCCGTTATTACCACCCGTATTTGGAACAATATTACCAGCCGTTAAATTACCACAATTTCCTGCTAGGGTAGGAAAAGGACCCCAACAAACAAAATCAATATCGTTACCAGCAGACATTGTAATTACCAAAGGCCCTGCCGTTGCTATTTGTAACGAAAACCAAGCTGGATTGGGTTGAGAGCCCAAACAACCATAACTTGGCCCTGCTTGGGCATTACCAGTATTAACACCTGCTGGATAATTTACTGTGTTACCTGTACAAAAAGGCTGTGCATTAGCACAGGTGCCATTACCTTGGCTATATATTGAGTGGGAGAATAGTAGAAAAGATACAATTATTAAAAATAGGTACTTCATATTACAAATATATAGCTATATATTTTAAATTTAACAATCGTTTAATAAGTAATACACCCGTTTAAGTGTTTAAAACAAGGGCTTTACTCATTATTAACCTTTTTACAGAGTTTTGGGCGCTACAGTTGCCAATTTACTAAACTATTTAGTCTTTTTCATCTTTAAATCGCCAAATATATAGGCAAGCCAAGGTACAATAGGGTTGCCATTTTTTTGAAATTTCTTGCATTTCTTTTAATAGTTCTTTTTTTTCAGAAGTTAAAGCATATAATTTTTTAATGCCATTTTGTATGCCTAAATCATCTACCGGAAAAACATCTTCGCGAGCAAGGCTAAACATTAATAACATTTCAACTGTCCATTGCCCTACACCTTTAATTTTTACTAAATGTTCAATTAATTCTTTATTATTTTTTTGTTTTAAAATTTCGTAATCCAATCCTTGGGTTAAACTGTATTGCGCAATATTTTTAATGTAACCACATTTTTGGTAGGATAAGCCAACGGCACGCATTTTCTCATCACTTAATTTTAAAATTATTTTTGCTTCGGGGTACCCATTCTTAAATAAGGCAATAAAGCGATTGTAAATGGTTTGGGCTGCTTTAACTGACAATTGTTGGCCAACAATAGCACGTATTAATGCGCCATACAAATCGGTATTGGGTTTATTAAGGGATAAAGGGCCAACGTGTTCAATTACTTTTTTTAGTTTTTTATCTTTTTTTAAATGTAAAAGTTGGATTTCTATTTTTGTCATAGTAGAAGGATTTTTTTTAATAAGATTTTCGATAATTTATTTTTTTAATACAGAGGTATTAAAATTTAAATCCAATTACCATAATATCATCGGTTTGTGGGCTGGTGCCACTCCAAATATTTAAAGTGTCTGAAATAAAATCAGATTGTTTTTCAAAAGGTAAATCGGCTGCTTGAAAAATAGTTTGTTTAAAGCGCGCCGCAGAAAACTTTTTTTGACGATTACCGCCAAATTGATCTTTAAAGCCATCACTAAATAAATAAAATAATTTATTTGGTTCGTAGGGTATAAAGGTTGTTTTAAATTCGGCATTATCGTTTTCTCCAATAGAGTAGCGGTGGGCTTTTAAATCAATAAGCGAATTATTTACAATATAGTAAGCATCGTTTTTAGCACCCGAGTAATAGGCATTGTTGTTTACTAAGTTTAGTGTTATTACGCTAGCATCCATCCCATCTCTAATATTATCGGCTTTTAAATTTAGTTGATGATAAAATAAATGATTTAAGCGTGTTAAAATTTCACCTGGTAAATACACATTTTCTTCGTACACAATTTTATTAAGCAACGAGGTACCAACAATACTTAGCATTGCCCCTGGCACACCATGCCCTGTACAATCGCCAGCAAATATGATTAATAAATCTTTATGTTTACCCACCCAAAAAAAATCGCCACTCACTTTATCTTTTGGCTTATAATAAATAAAACTATTTGTAATACTGGCTTTTAGGGTATCTTGTCCAACAAAAATAGCACGTTGTATACGTTCTGCATAAGTAATGCTATCCATTAATTCTGCACGCTGTTGTTGTATTTCGGCGGTACGTTGTTCAATAATTTCTTCTAACCTAATTCTGTTTAATCGCGCAGATTTTACCCTTAAATAAAAAACTAATAGTATTATTAAAACAACTACTATTATTATTAAATAATAAAACCACTTTGCTTTATAAAAGGGCGGTATTACTTTTATGGTTAGGCTAAATGGTTCGGCGCACCATATTTGATCGGCATTTGCACCCATTACTTCTAATTGATACGTGCCAGGCTGTAAATCATTATAAATTACAAAGTTTGCACCAAGGGGTTTTTGCCATTCAGTTTCGTATGGTAAAAACCTAAATTTAAAACTGTTTTTTTCAGGAAAATTAAAGTCTAAGATTGTAAAATCTATTTTAAATGAATTTTGATTTTCGGTTAACTCTATTTGCTGCCCATTACTTAAATTTTTTAATGAGAACCCATTTCCTAAACCTTCAAATTTTGTAACATCTATTTTTGGCAAATTAAAATGAGAAACTTGAAAATCTGGATTAAAAATTGCTAAGCCTGATTGGGTGGCAATGTAAAAGTAGCCATCTAAAAAATCGAGCTGGTGTATGGTCTCAGAAGGTAATCCATCATCGGTTGTAATTTCGGTAATATCGTTAGTTGTATAATTCCATTTTACTAAACCATTATCGGTGGCCATCCACACGTAGTTTTTATAAATAATACTACTTTTTATTTCAGGAAAATAATCGGTTTTATTTTTATATACGATGGTATATTTATTAGTTTTCGGATAAAATTTTAATAAACCTAAATATTTTGAGGAGAGTAATACTATACTATCGTTTAAAACCATAGCATTTGTAATTTCGCCAACATCGGGTAATTCAATTTTTTCGGACTTATAAGTAGTAGGGTTTAATTTTAATAAGCCATTGGTATAAGAAAAATATATGGCATTTTTAAATGTAAAATTAGTGTAAAAAATATTTTTTATACTTAAAGGTTGCGTTATAAAAGTAGAAGTTTCGGTTGCTTTATCAAATACAATTATTTCGCCAATACCGCCAAGTACCAAGTGTTTTTGGTTTATGGGGTTGGTAAGCATATTGGCAATATAATGTTCTTGAAACTTAAAATAACTTTTAGAGGTAAAGCTATTATTTTGGTTATTAAAGGAAAGTTTTTGAAATAAATTTTGCCCACCAACATACACATTTCCGCTATCATCTTCAATAAATTGATTTACAAAACGCTCAGCGTTTTTAATTTGTGCATTGGGTCCAAAATTTATGGTTTTTTTATTTAATTGGTTGTACACCGAAAATCCTTCACCATCGAGCCCAGCATAAATTAAATGATTGTGTTTTTTACTGGCTAAAACCGAAATGGTAATGTTATTTAAAAATGAGTTTTGTAAATCTTGATAATTGCGTTTTATAATTTGCAAATCTGGTTTTCGACTGGTTAATTTTTGCAAACCTACATCGCAACCTATCCATAAAATATCGTTTTCATCTTTACATAACGCCCAACATTTATTACTCATTAATGATTTTGGGTTATCTGGGTCATTTTGATAAATTTTAAATTCTTTTTTATCAATATCAAATGCTGTTAAACCAAAACTCCAATAGCACTGCCAAATGGTATTATCTTTGGTATCTGTAAAGGTTATGTTTGAATAAAAATTATTAGGCGCTTTGTATTTTGTTTGTTTATAGTTGGTGGGGTTAATGGATATTAAACCATCATCAACACTTACCCAAATATTACCCAAATAATCTTCAGAAATACCCGAAAAACCTGATAAACCTCCCTCTAAAGGGGTAAGTTCTTCAACTTTTAACTTATTAATATTGCATTTAAAAACGCGCGAAGTAGGGGTATTATTTACTATTTTTTTTACGCCTAACCACAAATTATTTAATCTATCAAAGCACATACTTTGTATTGCCCAGCCTTCAAATAAATGTAATTTGCCATATTTTAATTCTTGTAAACTATTTTTTTGTTCGTTAAATAAATAAATGCCATCACCTGTGCCTATTATTTTTTCGCCTTTAGTATTATTAGCAATGCAGGTTATATTATTTTTTCGTTTATAATTTTTTTGTGTAGTATCTATTTTTATGCGTGTAAATAAATTTGTACTGTAATTGTAAATGTTTAAACCTTTGCGTGTACCAATTAAAATTTTATTTATATCTAGTTGGTTAAAGCAAGTAATTACGGGGTTACTAAGACTGTTGGTATCGTTTTGAAAGCTTCGGTATTTTTCAAATTCGTAGCCATTGTATTTATTTAAACCTGCTAAAGTACCTACCCATAGGTAACCTTTTTGATCTTGAAATAAGGTGCTAACAAATGAATTACTTAGGTTACGAGAATCAATTTTATCAAAAACGGCGTTTTGCGAGTTTTGAGATTGTTGTTTAAAAAACAAAAACACATAAATAATAAATAACAATTTTTTATTTAAACGCATAGAAATCACTAATTTCAAAGTTACTAAATATTTTAGATTAAGCTAAAGTAATTCACTTAATACGCTACCAAATCGATAAACATCTAAAAAAGAGTTATAAAGTGGTACTGGTGCACAACGAATAACGTTTGGTTCTCTCCAATCTGGTATTACTCCGTTTGCAATGAGCTTATTGTAAAGCTCTTTTCCGTATCCGTTTGCTACAATTGAAATTTGGCAGCCTCTGTTTTGAAGTGGGGTAATTATTTGTAAGCAATTATTTTTTTGTTTGTTTATTTCGTCAATTACAAATTGTAAATAATCGGTTAATTGTTTACTTTTTTTATTTAAATTTTCCATCCCTACTTCGTTAAAAATAGTTAGGCTAGCATGGCAAGCGGCCATACTCAGTATGGGTGCGTTGCTTAATTGCCAACGTTCGGCACTTTCAATGGGTACAAATGTTTTATCCATTAAAAAGCGTGTTTTTTTATCATGTCCCCACCAACCTGCAAACAAAGGTAAGTTAGTACTTTTGTGATGAGTTTCGTGAACAAAAGCGCCAGCAACGCTTCCGGGCCCACTGTTTAAATATTTATAACTGCACCAAGCGGCAAAATCAACCTTCCAATCATGTAATTGTAAATCTAAATTTCCGGCAGCGTGTGCTAAATCAAATCCAACAACCGCCCCTGCTTTATGCCCAGCCTCTGTTATGGCTTTCATATCAAATACTTGGCCGCTAAAATAATTTACGCCACCTATCATTATTAGAGCTAATTCATCTTTATATTTTTCAATTGCTTCAAAAATATCGACTTCGTTAATACAGTGTTCTCCTTCACGGGGTGTAATCTCTATGATTGCATCTTCAACATTAAAATTATGAAATTTAACTTGCGATTGAAGGGCGTATTGGTCGCTAGGAAAAGCTTTTGCTTCACATAAAATTTTATAACGTTGAGGTGTAGGACGATAAAAACTTACCATTAGTAAATGTAAATTAACGGTAAGTTGGTTCATCATTACTGTTTCACTGGGCAAAGCACCTACTACTTTTGCCATTTTATGAGTTAATAATTCATGGTAGGATAGCCAAGGATTTTGCGCTAAAAAATGCCCTTCTACACCATATTTTGCCCAATCGTTTAATTCTTGTTCAATATAACTTTTTGTAATTTTTGGCTGAAGTCCTAACGAATTACCAGTAAAATAAACCATATCATTACCATTGTGTTGTGGTATATAAAATTGGTTTCGATAATTTTTTAGGTCATCAATATCATCTAACTGTTTTGCAAATGCGGCTGTGTTTTGAAATAAGGTAGTAGTGTTAGGCATATTAGTTTATAGAGATGCTAATGTAATATTTTTTTAAATAGTATAAAGAATACTCAATTAAATTATTTTTAAAAATAGGCTCTAATTTGTGCGCCACCCAAATGCACTGTATTTGTATTGGGGCTTTTGCGGGCATTGTAATTAATACTTATTTGTATGTTGCTACTTAAGTTACGTTGGTAATTTATTTCCCAGGTAAAATTTTGTCCAATATTTAAAGCGTTTAGCATTTCATAAGCTAAGGGCGAGTTTTGTAAATCGTTAAAAGATATATTTATATAATCGGCTCGAGCTGTTAAACTTCCTTTTTCGGTTTGATTATATTTTAACTCTAAAGCATAAGTATTTAAATTAGCTTTTTGAAAGCCACCCTCTATTTTATTTTGTTTTTGATTGTATTTATAAATGGCACTTATTCTAAAATAAGTATTGGGTTGAAATACTAATTTTTGCTCCGTTTCAAGCCCATAAATAAAAAAATTACGGTTGCTAAAAAATTGCGATTTATTTCCTTTTTCGATGATTGAATTATTACTATTGATGGCCCAAGCTTTTAAAAAATTTAGTCGCCATTTTATTTCGTGCGATTCTAAATTTCTACTCTCAATACCATTGGTTAATAATTGCCGCGACTGATTTTTAATGTAAGTATAATCAGCGCCAAATACCGCACTTGTTTGATTAAAAAAAACACTGCCTCGCAAATTATTATTTTTGGATAATAGCAAACTATCTATGGCATTAAAAAAGGGATTGTAATTATTTGCATCGTTATTATTAGATGTTTTATTATCTTTTCTAAATACCGTTTGTAATACAAACCGATTTACAAATTTACCCAAATTGTTTTTTGGCAGTTTTAATAACGACGATGGGCGGATGGTGGTAGAAATACTTACTTGATTTTGTAATACTTTTACGTATTGATTGGTAGGAGTATAAATTCTAATAAAGCGTGCTTGATCTGTAAATTGTGCAATTTCAAATTCGTTTAATTCTTTAATTGTATTGTTGTTATAATCTTTCCATGCGTATTGGCCTTGCCCAGGAGCAACTTCTAAATAATAAAATTCACGTTTATTTTCAACGCCATAGCCGGTTTCGTAAAAAATACTAGCAGTAATTAATCCTTTAAAGTAACGTGGATTATATTCTACTCGGTTTAGCAACGTATTATCTGGTTTTAAAAAAGTGCCCACTACATTTTTTAACTCTAATTTACGATAGGTTACTAACACCGTTATAGGATTGTTTTTTATGGAGTAAATGCTGCTTTGTAAACCAATATTTTGAGCATAGGTACTATCTTTTAATTGGTTGCCATAATTTAATTTATCTCTTCGTTCTTTATAAAATAATTTAATGCCATTTTTACTACTATCGGCATTACTAATACTACCCTCCCATTCCCAAAACTGGTAGGCACGTGGCAATAATACTTTATCAAAACTTTTTTTAAATAAATTGTTTTCAAATTCATCACTGTATGTAAGTTTTATTTTATTTATTTTTTGAGAGAGTATGGTTTTATGTCTGTAAAATTCGGTAAGCTGAAAGTTTAAATTATCTTGGGTGGTTAAATAACTACCATTATAAGATGCTACTGATTTTTTTGTAACGTATTTTGCAAATACATTGTTGCGTACGCCTTGGTAATTATTACCTTCGTTAAACACATGCACATTGTAGGTGATGGCATTACCATTGGTTTTTGCTAGGCCTACTTCAGCATTAGCAATGTGTTGGTCGTTAAGTAAAATAGCAGTTAAGGGGCGATTCCAATCTCTATCAAATTCAATACTTCTAAACCGTTCAATTTGATTAAATTGTTTTTGTACAAATTCGTAATTTACATTGTAAATAAATTTAGTACTAACGGTTTGTAACTGTTTACTAACGGTATCTACCTTTGACTTTAAGATAATTTGATTTTTGCTTATTACTTTTACGCCACTGCCCTCATCGTTACCTTTATTTTCGGTACTAAATTTATTAATATCATTTTTTGTATAAACGCCCTCTACGTTTACAAAATTATTTTGGGTAATGGAATAGTTTATACCACTTGTTAGCATTTGAGTTTGTTTGGGTGTTACCAAAGGTATAACGGGTTCATAACTGCCTTGGGGTATACCTAAAATGGGAGCAGTCCATTTATATACGCGTCCGTTTGCTGTGGAACTTATTTGGTTGTAATTACCTTTATTGGCACCCATATTACTAAATTTTAAACGGTATTTTGCGCTATCGGGGTTTTGGCTATATACATAAATAGAGGTGTAGGTTACGCTATTTAGGGTACTGTCTTTTTTCCAATAAAAGACATCGCTATTGTTAAAAGCAGCAATTTCTGCACCGCTATACACGGCTTTATCTAATGTATCGCCTACAGCAATTAATACGTTTTTTTGTGCTTGTGTTAAGGTTTGTTGTAAGGGCCTGTTTTTATTATCTTGTTCGCTAAAAAAATTAAAATAGCAGGTTACTTTTTTGCTTTGAACCTCCTCGCTAAACATAAATAAGGAGCGGGCATAATTACGTTCGGCGTATTGAAATTCGGCTACAATACGTTTATCTTTTGTAATTAATTGGCGGGCAGTAAAGGTTAATTCGCCTGTATTATAATCAATTATATAATCGTTTTCTTGCCCACGTTGTAATAATTTTCCATCAATGTAAATTTTTTCGGTACCACTTAAAATAATTATAAAAGGTTCATTATTGGCGCCACGCAAGCGGTAGGGACCTTGATTGTTTTCTGTGCCAAAAAATACTTGGCGACTAAATTTGCCACGCGAAACAGCCCCTGCAATTTGAGTTTTAAAAACAAGTGGTTTTTTACTGGTACTATCTTTATAAACGTTTTCTAAAAAAGCTCCTTGTGCGCGTTTGTAAAAATTCATAAAGTATCCGTTTGTAGGTTTGCTTAATTGATAATCGCCTACTACTAATTTTGTAGAGGTATTATTTAATTGAATAAATACTTTATCAAATTCTTGTAATTGCGCTGTTGTTCCATCGGCCTGAAAAGGAATGTTGTTGTCAGTAGCAGCCAATACCATGTCTATTTCGGGGGTTAGTTTACCACTTACTTGTAGGTTTAGATTAGAATTTACAACCACATCTTGATTGTTACCAAAACTTATACCTCTACTAATATTTCCATTTTTTGTTAAGCCATCGTTTACAAATAAATCGTTTTGTTTTGTAGATGAATTGTAGTTAATGGTGTAAGGGTTGTTAGGGCGAGATAAATCGGTATATAAATTAGCAGCATTTTTATGAAAGAAATTATATTCAAAGTTATATGGAAAACGTTTATACGAAACGATAATGCTATCGGGTTTTTTAGTAAAAATTAAAGCATGTAATTTATAATTTATTGTTGGTGCTAATAAACTATCATTAGAGGGAAATACTTTATAAGTTATACTTCCGGGCATTAAACTTAAACTATCTAACACCAACGTATCAGTTGGAGTTTTAAATAATTTTTGTTTGTTAGTTTGAAATACTTGTGCGTTTCCTTTTAAATAAAAAAAGAAAATAACAATGAGTATAAATATGCGTTTAATTAACACTATAGGATAACGTTATTAAAGGTAATAAATTGTGGCAAATGTGATAAAAATGCAATATTGGCTTTAATTAATTGAGCCATAAAAAAAGAAAATAAAAAGTTTAAATAGGCTCTAAGCGTATCCATTTTAAATTAAATGGTCATGTATCTTTTTCTAATAAACCATTCGGCACTTAAAAGCGCAAGGAGTATAAAAATTAGCCATTTTAATTCGATTAATGGATTTGTAGTAGTTTGCGAGTAAGTAATTGGTTTTATTAATTGGTTATTTAAAATTTGAGTTTCTAAATTAGTTAAAGCATTTGGGTAAACTAATTTGCCACCCGTTTTAGTTGCTAATTGAAATAATAAATTGTGATTAGCAACCGTATTTATTTTTTCGGAAATAAGTTCTTTTACAACTATACTGCCTTGTTTTATAAGCATTTCATTATTTACTTTTGTTTTGGCTTCATATTTATACTCTCCTGCTGAAAGCAAACCTATATTGAGTTTGTAAGCGTTTTGGCTTTTGCTAAATGTGTAATTAAATTTCTTTTTATCGCTATTTGTAAGTGTTAAAATAACATCAGGCTCAGTAACTAATTCGTAACTTTTATTGTAAACTTCGGCACTTAATTCAACGGTTTCATTTTCGCTACAAATTTTTGGCGCTGTAATTCTAAAAAAACTTTTATCACTTTTTACAGATAAGTATTGAATAGATTTGCTTATTAATTCGTTAAATAAGTTAGTGTTAGTATGCTCAGCAAAATCGCGCAATTTCCAACGCCATAAACCATCGCCAATAAAAATGGCATTTTTTAATCCGTTTATTTCGTTAAAAATTAATAGTGGGTTTTCAGTTTCTATTGAGCCAATACGTTGGTTAATGAGGCTACTGGCACCATTACTTAAACTGTAATTTCCAAAAAAAGTTTTTAAGGGAGGTAATTCTTTCATTAATTTTTTAAGCTCATCGCTTACCATAAATAAGCCAAATGTTTTATTAATACTGGGCTCAGCATCGTTAAATTTATTTAGCGATGTACTAATTTTTAATCCATTTAAGTTATCGGTGGTGGTTGGGTTTACAATCCATACCGGCACATTATTTAGTTTACAATCGTTAATTAACGTTTGATTTGAAGCATTAAAACCATGAATAATCACTAAACTATAAGGCTTTATTGTTTTTTTAAAATCAGCTGCTAAGTCATAATCAACGTCGTAAGTAGTACTATTTAAAATGGCATCTTTTATGGCAGCTACATCGGGGTGAGGGGCATTGGCTAGCACTACTATTTTTTCGCGATTATCAATTACTTCAATAATAAATTGTTGTGAATTGTTTAAACTATTTTTTTCTCCCTCTAAAACAGTGGTCGTTACAAAATAGCGTTGCACGCCCGAAACGCCAGCATTGATGGTAAAATTACAGGTACTTAAATAATTATTGGCATTTATTTTAATAGTTTGCTGTGCAATTTTTTGTGCATTATGCAAAACAGAAACGGTAACTTCTTTCCCAATAAAATTTTTAGCAGATACTAAAACTTCTACCGGAAAATTATTGCCTAAATAGGCTATTTGATTGTAATTTATTTTTTGAATGGCCACATCTTTAATTTCGTTGGTATCGCCCATGGCTATTGTATATACAGGGTAACCTAATTTTTCGATGACGAAAAGTGGGTTTGCCCCTTTGTTGTAAATACCATCGCTTGCAATAATTAAAGCGCCAATATTTTGATTACTATAATTATTTTCAACATCATTAATTAAATTTTCAATATCGGTTTCTTTTTCGTTAAACTCAGGCGTTTTTGCCACTTGCGTTTTGCTACCAAATAAAATAGTTTTTACAGTAAACGTTTTACTAATAGTTTTGTTAAACGCGTTTAACTTTTTTAAAAATTCATTTTTTACAAAACTACTATCGGCTAATGCTACCATTGACGATGAGTTATCAATAGCTAATAAAATAGTAGGGTTTTGGGTTTGATTTTTTACTTGTTTTAAAAAAATATTTAACAGCAAAAAAGCAACACAACTCACAGTTAAAAATCTTAGTACTAATGAGGTGCTGTTTATTTTTTTGGGGACATCAACATTTTTTTTATTTTTAAAATAAAGAAGTAAGGTAAAACCAAATCCCAGCAAGGGGCATATTACAAAGTAATACCAAGGAGAATTATATATTATTTGAGAGAACAATTTTTATTTTTTACAGCTAATTGTCAAATAGTCTAATCGTCAAATTGACTAATTAGGTTAGCATACCACCACACACATTAATGCATTGCCCTGTAATATATGTGCTTAAATCACTTGCTAAGAATAAGGTTAAGTTAGCCACATCATCGCTTGTGCCCCCACGTTTTAGAGGGATAGTATCGCGCCATTGTTGTACCACTTTTTCATCTAAAGCAGCTGTCATCTCGGTTTCAATAAAGCCTGGGGCAATGGCGTTGCAGCGAATGTTACGAGAACCTAACTCAATAGCAATAGATTTTGTAAAACCAATAATACCTGCTTTACTCGCCGCATAATTGCTTTGGCCAGCATTGCCTTTTACACCCACCACCGAACTCATATTAATAATAGAACCTTTTTTGGCCTTTAACATGGGGCGTTGTACGGCTTTAGTGAGGTTAAATACCGATTTTAAGTTGGCATTTATTACCTCATCCCACTGTTGTTCGCTCATGCGCATTAACAAAGTATCGCGGGTAATGCCAGCATTATTTACTAAAACATCTATGGTTCCAAATTCTGTTACAACGGCACTTATTAAATCATCAGCCGCCTTAAAATCACCAGCATCGCTTTTATAAGCTTTGGCTTTTATGCCATAGGCTTGTAATTCAAGCTCTAGGGCTTTGGCTTTTTCGTCGCTACTAACATAAGTAAATGCTACGTTTGCACCATTTTTAGCAAATTGTACGGCAATACCTTTACCTATACCTCGTGTTGCACCTGTAATTAAGGCTACTTTATTTTGTAATAATTGCATAATTGCTTACTATTTTGAAGAATATCAAAAGTAATATAAAAATAACACCTAAAAAAGGTTGCTTTTTTAACAAATTTTAATTTGTGGCACAATATTTGTAAAAGTTTGTTAAATAAAAAGTTTAGTATATATTTACACACCAAAACAAAAAATAACATGAAACAAACAAAAAAACTATTCACATTAATGCTATTTATTGCATTACTTGCTTTTAATACAGGCAAGGCACAAAACTCCTTAACTCGGTCTTTTGTAAATTATTCCTTTAATGCCGATTCTTTAAGCGGTTTTGAAGAAGAAGCTGCAAAAGCATCTGCTATATCTGAAGGTTTTTTAGGAGTAGAATTTCCGGTAAGGATGTTTCAATTAAAAAGATCATATATTAATGCTAAATATCATATTAAACCATCATATACTCACAACTTCAGCGCTGTTCAAAGAGTAACTAACGTTGTGCCTGCTTGTGTAAACGAAGATTTTGAAGCTTCAGCAGCTGGCCCTATTACAACTTCGGGGCAAGTTAGTGGCTGGACGGTAACTGGTGGTAGTAATAGTGGTATTACAGGTTCTAACTGTACTTTATTGGGTTGTTGCCCAAGCCCTCCTGCTCAATCAGCTATTCAACAATGTAATACCGCAACTGGTTTTGTTGACCCTGTAATTGGTGCTACATATCCAATTTATTCAGTTTTTGGAACGGCAACGGGTACAAACAATGGCACTTCGGTAAATCCATCTATACCAACTATGTATGGTACAAACGTTATTAGAATAAATAACGAAACACCTGATTATAGTATTGAAAAATTATCAAAAACATTTGCTGTTACAGCAAGCAACGCTTTATTTCAATTTGCATTTATGTCGGTATTTTACACAGGTCACCCATGTTGTGATGCTGGTTCGTTTCAAATTAAATTAACCAATGCTACTGCAGGTACTGTAATTACTTGCCCAAGTTACTCAATAGCTGCACCAAGTAGCCAATGTACTGGTACAACAGGTGTGCCTTATTTTAATACAGGTACTGGTACTCCAGCATCACCTTCATCTACTTTTATTTTTAGTAAATGGAATGTTAACTCTTTAGATTTAACAGCTTATATTGGTCAAAATATTACCATTGATATTATTGTAACGGATTGTACAGGTGGCGCACACTATGGTTGTGTTTATTTTGATGCACAATGTTCGCCAATGAGTATAATTGGTAATGGTACAAGTTTCCCTGCAGGTACTAGTAGTATTACATTGCCTACTTGTGGTGCAACAGGTGCAACTATTACTTTACCAAGCGGTTTAGGGCCCTATACATGGAGTAGCCCAGCGCCAGGCTCTTACCAAACGCCAAGTTATGCTAACCAAACATTGGTTACAAACTTATCGGCTGTGTTTACTGTTACCATGAATCCTCCTGGATCTTGTCAACCAATTATTCGTAACATTACAACTACAATTACTACCGCGCCAAGTATATTGGCCAATGTAGTGCAACCTACCTGTTCATCTACGGTTACAGCTATAAATATTTCGGCAAGTAGCGGGGTCAGTCCGTACACGTTTAGTTGTACCTCAGGTGTAACAAGTGCTACATCACCAACAGCCAACGTTACTACGCCAGCTGTGGGTGTAAATACGGTATCGTTAGTTGATGCGGTAGGTTGCGTAGCCTCTACAACAGTAAATGTACAAGCTACCCCAGTAGCACCCACCTTTACACTTAACCCAGCTCCACTTTATATTTTAGATTGTACTACTCCTAATATAGCTATGCAGGTTAACGTTACCGCTGCTAATACTTACTCTGTATTATGGAGTAGCATTTGCCAGCCAACAGCTACAGGTAATAATTATAACGTTACGCAGCCATGTACTTACTCGGTTACAGTAACTGATGTTGTAAGTAATTGTGTGGCAGGTTCGGCATTTACGGTTACACAAAATGCTTCGGTACCAACTGTAAGTACTAGTGTAAATAGCTTAAACTTAACGTGTGCTGCAAACACAGCAACCATGTCTGGTTCATCTAACACTAATACAAACGTACTTTTTGAATGGATTGACCCTTCAGGAACTGCAACAACTGGTAGTTTAGTTTCAGTAGGTGCAGGCGGTGTGTATTGCTTTAAGGTTACTAATTTATTAAACGGTTGTAACGCCACTAAGTGTGTTACGGTAACGGTTGGTGTTGGTTTCCCTACATTTACAACCAGTAGCCCAACAAGCTATAGCTTAAGCTGTACCACTTTAACTACACAAATTTGTGTACCAATTGTAGTAACAAGCCCAACACTAGGCTCAACTATTAATTATTCAATAGTGCCTGCAGTGGTAAGTGGTACTCCTACAGCATTTAATGCTATTAGTTGTTCAACAATTATTAACACACCTGGTGCGTATGTAGTATATGTA
>JANYEQ010000071.1 GCA_025363015.1 Bacteroidota bacterium
GTCTTTGTTTTAACTTGTGTGCGGAACTGTTTTTGTTTACAGTTAGCATTAGATATTTTGATTTGCTGTTAAGTACAAAATTGTTAATGTTGTAATGTTTTGTATTACCTACTCCGCTAGATAGTAACGGTACAAAAGTAACGCTATATATACAACTAATAGTAGCTATGCTTATTATGATTTTAACTACCATATTTGTATAAAGGACATTCAAAAACAAAGTAATTGAGGAACAAATGTTTAACTTACAAATTACTTATTGAATTTAATTGCATTAATGACTAAGAATAACACTAAATCGCTATGCTCTTTTTATGTTAAAAAATAGTTATTCCTTAATTACCTTTTTTGTATCAACTTTACAAAGTATATTCCATTTGTAAATGGCTCTAAGTTTATATTTTCATTTTCGGTAGTTAAGGCTTTTGAAAGAACTATTTGCCCTAAAGTATTTACTAATTCAATTGTTATAGATTCAGATAAGCTATTAATAATTGAATTTTTAAATTTAATGTTTAATAAATTGTTAGTTGGATTTGGATATACATTTGTAATATCGGTATTAAAAAAATTAGTGGGTATAGATAGTGTATTAGAAGTACAGGTTAACATAACGGTAACATTATTAATAAGCTTATTGGCGGTTACTAAATCAGCCCTGCCATCTCCATTAAAATTGCCATTTGTAATTGCATAAGCATTTGTAACAGGATAATTTGTTATTGAAGGAAAAGTACCATTACCTAAACCTAACAAAACTGTAATATTTGTACTATAATTAGCAGTTGCAATATCTGCCTTACCGTCTCCATTAAAATCGCCTGAGGTAACAGACTGTGGATTTAAGCCAACAGAAAAATTTACAGCTGCCGAAAAACTACCTGTGTTTGAGCCAAATAAAACTGAAATATTAGTAGAACAAGTATTTGTTGTTACTAAATCAATATTACCATCGTTATTAAAATCATTATTAATTAGTGAATTAGGGCATCCGGTAACTGTATAATTTTGAGCCAAATTAAATGTTCCATTGCCAATACCAATAAAAACTGATACGTTACTTGAACCAGCATTAGCGGTTGCCAAATCTATTTTACCATCGTTATTAAAATCGGCATTAATTATTGCGTATGGCCCGGTGCTAGCAACATAGTATACCGCGGCGGCAAACGAACCTAAGCCATTCCCTATAAATACTGCTATGTTGAAAGAGTTACCATCAGAAATAGCTAAATCTGTTTTACCATCTCCATTAAAATCTGCTGAGGTAACTCCGGTTGCCCCGTTAAAACTTAAGGGTATGGTTGTTAGTAATGAAAATGAGCCGCTACCATTGCCCTGCAATATCGTTAAATCATTTGAATTTATTAATGCTAAATCCTTTTTACCATCGTTATTAAAATCAGCACTTGTTAATGATACTTGATTATTGCTAACGCTAAAGTTTGTTGCTGCCGCAAAAGTACCATTTGCAGTGCCTAATAAAATTGAAACAAAATTCGAATTGTAGTTGGTTACCGCTAAGTCTTGCTTTGCATCATTATTAAAATCGCTTGCAATTATTGCCATTGGGTATGTTCCTACACCGTAATTTAAGGCATTAGCAAAAACACCTGCCCCAACTCCAGCAAGTATTGATAAATTATCCGAACTATTATTAGCTGTTACTAAATCTATTTTTCCGTCGTTATTAAAATCATTGCTTATTAAACATTGTAAATTATTACCCCCACTGGCATAATTTATAGCATTAGAAAAATTGCCGGTGCCTGTGCCTAATAATATAGAAACATCATCAGAAACGCTGTTGGCTACTGCTAAATCTGCTTTAGAATCGCCATTAAAATCGGCAGAAATTATAGATGTTGGACTTAAACCCACTAATTTAGTTGTAAAAGTACTACTAAATGTTGCAGTGCCCGTGCCTAATAAAATAAATACATCGTTGGAACCATAATCAGCAACCGCCAAATCTAAATTACTATCTCCATTAAAATCATTTATTGCCAGAGATTGAAATTGAAAGCTAAAAGTAATAAAATTGCTAACTGGTGTAAAACTTCCCATACCATCTCCGATTAAAATTACTATAGCACCACTCCCATCTACAGTTGCTAAATCAATTTTACCATCGTTATTAAAATCGGCATTTGCAATATATATTGGCGTACCACCTGCAAAGTAATTTACAGAAGGCAAAAAACTACCATTACCAACTCCTAATAAAATTGATATATCGCCCGAATTATAATTTGCCACTGCAATATCTTTTGTGCCATCGGCATTAAAATCGGCACTGGTAATTGATAGTGGAACAAAGCCCCCTAAAGTATAATTTACTGCCGTTAAAAAACTGCCATTACCAACTCCAAGTAATACTGAAATATCGTTAGACGTATTGTTGGTTGTAACCAAATCTATTTTACCATCGTTATTAAAATCGGCAGAGGTTATAGCATAAGGATTAGCACCTATATTAATATTTATTGCGGTTGAAAAATTATTAGCACCCAAACCCAATAAAACAGAAATATTGCCCGACCCATTGTTTGCCACCGCTAAATCTTTTTTACCATCGCCATTAAAATCGGCAGAGGTTATAGATTGTGGGCTGTTACCTGTGCTTGGCAAATTAGCAATATTGATGGCATTAAAACACACAGGCGCCAACTGCCCAAATGCAAACATCGTATTTACTACTAAAAAAAAAGTAATTACTACCTTTTTTACTGAAATAGTTTGCGTCTTAATGTATTTATTTTTCATTATGTTTTTTGAATTAGCTTAATACAAATTTAACAAAATTAAAAAGAGTTTGTAGGTGCTTTGGTAAAAAAAATTAAATAGAATTATTTAATATTAAATAAAAACTGAAGTATTGCAAAGTCAAGTAGGTAAACGCATTTCACAGAACCGTACGTGAACCTCTCGATTCATATGGCTCTTGTTATACAACCAAATATTTTTTCATTTATATTAAAATTATTTTAAAACAGTAATATTATAAATATTTAAAATTATTTATAATATTAAATATTTATAATATTATAAATAATTTTAAATATTTATAATATTAC
>JANYEQ010000119.1 GCA_025363015.1 Bacteroidota bacterium
TGGCGAATATGTAAACGTGGGCATTAGCATTGCCGACCCTTTTGCCAGCGCCCCAACCAACTTTATACCTGGCAATAGTGTGTATGTAAGTGCAAGCACCAACACCATTTTA
This sequence comes from Bacteroidota bacterium, assembly GCA_025363015.1. GTDB lineage: Bacteria > Bacteroidota > Bacteroidia > B-17B0 > Aurantibacillaceae > Aurantibacillus. Next base: position 113 of record JANYEQ010000119.1, read on the forward strand.
AATGTACATAATGGTATTGATACTAAAAATGTAAGTTTTTGCCCTGTAACACTAAATAATAATATTGTAGCAATGATAAACGAGCCAAACACTTATGTTGCAAGCCCAACACAAATAGGTATAAATGCCAACCAATTGCATAAATTGGTGCAAATACAACAAAATTTTGTTACTGGTGCTTTAACATATAGCGCAGGTACTAAAGCCATAAGCACAAGTTTAACTAATTTATTAAGTGTACGTTGTAATACAACGCAATTAGTAAATAGAGGTATTGAATTTAACAATGGGCAAACCATTGATTTTTTTGAAGATAACATACTACAAGCCCAAAAATACGGTTTGGTGTTAGATAATAATGCCGTGCTTACAAACGCCACCAGTAGCCTAAACGTAATAGGTACCAACATACGCGCTACCAACAATGTGTGGAATGGGTTTTGGACAGCCCCTAATTATAAAACCTTTACCACTGGTGGTAGCAGTGCGCAATTTGGAAAATTGTATATTCAGTATGGTAATGCTTTATTGGATCCGAATAATAGTGGGATTACAGGTGGCAATAGTACTTTCCCAAATCCTGATTCATACACATACACAACTGTTGGGTCAAATTCTGTTCAAAGCACGTTATTAAATGTTACAACAACAGCGCCAATAGGTTGTCGCATTGGCGGTGGCGCAGGCAGTGGTAATAGCGGCGCAAGAGCCACCTTAGAGCCTATGGTTACAAATGCTGTAACGTATAATACAAACGTAGCCGAAACCCAGCATATAAATAAAACTATGGCTTACCGTGCTTTAAAAGTAAACCCAACTATAATGGCAGGCTCTACAGTTTTAGGTAGTTTTTATACCAACGCCCAAAGCAATAATTTGCAAAAAATGCTTAGTGTTGAGCAAAGTTTGCAAGCCGATAGTTTAACAAGTGCCACTACTAAAATAAGTGGTGTAACAGCAAGTAATGCTATTGAAACTAATTATAAAACCTTTTATAATGTGTATGTAAAAACAAAAGGCAATGCCTACACTAGTGCCGATAGTTTAAATTTAATAACCTTAGCTAATAAATGCCCATTTGTTGATGGGGCTGTGGTGTACCAAGCGCGCGCATTGTACAACAGTGTTTACGATGGCTATTATAAGTTTGCTAACACCTGCTCTACGGCTAATGGCAGCAGGTTATTTAATAACGAAACAAATACTAGCAACGAAAATAATACAAACAGTATTAATGTTTTGTTAAAAACAAAATTATATCCTAATCCAAATAATGGAACCTTTACAATTGAAATTACTGATAAAGCAAGCAAACAAATAGAAGTAAGTATATTTGATATTGCAGGTAAACAAATTGTTAGCGAAACTAAAACTGTAAACAACTACCAAATTAATTTAGATTATAATTTACTAAGTGGCATTTATTTAGTAAAATTAAAATTAATAGATGGTAGTACAGATGTGCATAGACTTGTTATTAATAATTAAATTTTTAAATTCAAAACAACCAAAAGCCAACAAAACAATAGTGTTGGCTTTTGGCTTTTGGCTTTTGGCTTTTGGCTTTTTAAAAGCACAAGTAAATTATGTGCTTAACCCAAGTTTTGAGCAGGTTGATTATTGTGGTGGTTCATTTTATATATCTATTGCCCATAATTGGGATAGTTTAAAGTCAGGTGGAGGAGGTGGAAATTTAGTTAATGAATGTATTAACCCAAGTTTTTTAAGTCAATTACCGAAAACAGGTTTAGGAATGGCAGCGATGAATTTATTTAAAAACTCGCCTGCAAATGTATCTTGGAGAAGCTACATTCAAACTAAATTAAAAACTAAGCTAAAAAATAAGTATTATTGTGTAACATATTATTCGAATTTACTTAACAGATCACAATATGCTATAGATGAACTCAGTGCTTATTTTGATAATGGCTCAATTGCTTCTATATCTGCAGGTAGAGAAGCTATTGCAAATGCTCAAATAAAAAGTCCGGTTGGTATTTTTTATTCTGACACATTAAACTGGATGAAAGTGCAAGATGTTTTTTTAGCGAGTGGTAACGAAACCTATTTAACTATTGGTAATTTTAAGAGCTATTCATCGGCAACTTACAGTTTAGTATACCCAAGTGCACTAGCTTATGTTGCTGAATATTTCATCGACGACGTTTCGGTAATAGAAGCCGATTTACCTGCTTATGCTGGGCGCGATACAGTGTTGTGTACAGGCGATAGTGTGTTTATAGGTCGCCCTCCCGAGGTGGGTTTAGAGTGTA
>JANYEQ010000018.1 GCA_025363015.1 Bacteroidota bacterium
TTGTACTTATTATGAAACTTACAGGCAATAAAATTTTAATCACAGGCGGAGCAACTGACATTGGGCTTGGCTTAACCGAGAGATTTATAAAAGAAAATAAGAGCAATTAATTTTTATAAAAAAATAACTTTGTAGCATTTAACAAAAATATTTTTAAACTTGGCAATGATGAGTAAACAGATATTATGATGCGTTTAAACCTAACTTAAAAAATAAATATTTAATAAAAAAAGCCCCACATTGCTGTAGAGCTTTTTATAGTTTTATTTTTAAAATAACTTATGCTGTAACTTTAACTAAAGCTAATTTTAAGTTGGCATCAATGGCGGCTAAAAATTCTTCGGTATATAAATAATGTTCGCCATGTTTTACATTATTTCCGTGGGCGCAAACTGCTAAATCCTTCGTCATTTTACCACTTTCTACAGTTTCAACACATACTTTTTCTAAAGTTTGTGCAAAGTGTACTAATTCCTTGTTTCCATCTAATTTACCTCTAAATTCTAAACCTCTTGTCCATGCAAAAATACTGGCAATTGGGTTAGTACTTGTTGGTTTACCAGCTTGATGATCTCTAAAATGACGGGTAACAGTTCCGTGAGCAGCTTCTGCTTCCATAATTTTACCATCTGGCGTAATTAAAACCGAAGTCATTAAGCCTAAACTTCCAAAACCTTGGGCTACAGAATCGGATTGTACATCGCCATCATAATTTTTACAGGCCCACACAAAATTTCCGTTCCATTTTAAAGCACTTGCCACCATATCATCAATTAAACGGTGTTCGTAAACAATACCTGCGGCTTGGTATTTTGCTTTGTAATCAGCTTGATAAATTTCTTCAAAAATATCTTTAAAACGACCATCGTATTTTTTTAAAATGGTATTTTTAGTTGATAAATATAGAGGCCATTTTTTGTTCAATGCCACGTTGAAGCAACTGTGCGCAAAACCACGAATACTTTCTTCCACATTATACATGCCCATTGCTACACCTGCGCCTTTAAATTGAAAAATTTCGTGTTCAATTACTTTACCGTCTTCGCCTTCAAATTTCATGGTTAATTTACCTTTTCCAGGTACTACAAAATCAGTAGCTTTGTATTGGTCTCCAAACGCATGGCGGCCAACAATAATTGGGCTTGTCCAGTTACTAACTAAACGCGGTACGTTTTTACAAACAATGGGTTCTCTAAAAACAGTACCATCTAAAATATTACGAATAGTGCCATTTGGGCTCTTCCACATTTGTTTTAAATTAAACTCTTTTACACGTTGTTCATCAGGGGTAATAGTAGCGCATTTAATACCTACTTGGTATTTTTTAATGGCTTCTGCCGCATCAATAGTAACCTGGTCGTTGGTTTCATCACGGTATTCCATGCCCAAATCGTAATATTTTATATCAATATCTAAATAAGGTACAATTAATTTATCTTTAATAAATTTCCAAATAATGCGGGTCATTTCATCACCGTCTAATTCAACAACTGGGTTGGCTACTTTAATTTTGCTCATATTATGCTAGGGTTATAATTTTTAATTAAGTTACAAATTTATAAAACGATAGCTTATAGCCAAGTATTAATTGTAATTTTTTTTGCAGATGAACAAAAAAAGGGTATATTTACACCCTATTTAAAATTAATTACAATGTATTTAACATCAGAAGTAAAAAAAGACATTTTTAAAAAACACGGTGGAACTGAAAAAAACACAGGTAGTTCAGAGTCGCAAGTTGCATTATTTACGCTTAGAATTGACCATTTAACTGGCCATTTAAAAGCTAATAAAAAAGATTTTGGCACACAACGTTCGTTATTAAACTTAGTTGGTAAGCGTCGCGCTTTATTAGATTATTTAAAACGTACCGATTTAATGCGCTACCGTGCCATTATTAAAACATTAGATATTCGTAAATAATTTTTTGCGAATTGATTTATTAAAAAGGGGGCATTCTGAAAATTATTCGGAATGCTTTTTTTTTAGCTACTTTTATACAATTAAATAAATATAAACCCGTACCAAAAACGTTGGTACATAAAACAAAAACAAATGTCACAAATAGGAGTAACACACAGTTTTGATAGCGGCGATGGTCGCATCATTACATTAGAAACAGGTAAATTAGCCAAGCAAGCCGATGGCTCAGTAGTTGTAAAAATAGGTAACACTATGATTTTAGCAACCATTGTAAGCAATAAAGATGCTAAAGAAGGCGTAGATTTTTTACCATTAACCGTTGATTATCAAGAAAAATACGCTTCTGCAGGTCGCTTTCCGGGTGGATTTTTTAAACGCGAAGCCAAATTATCTGATTACGAAGTTTTAATATCTCGTATTGTAGATCGTGCAATGCGTCCGCAATTTCCAGACGATTACCATGCAGATACACAATTAATGTTATCGTTAATTTCTAGCGATGGTGATACCATGCCAGATGCATTAGTAGGTTTAGCAGCAAGTGCAGCCATTGCCGTTAGTGATATTCCATTTAACGGCCCTATTAGCGAAGTACGTGTTGGTAAAATTGATGGTAAATTAGTTTTAAATCCAACTAAATCGCAATTAGTAACTTCAACTATTGATATGATTGTTGCTGGTTCGGCAACAGATATTGCAATGGTAGAAGGCGAAATGAGCGAAGCAAGCGAAGCAGAAATGTTAGAAGCAATTAAGTTTGGACACGAAGCCATTAAAATTCAAATTAAAGCCATTAACGAATTTGCCATTAAAGCTGGCTTAAAACCAAAACGCGAATATTGCCACGAAAAAAATGATGCGGACTTAAAAGCAAAAGTTCATAAAGAAACGTATGATGCAGTATACGCAGCCGCTAAAAAGTTAGATGCAAATAAAAATAATCGCAAAGCTAACTTTAAAGCACCTTTAGAAGAATTTAAAAAACAATATTCGGCTGAAGAGTTAAAAGAAAAAGAAGCCTTAATAAATAAATATTATCACGATGTTGAATACGATGCGGTGCGCCGTATGGCAATTGACGAAAAAGTACGTTTAGATGGTCGTAAAACAACTGATATTCGTGCTATTTGGGCAGAAGTAGGTTATTTACCTTCGCCACACGGTAGTGCAGTATTTACACGTGGCGAAACTCAATCGTTAACCACGGTTACCTTAGGCACACCACGCGATACACTAATGATTGATGGTGCGTTTAACAAAGGCGAAGATAAATTTATATTGCATTATAACTTCCCGGGCTTTAGTACTGGCGAAGCAAAACCTAACCGTGGCGTTGGCCGCCGCGAAGTTGGCCATGGTAACCTAGCCTTACGTGCTTTAAAGCGTGTAGTACCTATGGATAGTGGTTATGTAATTAGAGTGGTAAGCGATATTTTAGAAAGCAATGGCAGTAGTTCAATGGCTACCGTTTGTGCGGGCACATTAGCCTTAATGGATGCGGGTATTAAAATTAAAAAACCAGTAGCAGGTATTGCCATGGGTTTAATTACCGACGAAAAAGGTAACTACGCAATTTTATCCGATATTTTAGGTGATGAAGATCATTTAGGAGATATGGATTTTAAAGTATGTGGTACCAAAGATGGTATTACGGCAGTGCAAATGGATTTAAAAGTAAATGGTTTACCTTACGAAGTAATGGAAAAAGCAATGGAACAAGCCAAAGCAGGTCGTTTACACATTATGGGCGAAATGCTAAAAGCATTACCAGAAGTACGTGAAGATTACAAAGAACACGCTCCTCGTTTTGAAAAAATTATTATACCACAAGAATTTATTGGCGCTATAATAGGGCCTGGTGGTAAAGTAATACAAGAAATGCAAAAACAAACCAACACTACTATTGTAATTAACGAAGTAGATAAAACAGGTGTTGTTGAAATTTTTGGTACAAATGCAACTGATGTAAAAGCTGCATTGGCCCGTATTAAAGGAATAGTAGCAGTACCCGAAGTAGGAGATATTTACGAAGCAAAAGTAAAAACAATTATGCCGTATGGTGCATTTGTTGAAATTATGCCTGGTAAAGATGGTTTATTACACGTAAGCGAATACGATTGGCACCGCATAGAAACATTAGAAGGACTTTTAAAGGAAGGCGATATTGTTAAAGTTAAATATGTAGGCGACGACCCTAAAACTAAAAAAATAAAACTAAGCCGTAAAGCTTTAATACCAAAGCCCGAAGGCACAGAAAAATAATAGTGTATTGTATGTTTAAAAAGGGAGTTGGCTAAACCAACTCCCTTTTTTAGTTTAAAAAAGGGTTGAAGGCAAAGTATTAAAATGTGGGGAAGCGAGGATTTTGTTAGCAAAAAATATAACACGTTAATTAATGCTTCAAATTATAGCCATATTATAAAATCTAATCATATATTTTTAGTAAATACATGGCTACTAAAAAAATATTTTCATAACCAAAACCATTTTTAAAATGGGCTGGGGGTAAAACTCAATTAATTTTATCAATTCAAAGTTCAGTGCACCCATATATTTTAAATCAAAATTTTACATACTTATAACCATGTGTTGAAAGCGGAGCAATTATATTTTGGATGATAAATAATTTTCCAAATATGGAAAAAGTCGACATTAACGATATTAATTCGGATTTAATAAGTACCTATAGAACAATTACAAAAATAGCAGGTTGAATAGGATGCAATATGACATTTCAAAAGTTACAGAAGCAGGAAGAGTGTTTCTTATTAAAAAGAAAAAAAATTAAATAAAATGATATTAAAGAAACTTTTAGTAAAACATTATTTTTAAGAAATAAAGGCTCTGAAGCTAAAGGCTGAATTATTAATAATTTATAATGTATAGATTCAATAAAAAAAGATTTTACTCTAGTTAAAGTGTATCAGTAACGAAAAAAACCGTGCTGGGCATTAAAAAATGCTTTTTTATAAAAGCCAATGTACAATTAGTTGTAAACTTTAACTCAGCAGTTACTTAGCAATAATAAAAAATTGTATTTTTAGAGCAATGGAAAATAACATTAACGAAAAAATAAAATTATTAGAAGATAAATATGCTCAAATGGGGCAAGATTTAAATAGCTATTTAGATGGGCTTTTACTCTCAAACTATTTAACGTATTGGGATTATATACAACTAGATACCCTTTTAACTTTACAAAATCCCAGAACCGATTACCCCGATGAGCAAATTTTTATTATGTATCATCAAATAACCGAACTGTATTTTAAGTTAAGTTTACACGAATTAGAACAAATAGCTGGCAACGGCAAAAAAATATTAGCCAACGGCAAAGATGGTGGTTGGAACGAAAAAATTAGCGCTACTTTTTTAACCGAACGTGTAAACCGAATTAATCGTTATTTTGAAGCTCTTACCAAAAGTTTTGAAATTATGGTAGATGGCATGGAAAAAGAACAATTTTTACGTTATCGCATGGCTTTACTTCCCGCCAGTGGCTTTCAAAGCGCGCAATACCGTATGATTGAAATTAGTTGTACCGATTTTATTAATTTAGTAGATAAAGATAGTAGACCAACGTACGAAAATAAAAACACCCCTATTGAAGAATTGTTTAGCCATATTTATTGGAACAAAGGTGCTACCGAACTTTCATCTGGCAAAAAAACATTAACCCTTAACCAATTTGAAAAAAAATACAGCGCTAAATTTATTGCCTTAGCAAATAATTATAAAACTAAAAATGTTTGGCAACAGTATTTAAGTTTAAGCCAAAGCGAACAGCAAAACCAAACATTAATTAATGCCCTAAAACTATTAGACATTAATATAAATATAAATTGGCCTTTAATGCATTACAAAAGTGCGGTGCGTTATTTACAACAAAACCCCGAAGATATTGCCGCTACAGGTGGTACAAATTGGCAAAAATATTTACCGCCGCGTTTTCAAAAACGAATTTTTTACCCAAAAATTTGGTCGGCACAAGAAATAGAAGATTGGGGTAAAGGTTGGGTAGAAACTAATGTATTTAAAATAGGGAATAGTTAATGTGAATAGATAAAAAAGATAAATAATACTTCTAAATTTTTCTTAATTTTTGTAATGTTTCTAAATCAAAATAAAAATGTCAATACAAGTAAATAATATTACAAAACTTTACGGTACTCAAAAGGCATTAAATAATGTGAGTTTTGAGGTAGCCAGTAATCAAATTGTAGGTTTTTTAGGGCCAAATGGGGCTGGTAAAAGTACCATGATGAAAATTTTAACGGGTTATATTCCACAAACAGAAGGTAGCGCCAGCATTTGTGGTTTTGATGTGGCCACCCAAAGTTTAGATGTACGTAAACAAATTGGCTATTTGCCCGAACATAACCCACTTTATTTGGATATGTATGTAAAAGAATTTTTAGAATTTACAGGCAATATTTACAAACTAAAAAACATAAAAAACCGAGTAGCCGAAATGATTGGAATGACAGGACTTGAGGTAGAACAAAATAAAAAAATTGGTGCCTTAAGCAAAGGCTATCGCCAACGTGTAGGCATAGCACAAGCCATGATACACAACCCAAACGTATTAATTATGGATGAGCCTACCACAGGTTTAGATCCTAATCAACTAGAAGAAATACGTACCTTAATTAAAAACCTTGGTAAACAAAAAACCGTAATGCTTAGCACTCACATTATGCAAGAAGTAGAGGCCATTTGCGACCAAGTAATCATCATTAATAAAGGCCAAATTGTAGCGAACGACCAAACTAAAAACCTTCAAAAAAACACTACCCAACAACTTATAACCGTAGAGTTTGATAAAGACGTAAGCGAGGCTCAACTCCTAAACATAGATTTAATAGAACAAGCAAAACCTGTTACTTTAAACGGAGAGGAAATAAATAAAACTACTTGGCTACTAACAAGTAACAGCACGCAAGATGTTAGAAAAGCCATTTTTAACTTTGCCGTAGCTAATAATTTAAGCGTTTTAACACTTAATAAAGAAGAGCAGAAAATAGAAGATGTGTTTAAAGAGCTTACAAAAAACACCCATTCGTAGCCATTTTTTACCAATTGGCATAATTTAACGTTATTAATTCAACAAAATGCTTTAATTTGTGTTAAGAAAGAGATTAAAACAAAATGAGAGCTAAAGCACCAGCAAAAGTACCCGAAATAAAAGGTAGCACTTACCTAGTAAAACTTCGTATTGATAAAAGAACCGTTATTACTGTAAGAAATAAAGAAAGTTTAAAGCGTTGGATGGCAAAATATCCTGATGCTACCGAAGTATTTTAATATATAAACCTGTGAGTAAATTACCCACATCTAATTACTATGCCGTCATTTTTGCGTCTACCAAAAGCAATGATATTGAGGGTTACGCCCAAATGGATGAACAAACCATGACCTTAGCCCAACAACAACCTGGGTTTTTAGCCTACGAAAGCGTAAATAACAATAACAAAGGCATATTTATTAGTTACTGGCAAAGTAAAGAAGCCATAAACAATTGGCGCAAAAATGTAACCCATTTAATGGCAAAAGATAAAGCCAAACAATGGTACAAACGTTATTTATCGCAAATATGTTTAGTAGAAAGCAGCCACGAGTTTGGAGAAGATACTAAGGCTTAATACACCAAAATCTTCCTCTTTAAAAAGAAAATTGCTTCGCCCAATTTGGCAGTTAGTTTTTCGCTTTGGTAGGCGTTAAGTCCTGCTTTTTCAAGGGTGTTAGCGTAACCATACACATCTGTTACTTGATTTTTAAAAAGCACTTCGCCACTTAATTTATTTTTTAATTGTAAGTTAATCATTAAAATTGCTAGTTTAATGCTATAATTTTTCTCTAAAACATCGCTACTTATATCTTCTTTCGTATCACAGTTAACTTCAATAATAAAATCGGCATCTTCTACTTTACTAACAATACGTACTTCTTGTCCGTTAAATTTTTGCCCAATAAAAGTTTCAATATTATTTACGCCTGTAGGCTTTGTAAAATTTGTTTCTATACTACTTACAAAAATATTTATAGCTGAAACATTTGCATTAACACGTAACATGGGGGTATTAATAAACTGTTTTAATACCGCTATACTTGCTCTACTAACTGAATCGGCACCCATTAAAGAGGATACATCGGGGCTTAAGGCAAAGCCAATGAGTTGGTTCATGGGTTCAACATAATTTACTTTTACCTGTAACTCGCCATTGTTTGTAGTGGTTACTTTATCGTATACTTTTATTTTATCTTCTTCGGTACTTACCAAAAACGGAAAATTTTCTAAAGCAGTTTTATTTTTTAATTGTAAGGTGTAGGTTAGTGGTGCGTAAACTTGTTGGTATGGTTTTAATTGCCCCATCATTTTTGGTTGAATAACTGTGATGGATTGCAATTGCTGTTGCACTAAATTAGTTAAATCAAATACAGTTTTTATACCGTTGGTGGTAATGGGATCAAAATTAATTTCTTCACTTAAATAAGGCGTTAATACTCCAAAAGCTTGTATGCGTTTTTTTAATGACGATGAAAAATCTTTATTTTTTTCATCTGCAAAACTTAAAGCAATTAAATTGCTAGCCTTGGTAATTATTTGTTGTTTTTTTAAGGCTTTTTGTTTGGCGTACTCTTCTTTATCTAAAGTATAATATACCCAATATTGCTTATCGTTTTCGTAACTATCTATGAGTTGGTAACCTTCAATATTATCGCTATTACTCAATTTTATCATCGAGTTAAAGCTTTCGTTAAAGTTATTATTATTTTGTACGGTATATAAAACAGAGTTACTCGATATATCTACTTTAATTTCGGAAGATAAATCGTACAACGCATTTTTTTTAGCTTCTATTTGATAATTATTACTTTTTAATTTATCTACAAAACCAATACCTACATATTTAAACCCATTGTTAGGGCGGCTACTTACCCATGGTGGCGCAGGTTTTGTTTCGGCAACAATAACCGCTTGATGTGTAGCTACTTGTTTGCTTTTGCAAGATACTAAAATAATAACAAATAATATGTAAACAAATTTTTTCAAATTATTTAATGTAAGTAGATATGGAGTTAATAAAAACGTTTATTGTTTTATTGTGCGTTTCGGTTTTTAATTCATCCATACTTTTTAAGGTACTGTTTGCACTAAACAACGCACGCCAATTACGTGGGTTATATTGCGATACAGTAGCCGTTTGTTGTGGATTGTAAGGAAACAATGAATTTATATTGGCATTATTTGCTTTTAAAAATTCGTTATACTCAACGGCGTCTTGCGTTTGCATGTTTTGTGCTTGCGAAGCTACAATTTGATTGGAGTATGCGTTTATTAATTTATATTTAAATTCATATGAAAATGAGCGATTAGCATTTACTTTATTGTATCCAAAATCATTATAAGTTGTTTTAATTAAAGTATCGTTAATGCGTGTTTTCACTTCTTGATAGCCTTTATAGGTTTGTTTTTGCAAACCGCTATTTTGTTCTTGCTTATTACTAACATCAAATACATAAAAATAATCGGTACCCGTGGCTTTACGAATAGCCTGTATTAAATCAATATTACCAGCGCTATTAATATCTGATGCTTCAGGTAAAAAAACAAATGGGGTATTGTTTATTATTTTAACAGTGTTATATTTTTGTACAGCCGCTTGGTTAAAATTACTAAACAAGTAATCTTCAATTCCTTTTTCGTTTTTATCGCTTGAACCTTTTGGAGCAAACAACATAAAACTTTTTGTTTGTTGAGCAAGAGATAAATCTAACAAATCACGACTATCTTTATAATTTTCGGTTTTATTTTTTATGCTTGATAGTAAGTTTAGTGCCCCCGCGTAGTTTTTAGATTCGATACTATTTACAGCGCTTTGATACAAAGGTTCGCACACGGCAATAATATCTAATTGCTGAATGGTTTTATAACTAGGATTATATTTTTTTACTTTAGCAATATACTCTAAAGCGTTGCTAAACTTTTTTTGATTTACTAACGTGTACGCTTGATTATAATTTTTTTGACAAAAATTTTCAACTGCTTTTTGGTAATCGTCATCATAGCTTTTAGGGTAATCTAACTTCACATCTAAAGCAGCGGTATTATTAGTAAATTCTTTTAGTTTTTCAAACGATTCTAATGAAGATTCTAATTGTTGAGTATTGTAGCTTCTAAAAAATTCAGAAGCCAAACTCGAAGCATGTTTTTGCCCCACTTCTTTTAACTTAATGCGAGCGGCAACATTGCTAGGTTTGCGTTGCAGCGATACTAAATAATAATCGGCAGCTTCGTTAAATAAACCTTGTTTTTCAAGCTTTTCTGCTGCTTTAAAATATTTTTTAGAACCCGTGCAAGAAGCAATGATGATGGTAGTTAATAATACAGATATGTAAATTATTTTTTTCAACTTTTTTTATACCAATAATTTAATTAAAAAAATTATTAAAAAAAAGAGCATCTTTATATTGAGATGCTCTTTTATATTTTTAGGTTAAAATTATTTTCCTTCGTCTCCCAATTTTTTCATTTCTGAGTCAAAAATTTGTTGAAACTTTTGTTTATCGTAATCTAATTTTAATTTAGCGTCGCTAGAAATTTTTGAATCAATTTTATCAAATACATTTTTTTTCTCAGCTTCAAGGGCAATCCAATAGCTATAAGCACCATCGGTTTCTTTAAAAATTTTCTCACCAATTTCTTTTACGTTACTCATTTCTAAATTAACTACCTCGCGTGATAATTCTTCAAATTTATTTTCAAATTCTTGAGCATTACCCACAGTACGTTGGTTGGTATATTGGTCAGTAACACGTTTTACCATCGCATTAATGTTTGCAGCCATTTCAGCCCTTGCATTTTGAAATGCTATTTTTTTAGCGGTTGCTAAATCGGGAGATTTACCTACCTGTTTTGAACGGAAGGCATCCACATCTGTACGGTATTTGCTTTCGCTAAACGGAACCGAGATTTCAATAGCACCTGTTTCTTTTTGAATAGGTTTCTTTTTTGATTTACAAGCTGTGAATGATAATACAGCTATTGCTGGAATTAAAAGTAAATTTTTAGTTTTCATGTTTTTTGTTTTTAAAATTTCTTATTTAAAGTATTTCATATACTGTGCCAAAGATATAATTTTTTATGAATTTAACGTGCTTTAACAATTTAAGATAATTTTAGGGGCTTTTGTTAAAATATTTAACAGTTTAAACTCTAAAAATGAGTTTTAAAGCGTAAATTTAATTTTGTAAATGTTTAAACCTTTTAAAATAGTGTTTATTGTTGTTTTGTTTAGCAGCTTTGCTTTTGTGAGCGATAAACCACTGATTATAAAAACAAAATTAGATTATTTTACAACTGATAATATTGGCAATATATATACGATTAAAGATGACGAATTAGTTAAATATTTGCCCAACGGTAAATTTTTTGTGCGTTATAGTAATTTAAAATTAGGCAACATTACAAGTGTTGATGCCAGCAATCCGTTAAAAATACTGTTGTATTACCGCGATTTCGAACAGGTAGTTTTTTTAGATAATCAACTCTCACTAAATAGCGATGTAGTAAGTCTACAAGATTTAGGTTACGAACAAACTGACTTAGTTTGCGCTAGTACCAACAATAGTTTTTGGATTTATAACAAACAAAATAATGAGTTAATTCGTTTTAATGAAAGCTCAAAAAAAGTAGCGGCTACGGGTAATTTAAAACAAGTATTGCAAGCTAACCTAAACCCCAATTTTTTAACAGAACACAACGGTTATGTATTTTTAAATTGCCCCGAAACGGGCATTTATGTGTTTGATATATTTGGTACCTTTAATAAAATAATTGCTTTAAAAAATTTAAAAAACTTTCAGGTAAACGAAACCATTGTTTATTACAAAAAAGATAGTAGTATGTGTAGTTATAATTTTAAAACCTTTGAAGATGCCTGCAAACATATACCAAATAAGCCCCTACAAATAATGTACAACAAACAAAAAATTTATTGTGGCTACAAAGATTCGGTAGTGGTTAATTAATAGGTAATTTTTTTTCTAAAACATAAATATAAAAAACGCCTTAGCATAGCTAAAGCGTTTTTTTTTAGCTGTATATATAACAACTAATACATTAATAGTTACAACTATTTAATGGCACAATTAATACTGTAATTACCACCAAGATCAGCGCCGCTACTAGCGTTTTCGTTACATCTGGTTTCAGCTCTATTTCTAGTATCTTTATACGTATAAACGGAATAGTTTGATGTGCTACTTCCTGAACCACTTGTGTAAGTTTTTGTACACTCACATCTATAATCTTTTTTACACGATGTAAATAATGTACCTGCTACTAACAATGCACTTGCAAATAAAATTGTTTTTTTCATTTTTTTGAGTTTTAGATTTATTTTTAAAATATTACTATTATTTATTTACAAAGGTGCGTGCTTATCCTTAGTTTCAGTTACAAAATTTTTATAAAAACTTACATAATTAACAGATTTTAATCCAATTATAATTAATCATCCTATTGATTATAAATTATATAAGTTTTATAAAATAATGTATATTTGAAATTGAAACAATTTTTGTGCGTTTAAACCTCAAGTCATACCTTTTAATAAGTATTTTATGCTCGCTAATCGTTAGTTGCAACAAAAATAATTTTGATGTTTTAGAGTTTAATCCCTTATCCAATTATTCTTCTAAAAAAAACGATAGCACTTTTGCTATTACTACCGATTTAAGCGATGCTATTTTTTACGGCGTTCAAATTCCATCTATAAACCAATTACCAAATGGTAAATTTGTTTTTAATTTTAAAATTAAAAATCATAATAAATCTCAACCCTATTTTTATAAATTGTATTACCAAAACGAAAGTTACAAATGGCAAAATGGCGATTCGCTAGACCATGAAAACTTTTATGGAAGTTGGGAGGAGGCCGCACTCGAATTTAAAATTACGCCTTTAGTTAAAACCGAATTAACTATTACCGATAGTTTTAGTATTATAGGTAACCCACGCGATGAAAGTTTGTACTACGGTGCTAATCCAAATACTGTAAAATTAAGCGATAGCATTTTAGATATTTATACAAAACTTATTTTAAAACAAAACGATTGGGTAAAAAGTATAAAACAAAAATGTGCCGAAAATAAAATGCCCTTCGAAAAACAAGTGTATTTAGAAGCACTTTGGAGTATAGACCAACACTTTCAAAACGAAAGGGTAGAAAATAACCGTTTTAAACGCAACCCTCGTATGGGCAATTACAAATTTATGTTAGTGGTGTGCAACGGCAAAGGCATGGCAAAAATCCCCAGCGAAGTAAGTAATATAACAACAAAAAATAATGGTAATAATTTTACAAATCCCTTTACATATTTTTTAAATGGAGAAGGGAAAAATTTAGAAGGTGTAAAAGTAATCGTTCCAAAAACACAATTAGCAGTTACTTCTAAATTAAATACAGGTTCGGGTATTTATATTGATAACATAAAATATAATAGTCCAGATTTAAATTCATCATTGTTTTCAAATAAATGTGGTACAGATGATGAGTTGAGGCGAAAAGCACACTTCTCTCAATTTTTTAATCACATCAACAAAAATTTTGAGTTAGTAAATATTAAAGAAATTAAAGATGTTGTTGGCGAAAACATTACCCGACAAGAATACGAAGCTTTAGTGAGCAGTTACGGCAAAAGCAAAAATTTTATTCATACTTATAGTAACAGTACCGATTGCCCTTGCAAAACAGTTAGTTCGGATAGTGCTTCAAATTCTATAACCGTTTTTAATCCGGGTAATCAATTAAACCAATATAAAAAAGAACATGTGGGTGTAATGTCGCGCATTGGATTTACGTATGGTAAATGGCGGGCTAAAATTAAATTCCCTAAAATAATAAGTAACGATAATGTGTGGAATGGCTTAACCAGTGCCTTTTGGTTAATTTTTCAGGCAGATGCTAATTGGAACAATAGGCGAATATGTCATTCAAAAGTGGGTTACATTCCTAAAGGTGTAGAGGATAATGTAGAGGCAGTTAATAAAGCCCAGCCAACGGTTACTTACAGCGAAATTGATTTTGAAATTTTAAAAGAAAATAATTATTGGCCAAAAGATAGTTATAGAGATAAGTATGTAAAACCAAGTTACGATTCGTATAACAATGGCGATATTACCATATGCTGTACCAATTGGGATATGGGCTGCCAACAGCCGAAGAATTATGTTATAGGTGCAAAAAAAGTAAATGTAGAGGGCAAAGAATATGAATTTTGCCGTTGGGATTTTTTTAATAAATTGGTAACAAGCAAACAAGTTGCGCCGCACAAAGAAGTGTTTAACGACGATTTTTATTATTTTGAAATTGATTGGCAACCCCAACGCATTATATGGCGTATTGGCAAAGACAAAACTAACTTAAAAGAAATTTGCCGTATGGACGATAGTATGACAGCTATTCCAAACAATCAAATGGTAATGGTGTTATCACAAGAGTTTCATTATCAGGAATGGTGGCCTACTGCGCCGTTTAAACAAAATTTTATACCTTTTCCTAAAAACAATTTAATTGGTAAATTACTGGAGGTAGAAATTGATTAATGGCATTTAGTAGCGTTATATTTTTGTCTTATTTTTTTCCTGTAGTATTTATACTTTACTATTTGTTGCATAATAAAGTAAAAAATGCGTTTTTGTTAATAGCCAGTATTTTATTTTACATGTGGGGCGCTCCCAAATTTATTTTTGCAATTTTAATTACTACCGTTATTGATTTTTTCTTGGTTAACATTCTCAGCAACGCCACTTCAGATAAAAAACGAAAATTGTTTTTAATTCTTTCGCTAAGCTTAAATGTGGGCATGCTGTTTTATTTTAAGTACTGTAATTTTTTTGTAGATAATGCCAATGCTGTTTTAGGTATATTTACCAGCAAACATATTAGTTGGACAGCGATTATACTACCAATAGGTATTTCGTTTTATACATTTGAAAGTTTAACGTATGTTGTAGATGTTTACAGGCGTGTGCATAAACCCCTTCGCAATTTTTGGGATTACCAATTGTATATTATTTTATTTCCAAAATTAATTGCGGGCCCTATTATTCGTTATCACGAAATTTCTGATCAAATAAAAGGCCGCATAGGTAAAGAAAACATTGATGATGTTTTAACCGGTTTTTTTAGATTCGTAATTGGGTTGAGCAAAAAAGTAATTATTGCCAACACAATGGCGGTAGTGGCAGATTCTGTTTTTAAATCAAATTTACACGAGTTAAATACACCTATGGCTTGGGTGGGAATGCTGGCTTACACCTTTCAAATTTATTTTGATTTTAGCGGTTACAGCGATATGGCAATTGGTATGGGTAAAATGCTAGGCTTTAAATTTCCCGAAAATTTTGATAATCCTTACACCTCATTAAGCATTACCGAATTTTGGCGCAAATGGCACATAACACTTGGCGCATGGATGAAAAATTATTTATACATTCCATTAGGGGGCAACCAAGTAAATGCAAAATGGAAATTGTTTTTTAATTTATGGTTGGTGTTTGTATTATCTGGTTTATGGCATGGTGCCGCCTGGACATTTATAATTTGGGGTATTTACCATGGGTTGCTTTTAATTTTGGAACGTTTATTTTTATTAAAAATTTATAGTAAACTTCCTAAAGTAATTCCATTAATCTGCACGTTTTTATTAGTTGCCGTTGGTTGGGTGTTTTTTAGAGCCGAACATTTTAAAGACGCTATTATTTTTATTAAAAAACTAGTTGGCTTTAAATTCAATATAAATTACATTTTTTTAGGTAATGATTTTAAAGTATATTTTATTGCCGCGTTTGTATTTTCGTTTTTTACTTTATTTAAATTTGGGAAAAAATTACAACAAAAAATTTATTTTGCTAATTACTCAATCGTTGGTTACACAATAGCCACTGCGTTTAGTATAGTATTATTTTACTATTGTTTGGCGTCTATATCAAGTACTACGTTTAACCCTTTTATATATTTTAGGTTTTAGTTGAAAAATAATTTTAAATATTTTTTAGGCATACTAATAGCATTTGCATTATTAGTTCCTATGCTACAATCTAAATTTACTTTATTTGAAGAAGAAAAATTAGTAGGTGTAGCTACAGTAACGGAAAAACCTCAATTTAAAAAAGAAGACTATTGGAATTTAACTTGGCAAGAAAATTATAATGCTTACTTAAACGATAATTTTGGATTTAGAACGCAATTTATAAAAGGATATAACGAGGTATTATATTCATTATTTAATACCACAAAAGCACCCGGAGTTGTTATTGGTAAAGAGGGCGAATTGTTTATTGAATCGTATATTGACGAATACATTGGACGTAATTTTATTGGTAATTCTAAAATAAAAGAAAACGTTTCAAAAATAAAACAACTGCAAGATTCTTTAAAAGCACGTGGTAAAGATTTAATTGTAGTATTTGCTCCGGGCAAGGCTTCGTATTATCCTGAATTAATTCCAAATAATTATTTATCAAAGAAAAAAGACAGTACCAATTATAAATCTTATGCCAGCGAGTTTGCACAAAAACAAGTTAATTTTTTAGATTTAAATAAATGGTTTTATCAAAACAAACCCAATTTTAAACATAAGGTGTATCCTAAATACGGTACGCATTGGAATCATTACGGTATGGCGGTTGGGCTTGATACTATTGTTAAGTATATCGAAAAAAAACGAAACATTCCTATGGCTGATTGGGATTTTAATGTGGTGAGTTATAATACCAATTTAAAAGGTAATGATTTTGATGTTGGTATTTTAATGAATTTAACAACACCTATTGAACCTGACCCAAACCCCTACCCTGTTTATAAGTACAAAGATGAAGATGCTTATAAACCAAATGTATTAGTGGTTGGAGATAGTTATTGGTGGTGTTTGGTAGGTAAAGATATGCCAAAACATTTTTTTACAGAAGATGAATATTGGTTTTACAACAAGACCCAATTAATTAAAAACGAAAAACGTGCCGAAGTAAAAAGTTTAAACCTAAGTGCTTCATTAGCTCAGCGAGATGTTATTTTATTAATTGCAACCGAGGCTACGTTTTATATGTTCCCATATGGCTTTGTAGATAATGCACACAAATTATATTGCCAAGATAATAGCAAACGATTAAACGAATTAATAGCCAACATTAATTATGATAAAACCTGGTTACAAAGCGTAAATAAAAAAGCTTTAGAACACAATATTAGTTTAAACGCACAATTAAAAATAGAAGCTGAATATTTACTAAGCGAAGAATTATTTAATTCGAAAGAAAGTGTAGAAGATATAATTATCCGCATTAAAAGCGATGAAGCTTGGATGAAATTAATAAAGAAAAAAGCTGAAGAAAAAAATAGTAGTGTTGAACAACAAATTAAAGAAGATGCGCAGTGGATGTTTAACAATAGTTAGAGTTACTTAAAACTTATCAAATTCAAATTTTATCTTCTTATTACTATTGCTAATAAAAACGGTAAGGTGTTTGTTATTGAGTATATATTCTATCTTTTTAGGAAAATCGTGATTTTTATTTTCGCACACAAAACCATCTTTTGTAATAGATATAAATTTAAACAGCGTAGGCTTCTTGTTTTCTTTAACATCAGCAACATAATATAATTTATTATTTTTTGAAATTATTTTCAACTTCTCAATAAAAACTGTATCCTTTCCTTTTAAAGTGCAACCTATGCCTACAAGCTCTGTTTTTGATTCTTTACGCCAATTTTCAATACTCGTATTTTTGGTAATAGAATCTGTTTTTTGCCAATAGCCCACTAACCAATTAAGTGTTTTAAAATTATCGCTACTATTTTGCGAAAAATTAAATTGCAGAAAATAAAAAAATAAAAATATTGTAATTATTTTTTTATAAAGATTATGATTTTTTTCGCTCATTTAATTTACGGTCAATATATTTTTCCTGAGGAAGTAAAGCGTTTTGAATGCGTTTGGCGTAGTTAATTGATGCTAAAATTTCTTTTTGTTTTTCTTCTACAATTTTTTTCTGCTCTGCGATAATTTTATTTTGTTTTTTTGTTAATCTTAATCGAGAATAAATAAAAAACGAAACTAATACAATGATGATTAAAAAAGTAATTAAGGCTATTCTAACCAATTTATCTACTTTTGATTTCGCGTTAAGTGCTTCTACTCTAGCTTCATTAATTTTCTCTTTATGCTCATAAGTTATGCTATCTGCCAATTGTTTCCGGGAAAAATCAAATTCTAATTGTTGGCTAAGTATATTCTGTGTTTTGTTAAATTTCTCATTCGAATCTCGGAAAGCCAAATGGTTTTCCATACACCAAGAGTAGTTTTTTAAATCACTTTTTTTGGCATAAATTTTAGCCATTTCCTGAGTTATGTATGCTAAATTAGAATACATTTTATTTTCAGAGCTAATTTTATATCCTTCTTGAAAAATATATAAAGCACTATCTTGCTTATTTAATTTTACATAAATATCCCCCGTGTTAATAAGCAAAGTAATTTTATCTGTATTATTGGTAACCATTGGTGATAATTTTTTATAAATATTTAAGGCTTTAAGATTATTATTTTTATCTGAAAAAATTATGGCTTCGTTTAATCTTACATAAAAATTTAAATAACTATTATTATAATTTTTAAGTATTTCTTTTGCACGATCTAAGAACAAAATGGCAAGATCTATCTGTTTTTTGTGCCGGTATATTGTGCTAATTTCGCTATAAGACATTATTAATGCGTACTCATCGTTTTGCAATTTTGCATTTTCATTCGCTTTTAAAAAATATTCTAAGGCTTTATCATCCTTTTGAATATTGGTATATATTATGCCACAGTTAATAAGCATATTAGAGGCTGATTTGTAATCTTTTGTTTCTTCAACAATTTTTAAACTATGTAAAAAATAAGAAAGTGCCTCGCTATACAATTCGTTATTCAAATAAATAACGCCAATATTATTCAATGCGAGTTGCATCCCTTTTTTAAAATTTATTTGTTTAGACAGTGTATAACTTTCCTCTTGATGATAGAGTGCCTTTTTTCGATTACCAAAGGTTATATAGGTAATACCAATCCTTCTATGCGCAATGCTTAAACGCTTTATGTCATTAATTTTAGTCGAAAGTTCAATGGCTTTGTTGCCAAAATATACGGCTGAATCTAAATTATCATAAGTATAAACAGGCCAACACAATTCTGCATAAGTATCAATTAAAGTTGTATCAGGTTGGGGTTTACTTAATATATTAAATAATTTTTCTTTTGTTAAATCCTTTTGAGATAGGCCGTTGAGCGAAATCAATAAAAATAACGTACTAAAAATTTTATAAAATTGTTTAAATGGCATTTAAAATATTTACCTTCAAAATGAGAAGCATTAAATTTACCATAAATTTAAGAATATCAGCTTATAAAACACTTTTTAACAATAATGTGTAACTTTTTTTTGTCTATAATGTTATATTTGTATAAGCCATTTTTTTGTGGAAAAACATATAACAACGCATCTTAATATATAAATGCAAAGCACTAACACCATACTTATTCAAAAACTCGACGAGTTTATTCGTAAGTATTACAAAAATAAGTTAATTAAAGGCACTATTTACTCAAGCGCTTTGGTATTAGCTGCTTTTTTAAGCGTTATTTTATTAGAGTTTTTTGGCGAATTTAACTCTGTAATAAGAGGTATTTTGTTTTTTGGTTTTTTAGGGGCTACACTAACAGTGTTAGTAAACTATATTTTTACTCCACTTTTAAAATTAAATAAAATTGGTAGTATTATTTCCTACAACCAAGCTGCAGGCATTATTGGTAGCCATTTTACTAATGTACAAGATAAATTACTAAATGTATTACAGCTTCAAAACAATCAAGCGCTAGCAGGCTCTAACGACTTGTTAGTAGCAAGCATAAATCAAAAAATTACGCAATTAAAACCCATACCTTTTACAAGCGCTATTAATTTTAATGAAAATAAAAAATATTTAAAATACAGCCTACCACCCTTATTTTTAACCTTGGCTATTTTTATTATTTGGCCTCAAATTATTACTAAATCTACCAAACGCTTAGTAAATTATAGTACTTACTATGAAAAAGAAATACCTTTTAAATTCAACATTCTAAATAAAAATTTACAAGCACTACAAACACAAGATTTTAAATTAGAATTAAATATTACAGGAAATCAATTACCAAACGAAGTATTTATAAACCTAAACGGTATTGATTATAAACTCGAAAAAGAAAATAACGCTACCTTTTATTATACCTTTAAAAATATTCAAGCTACCACAAATTTTCAATTATCTGCTGCAGGCTTTAGTAGTAAAGAATATGAATTAATCGTACTTCCAAAACCATCCTTACAACAATTTAATTTGCAATTAATTTATCCGGCCTATTTAAATAAAGCTAACGAAAACCTAGCCAATACCGGCGATTTACAACTACCACAAGGCACAAAAGTAAATTGGATTTTTAATACAAAAAATACCGATAAATTGCAGCTTCGTTTTGCCGATAGTTTAGCACAACCTCAAAAAAATTCAGAAAATCAATTTACCTTTTCTCGTAAATTTTTACAAAGCAATTCTTACACCATAAAAGCCTTAAATCAATTTGTATTGCAGGCTTCAGATTCGGTTAATTACAGCATTAATGTAATCCCCGACCAATACCCAACTATTGATGTAACCGAAAAATTAGACTCTTTAAATCCAAAAAACATTTATTTTAGCGGACAAATAAAAGACGATTATGGTTTTAACCATCTTACCTTCTATTACAAAAAATACAGTGTTGATAGTACCGGCAAACCTATAGAAACAAATGGAATTTACCCAATTAATGTAAATAAAACGCAAACCAACCAACCCTATTTTTATTTTTTAGATGCAAATACTTATGATTTACAACCCGGTGATAAACTAGATTATTATTTTGAGGTGTATGATAACGACGGTGTAAACGGTAGTAAACCTGCCAAAACACAATTAATGACTTTTAAAGCCCCCACAAAGGAAGAAATAAACGAAAGCACTGATAAAAATAATACCGAGATAAAAAAAGACCTGGAAGAAAGTATTAAAAAAGCAAAACAACTTCAAAAAGATGTAAATGATTTAGCAAAAAAAATAAACGATAAAAAACAATTAGGCT
>JANYEQ010000051.1 GCA_025363015.1 Bacteroidota bacterium
ATTAGGAACATAAATAAAAACTAAAGAAAATAGCGTGATTTTCAGCCCACAATGGCTGTTAATAAAAGAACTTTTTTATCAGGAAAATAGCATTTATATTAGATGTAGTGAAGGAAATTTCGTTTCCTTTCCCTAAAAAAGTTCTTTGACAGGCTGGAGGAGGAAATATGAAAAGGTACAAAAAACTTAGTACGGAAGAACTAAAAAGTTTTCCGGACTTTGAAAATTTTACGCAGGAAGAATTAGAAAACGAGATTCGTGTTTTAGAATCACTTTCTATTCTTTTTTATGAACTGTTCATGAAAGAAAGTTTAAATGACAATGTCAAACCATTAAAACAAAATCAACAACATGAAACAGAACAAAGACATGCTGCTTAAAAAATTTGCAAAAGGTAAGCAACAAGAAACAACAGAAAACAACGAGATATTAAATTGCGTTATTTATACCCGTGTCAGCTCCAAAGAGCAAATGGAAACCAACCAAAGTTTAGAGTGGCAAAAAAAGTATTGCTATGAGTATGCCATAAAAAACAAACTTAACATCAATGGTTATTTTGGTGGAACCTATGAAAGTGCTAAAAGTGATGAAAGGCGGGAGTTTAACCGAATGTTGAAATTTGTAAAGGCAAGCAAGGAGAAGATTTCTTACATTCTTGTTTATAGTCTCGATAGATTTTCAAGAACAGGTGATTCTGCCATTTACATTGCCAGTGAGTTAAAAAAAGCAGGTATCAACATTATGGCAGTTACACAACCCATTGATACCAATTCTCATGCAGGGGCTTTGCAACAAAACATCCAGTTTATTTTTTCTAAGTATGATAATGACCTTAGAAGACAAAAAACAATAGATGGTATGCGTGAAAAGTTATTGCGGGGCGAGTGGTTAGGTTGTGTTCCACGAGGTTATTCGTATTTGAAAGGAGCTACAAAGCAAACCATTATTATTAATAAGGATGGCGAATTAATGCGACAAGCTTTTGAATGGAGAGCAAATGGTATGACCTACGACCAAATAGTTGCTAAACTTGGTAGTTATGGCATGAAAATGCCCAAGCAAACTTTAACCGATACGTTTAGAAATATTTTTTACATGGGTTTTATATCTCATAATCTTTTAAATGGCGAAGTTATAAAAGGCAATCATCCTGCTTTAATTAACGAAGAGTTATTTTTTAGGGTAAATGAGTTAAAGAAAACCGAAGGCTTTAAGTGCAATCCTGCTAATGATAATTTACCGCTTAAAATTTTTGTAAAAGATGCCGAAACAGGTATTCCATTTACTGGATATATCGTAAAAAAGAAAAAGCTGTATTATTACAAAGTAAACAAGGTTGGTATTAAAGTAAACCGCAGTATGAAGTTAATGCACGATAAGTTCAGGGAGCTATTATCGTATTTTACGGTAAAAAGCTCACACATTGAGCCTTTAAAAACACAGTTATTATATACTTGGGATAACTTAACCCAAACCAATACAAGCGAAAAGAAAGGGCTTTCTTTACAATTAAACAGTACTCAAGAAGAATACCGTATTTTACGTAAAAGACATGCTTTGGGCGAAGTGGGTTTGGATGTTTACCAAGAGTTTAAAACTGAAATGGAAAGCAAAATAAAAGCTGTTTCTGAAAAACTCGAAGATTTGGATAAAAATTTATCGAACCCTAAAGAACTGATTAATTACGCCTGCAAATTAGCTTCTAACTTAGTGAAGATTTGGGACTTGGGAGATTTTTACCAAAAACAGATTTTTCAAAATATGCTGTTTCCACAGGGTTTATGCTTTGATGCAAAAATCAACCATTATCGAACCACCAAAATTAATTCTGTGTTCTCTTACATCAACGACTTAGCAAGGGATACAGAGCAAACAAAAAACGGGACCAATCATTTTTTTGATGAAAAGTCCCGTTCAGTACAGGTGAAGGGACTCGAACCCCCACGCCTTTCGGCACCAGATCCTAAGTCTGGCGCGGCTGCCAATTACGCCACACCTGCATTTTGCGTTTGCAAAGATACTGTTTTTTTTTAATTTATAAATATATCTTAAAGCGTTCCTCTTAGGGCTTGCTCGCGCTCAATACTTTCAAATAATGCTTTAAAATTGCCGGCACCAAAGCCTTTAGCCCCCATACGTTGTATTACTTCGTAAAAAAGGGTTGGCCTATCTTCAACAGGTTTTGTAAATATTTGTAATAAATAGCCTTCTTCATCAGCATCTACCAAAATGCTTAAGCGTTGTAATTCTTTAATATCTTCTTTCATTATATCCATGTGTACACCCAAGCGACGAGGAATATCATCGTAATATGCTTGTGGAGGGGGGGGCAAAAATTCTACACCACGTGCCCTAAGTTCGGCAACAGTTTTAATGATATCATCAGTAGCTAGGGCCAAATGTTGTACACCTGCACCTTCATAAAAATCAATGTATTCTTCTATTTGCGATTTCTTTTTTCCCTCTGCTGGTTCGTTAATAGGAAATTTTATCCGTCCATTGCCATTGCTCATTACCTTACTCATTAAAGCGCTGTACTCGGTAGTAATTTGTTTATCGTCAAAACTTAAAAAATTTACAAAACCCATTACATCTTCGTACCATTTTACGGTAGCGTTCATTTGGTTCCACCCCACGTTACCCACCATATGGTCGATAAATTTTAAGCCAACGGGGGCAGGATTGTAATCACTTTTCCACTCTTTAAAACCAGGTAAAAATATGCCTTTGTAGTTTTTACGTTCTACAAAAATATGTACGGTTTCGCCGTATGTATAAATGCCAGAGCGGATAACTTCGCCCTTCTCATCACTCTCAACAGTAGGTTGCATAAAGGGTTTGGCACCACGTTTGGTAGTTTCTTCAAATGCTTTGCGAGCATCATCTACCCATAGGGCAATTACTTTTACACCATCGCCATGTTTTTTAACGTGCTCGCCAATGGGCGAATCGCTATTTAAAGCGGTAGTTAATACTAAGCGAATTTTATCTTGTTTTAAAACGTAACTAGTGCGGTCCTTTAAACCAGTTTCTAAGCCTGCGTAAGCGTAAGATTGGTAGCCAAATGCTGTTTTATAATAATGGGCGGCTTGTTTGGCGTTACCTACATAAAACTCTACATAATCGGTTCCTAAAAGGGGTAAAAAATCTTGTGCGCCTTCAAATATTTTTTCTAAGCCGTACTCTACGTTTTTTATTTGTTTGTTCATGTTAAAAGTAATGATGTGTTAATTTTTTAAATCTAGCCCAAATTTACAATTATTTTAACAATTTTAGCTTTTGTAACTAGTCTTGGGTTTGTAGCGAAAAAATTATTAGTTTAATGTAATAAAAAAAGTCGGGGTATGTACGCCCGACTTTTTTTGTTAGAATTTAATTTAAAAGATTAATCTTTTCTTCCGCCAAATAAACGTAATAAAAATAAAAATAAGTTTATAAAATCCATATACAACGTTAATGCGCCCATAACACCCATTTTTTTACTTTGCTCGCTATCATCAGCGTTTTCGCCCATTACTTTAATTTTTTGTACATCCCAAGCGGTTAAACCAGTAAATATAACTACACCTAAAATGCTAATAATATAATCCATTTTAGCACTGTGCATAAACATATTAATTAACGATGCTACTACAATACCAATTAAACCAATCATTAAAATATTACCCATTTTAGTTAAATCGGTTTTAGTAGTATAACCTGCAATTGCCATAATAGCAAATAATGCCGAAGTGCTTAAAAATACATTTACGATTGAGCCAATATTATACACAAAGAAAATAAAACTAAAACTAATACCATTAATAATAGCATAGGCTGCAAATACGCCTACTAAGGTTACATAGTTCATTTTATTTATACCAAAACTCATTGCTAACACAAAAAGTAATGGGGCAAACATTACAACGTATGCTAAAATTGTAGGCTTAAACCCAAATTCAGTTGGCTCTAACAATAAACTTGTAAGTTGTGGTACAAATGCAAATAGTAAAGAAGATATTGTTGTAAGTACCATTGCTACTGCCATCCAAGCAAAAGCAGAGCGTAATAATTTATTTTCGCTAACAATTGTAGCCGATTGTATTTTTTCTATTGGGGTGTTTCTAAAATTTGTTTCCATAATTATTTGTTTATTTTAATATACAAATTTACTAATAAATTACAACACAAAAGGTTAAGAATGTTTAAAATTTAAAAGTATAAATCGCTAGTTTTTAATTTTAAGTAGCGTAAAACCGAGGTTAAGGCGCTAAATGCGGATATGACTACGCCAATTAATATAATAGAAATAAATAAAATAACTAAAACATTTTCGTCTTGTAGCTCCAATAAATCGGGTACAAAACGCGTGCTAAGCACTAAAAAACCTGCCAACAAAATACCTGCAATTACCCCTGCAATTATGCCTTGCCTTACACCTTTAAAAATAAAGGGCTTGCTAATAAATGAGCGCGTAGCCCCCACCAAATACATAGTGCGTATTAAAAAACGTTGGGAGTATATGGATAAACGAATGGTGTTGTTTATAAGCGCTATAGCCACTACCAGCAAGGCGCCACTAAATATTAATATAAAAAAAGCAATGGCTTTTGTATTTTTATTTAAAGAGTTTATCATATCTTTTTGATATACTACTTCCTTAACATACGCTTTTTGTAATAAGGCTTTTTCTACAATTTGTAAAGTATCGGCATTAGCATAATTTGCGTTTAACTTTACCTCTACCGAATTTAATAAAGGGTTGCTGCCTAACAGTAAAATAAAATCTTCGCCCAAATCGGCTTTTAATTTTTCGGCAGCTTGTTGCTTGCTAATTAAGGTTACGCTTTTAGCATAATTAGCATTACTAATTTCTTGTATTAAAACATCCGTTTGTGCTGCTGTTGCGGTATCTTTTAAAAAAACCTGAAAGCCAATATTTTCTTTAAAATGCACGGTTAGTTTATTAGCATTAATAACCAATAAGCCCAAAGCTCCAAGCATAAATAATACCAAGGCTAAACTTATTATTACGGTAATACCTGATGTGCGTAAACGTTTTTTGGTTAGGGTTGTGCTCACAAAAAAATTTAATTAATACACGAAGTTATTTTTATTGAAGACATGTTATACCAGCAATAAAACAATTAATTAACAGGCAGATGTTTGCATTGAACTTAGACAACTTAAATTAACATACCCGCAATGGTAGCCGATAGGTATGATGCTAGTGTGCCACTTATTAAAGCTCGTATTCCTAACTTTGCTAAATCGGCTCTACGTTCGGGCACTAAAGAGCCAATTCCTCCAATTTGCATCCCTACACTGCTAAAATTGGCAAAACCACAAATTGCAAAGCTTGTAATAATATAGGCTTTAGGGCTTAATGGCGTAGCTAATTTATGGGTAAGGGTATCAAAAGCAACAAACTCATTAATCGTTAATTTTTGTCCCATAATGGTTGCTACTTGCTGCACATCCACATCGGGTACACCCATACACCATGCTAGTGGATAAAATAATTTTCCAAAAATATAATCTAACGATAAATCAGGATAAATTTTACCCAAACAATAATTTACAAAAGCGATTAGGGCAATAAAACCAATTAACATGGCAATTACATTGATGGCAATTTTCATTCCATCGCCTGCACCATGCGAAATAGCATCAATTAAATTGGTGTGTTCTTTTTTTATTTCGAGTTTTACTTTTCCCATTGTTTGCGATTCTTCGGTTTCGGGATAAATAATTTTTGAAATTACAATGGCCGCTGGCGCTGCCATTAAACTAGCCGTTAATAAATATTCTGCCGGAGCGCCCATGTTTACATACACAATTAAAATACCACCAGCAATACAGGCCATACTACCAGCCATAGAAGAAAGCAATTCTGACTTTGTCATAGTGGGTAAATAAGGTCTAATCATTACCTGTGCCTCCACTTGCCCAACAAACGCACTCGCCACATTGCTTAATGCCTCGGCACCACTTGCACGCATTACAAAATTCATAACCCTAGCAATTACTGCTACTACCCGTTGCATAATGCCTACATGATATAAAATAGAAACTAATACACATACTAATATAATGGTAGATGTTACACTAAACGCAAATACAAATGTGTGTGGTGCACCAAAACCTTTTGTAGCGCCATCGTGTGTATCCACCATAATACCGCCATATACAAAACTTGCACCTTGTGATGCAAACTGCTCTATTTTACCCATTCCGCGGCCAAGCCAAGCAAAAAAGCGAGTAATAGGTTCAACCTTTAAAACCAATACAGCAATTACAATTTGTAATGCTAAGCCACTAAAAACTAAACGGTAATTAATACGTTTTTTATTGTTAGATAATAAAAAAGCAATTCCAAAAATTACTACAATTCCTATCAAGCCAGTAAATCTTTCCATATTAAAATTTTAGATGATTGAAAAATACAAAAATATTTTTGTAACCAAACTAAAAATGTTGCATTATTTATTTAAAAGGAGGAAAACATGAAAGATTATTTTTTTATTGGATTAGTTTTAACGGGGTTAAACCTGCCAGCAAGGCACAAAACATTAAACTTGCAAAAAGCCTTAGACGAAAAACTAGTATTAACGAAAGTATATAGTTTAGGTGGATACCAGGGTTATTGTATAAAAATGGAAGTTAAAAACTTAGGCCCCGATAGTTTAGTAATTACTATGGAAGCTGGTAGAAGATTAAATTCGATGGATGAAAAACAACAAGATATTTTAGTTGTAAAAGAACAAATTATTGTGTTAAAAAAATTTGAAGATAAATATGTTGACGTGAAAGGATATTGCTGCCAAGCGCACAATAGCAGCCCATGTGCAGGTGCAAAGTACGATGTGAATAAATTGGCAGACACAAAGCTTGTGCTATTAGCAAATTATTTAAATGTACGTAATTTTAAAACAGAAGCCGAGCAACAAGCCATTTGGGCAATTAGCGATAATCAAAACACGGCTAATGTAACAGCTACTAACGATTCGTTAATTATACCATTACGCAATTTAGTAGCTACTATTAAAAACGAACCCATACCTTGGTATACCTATGTTACCAAAACTATAAACTACGCTAGTGGAAGGATGGAAACGTTTCCGTTATTATTACGCGGCCAATTAAATTTTGATAACGGCAAAGAATGTTATACTACGCTGCACATTTTAAACGAAAAAGGAATGGAGGTAGGCCAAATAACAAAACAATGGACAGTAGCAGGAAACAATCAAACCTATAATTTAAACATTCCTATAGCGGGTTTAACTAAAGGCAAATACACTATTGAACTAAAAAACGACGAAAAAGAATTAATAAAAAAAGAGTTTGTTATTTAAAAATCTTTGTATAACAAATATTTTTTTCTAATTTTTTTAAATTTTTCAATATCTACATGCCAGCTTTTTTCAATATCTTCTAATGCTATTTTTGATTTTAATTGTGCCTGTAAATCAGTGTTTCCAGCATGGTAATTAAAATTTTTATCGAAAAAATTCTCTTTGTTTAAACTCAATAGCATTATACACAACCACTGTAAATTTATTTTTTTGGGATGTTGTTTTAAATAACTACTCTCACTTAAATTTAAACCATAACATATTTGATTTACATATTTTGGTTCTTTACTCAATGCCGTTGGCAAAGGCATAAACTTAAACATCGTATCTCTATAATTTGGATGCCCTATTACCTGAAATGGGTTTTGCGTGCCTCTACCCAAACTAATAATAGTGCCTTCAAACAAGCCTAAACTGGGGTAAAGCAACACGGCATTACTGTTTGGAATATTAGGTGAGGGTTTTACTGGTAAATTATACGATGCTTTTCTATCATAGTTTTTTAAAGGCACAATTGTTAATTTACACTTTATATTATTCTTTAACCATCCCTCGGCATTAGCCATTTGGGCGTATTCACCACAGGTCATACCATACACCAAAGGCACATTATGCAAGCCTAAAAAACTTTTGAATTCGTTTTTTAAAACCGGACCATCCATGTAAAAACCATTTGGATTGGGCCTGTCTAACACCATAAATTCTTTGTCGTTTTCGGCACACGCCTCCATTGCATAACACATGGTAGAGATATACGTATAAAAACGCACGCCAACATCTTGTATATCGTAAAGTAATATATCTACATCGGC
Source organism: Bacteroidota bacterium (assembly GCA_025363015.1). Classification (GTDB taxonomy): domain Bacteria; phylum Bacteroidota; class Bacteroidia; order B-17B0; family Aurantibacillaceae; genus Aurantibacillus. The sequence goes on from JANYEQ010000051.1 coordinate 8,150, forward strand.
TAATTGTTCTTTTGTGGGTTTTTTATTATTTCCGTATAACGAAATTATAGGCAGGCCGGTTTTATTATCTACACTACTGCTTACTTTATCTCCTGCTTCTGTATTGCTTCTAAAACCATGCTCAGGCCCAAATATTTTTTTAATAGAAACATTTAATTTTAATAAAGTATCTACAATACTTGTACTGCCAATAACGCCAGTAATATTTGTGAGAATGGCTACACGCTTATTCTTTAATTTGGGTAAATAGTTTTCAAACTGTTGTGCGCCAATGGTAACAGTGTTATACTCTTTAATTTGTACTTGGCCTTTAAGCGTTGAAAATAAAAGCAATAAGGTAACTACAAAGCCAATCAAATTAGTATTTTTACAAAATAAATTGATATGTTGGTTTTTATTTTTCATATTTTTGGTATATCGAATAATCATCATACATTATTATTTTTATTTAGTTAAATTCTGATTATTTCATGTTTTTTTGAGTATAGAAAAATTAATAGCTGATAAAATTACCAATCCTAAAAATGGTAAAAATAACATCTCTAAACCTATTGTAAAAATAGGTATTATTGGTATTGTTTTGGGTGTTAGCGTTATGCTTTTAACATTAAGTATTGTTTTAGGGTTTAAAAACGAAATTATTAATAAAATAACGGGTTTAACCACGCACATTGCCATTAGTAATATAAACATTAACCCTAGTAACGAGCCCGAACCGATTAGAATTAGTGCCGATACTTTACAACTTATAAAACAATTACCAAACGTTAAGCACATACAAGCTACTGCTTTTAAAAATGGCATTTTAAAAACCGAAACTCAAAATGAAGGTGTAATTTTAAAAGGCGTAAATAAAAATTACGATTTTAGTTTTATTAAAAAATATTTGCAAGAAGGCAATTTGCCTAATTTTACTACTATTGAAAGCAGCAGAGAAATTTTAATTAGCCAAGGTTTGGCTGATAAGTTAGATTTAAAATTAAATCAAAAATTATTAATATATTTTATTAGTCAGCACCAAGTATTTGATAGTACTGCCAATGAGCAAATAACAAAATACGAGCAACGTTCGCGTAGCCTTACTATTTGTGGGATTTTTAAAACAAGTTTTTCTGATTTTGATAATAACCTAACCTTTGTAGATTTACGCCAAATACAACGTTTAAATTATTGGGATAGTACCCAAGTTGCCAATTACGAAATTAAAGTAACCGATTTTGAAACCAATGATGAAACCATTACACAGATACAAAACGTATTAAGTTATAGTTACAGTATAAACAGCGTAAAAGAAATGTATGCTAATATTTTTATTTGGTTAGATAAATTAGACATTAATGGCGTTATAATTATTGTGTTAATGGTATTGGTAGCCACCATTAATATGATAACAGCGCTTTTAATTTTAATTTTAGAACGTACCAATATGATAGGCCTAATTAAAGCTTTAGGTATGAGCAACTCCAGCGTACGAAAAATATTTTTGTTTATTAGTTTAAAATTAATTGGCAAGGGCTTGTTTTGGGGCAATATTATAGGATTGGGGTTATGCTTGATACAACAGTACTTTAAACTCGTAAAATTAGATAGCGAAACATATTATGTAGAATATGTTGTTGTACATATTAATTGGTTTTACGTTTTGCTTTTAAATATTGGTACATTTTTAACCTGCCTAATAATGTTGTTTTTGCCAACCTTAATTATTACAAAGCTTACGCCAATTAAAACATTAAAATTTGATTAATTTTTTAAACTAAAATTTTAACAGGTAAAGGCAGATAATAAATTAAGTTAAGTCTTAATTTAATTTACTCTCTATACTAGTATTATAAGTGTTTTCATACTCACTAACGGTTCCCAGCTTTGCATTATCAATTATAATTTCTTTACCTTTTACAATTCCAATTTCTTCAAACAACACGTTGCTGTTTTTTAACTCCATTTCAAAAGCGGCTTTGTTATCTGATGAGACACTAATTACCGCTCGGCTTTGGGCTTCGCCAAATAAATAAGCATCTTTTCTTAAACTTGCATTTGTTTTTATTTCAAAACCCAAATTACCGTGAATGGAGCTTTCTAATAAATTTATAAATAAGCCACCATCGCTTATATCGTGTGCGCTTTTAATCAATCGTTTTTTAATCACAGCTTTAATAGCTTGTTGAAGTATCAATTCTTCATCTAAATTAAAATAGGGGGCAGGTGTGTTTTTAGTTTTATGGTACGAAAATAGATATTCGCTCGAAGCAATATCATTAACTTGTTTGCCCAACACATAAATTAAATCGCCTTCGTTTTTAAAGTTTAAAGTAGTTTGATTTTTTTTATCTTCTAAAATACCAATCATACCAATAGTTGGCGTAGGAAAAACAGGGCCTTCGTAACTTGATTGATTGTAAAAACTAACATTGCCTCCTGTAACAGGTGTTTTAAACTTTAAACAGGCAGCGCTCATACCTTTAATAGCACCCACAAATTGCCAATACACTTCGGGATTATACGGGTTGCCAAAATTTAAACAATTAGTAACAGCGCTTGGCTCGCCACCACTACACACAATGTTACGCGCAGCTTCGCTCACAGCAATGGCACAGCCAATTTCAGGGTCGGCATTTACATAACGGCTATTACAATCTACCGTCATGGCTAGGGCTTTTTGACTGCCTTTAATATTTACAATGGCAGCATCGCTTGGCGCATTGGTACTCATATTTACAGTGCCTACCATACTATCGTATTGATTATATATCCAACGTTTGCTAGCTAAATTAGGATGAGATGCTAGATACATCATAACGGTTTGCAGCTTTGCAGGTTCAATATCGGGGATTGAATTAATATCAAATTTTTTAGATTCGGCGTAATAAGCAGGTTCTTTGTATTCGCGCGTATATACAGGCGCATCGCCGCCTAACACTAACGATATAGCGGGCACATCGGCCACTAATTGATTGTGAAAATAATACTTTAATCTATCGCCCTTTGTTACAACACCAATCTCTACACAATTTAAATCCCATTTGTCAAATATTTTTAATATTTCGGCCTCACGTCCTTTTTTTACTATTACCAACATGCGTTCTTGACTTTCGCTTAGCAAAAATTCAAACGGGTGCATCCCCGCTTGGCGGGCAGGCACTTTATCTAACCAAATTTCCATACCATGTTCGCCTTTGGCACTCATTTCACTGGTGCTACAGGCAATCCCTGCGGCGCCCATATCTTGCATACCTATAACGGCACCTGTTGTAATAATTTCTAAACTCGCTTCAAGCAATAGTTTTTCTTGAAATGGGTCGCCCACTTGTACCGCAGGTAAATCTTTGGCACTATCTTCGGTTAAATCTTTGCTGGCAAATGCTGCACCACCCATACCATCTCTACCAGTGGCAGAGCCTACTATAAACACTGGGTTTCCTTCGCCATAACTTGTAGCACTTACGGTTTCGCCTTTTTTTACTATACCTACACTCATAGCGTTTACCAGAGGGTTTACGTTATAACAGTCGTCAAAAAAAACTTCGCCGCCAACTGTTGGAATACCAAATGCGTTGCCATAATCGCCAATGCCTTTGGTTACACCTTTTATCAACCATTTTGTTTTTTCGCTGTCAATATTGCCAAAGCGTAAACTATTTAGTTGTGCAATGGGGCGAGCTCCCATAGTAAAAATATCTCTATTTATTCCTCCTACACCAGTTGCAGCACCTTGGTAGGGCTCTAACGCGCTTGGATGATTGTGGCTTTCTATTTTAAAACAACAGGCTAAACCATCACCAATATCCACCAAACCTGCGTTTTCTTCGCCTGCTTTTGCTAACATGTGCGGGCCATCTTTTGGTAATGTTTTTAACCAAGTTATACTGTTTTTATACGAACAATGTTCGCTCCACATAACAGAATAGATAGAAAGTTCAGTAAAATTAGGCACTCTACCCAATGTTTCTTTAATTTTTTCGTATTCCTCGGGTAGTAAACCTAAATCTTTTGCTGTTTGTAGAGTAGTTAATTGATCGTTATAATTAATAGTTGCCATAATTAAATTGAAATATGTAGGCTTTAAAAATAGCAATAATAGTTTTTAAGCAAACTAAAGGTTATTAAATAAAGGCTAACATTTTAATGCCACTCATTTTACAGAAAACAAATGAATAAAAAAAGAGATACAATTGCATTGTAAAAGTTATTGCAGGCTCTTTAGTAGTATAAAACTTTAAAAGTGATTTAGGTTTATTGCTTTTTACTAACTATACTCTAAATTTTAGCGAAAAATAGGTTTTTTACACTTTTAGAGCCTTATTTTTGCGAAAGTTTTGCGTCTATAAATTAAATGTACTATATTTGCCATCCTTAAAAAACAGAAACAATGCCAAAAATGAAAACTAATTCCAGCGCTAAAAAGCGTTTTAGCCTTACTGGAAGCGGTAAAATTAAAAGAAAACACGCTTACAAGCGTCACATTTTAACCAAAAAAGAGAAAGACCGTAAACGCGGTTTAACTAAAAGTGGTTTAGTTTGTGCTGCCGATACGCCTAACGTAAAGTTTATGTTAGCTATTTAAGCTTAAATTTCTTTTAACAAGCCCAACAAACAGGTTATTAAATTAACCAAAATTTTAGTAAAAAAAGTTTAGCCAGAAGCTAACACTAACATTTAAAAACAAAAACAAAACAAACTGCCACGTTCAGTCAATCACGAAGCCAGCAGGGCTCGCAGAAAAAAAATCCTAAAATTAACCAAAGGTTATTGGGGTGCTAGAGGTAATGTTTGGACAATAGCCAAAAATACCCTAGAAAAAGGTTTAACTTACGCTTACCGCGATCGTAAAAACAAAAAACGCACTATGCGTGGCCTGTGGATACAACGTATTAACGCAGGTGTTCGCCAACACGATATGAGTTATAGCGAATTTATTGGTAAATTAAACAAAAAAGGTTTAAAATTAAACCGTAAAGTGTTAGCCGATTTAGCTATGAACCACCCAGAAGCTTTTACGGCGGTTATTAACCAAGTAAAATAAATTTAATTATACTAAAAAAAAGCCCTGTTTTTAAACGGGGCTTTTTTTGTGCTATTATAAAAAGCATTACACTATTTAAATTCCTATTATTGTTATATATAAAAAACGCATTTTAGCGAATTAGCTCTCTATTTTTTTATATAAAAAGCCACTTTTTTTCTTGCACCCCCCCTTTTTTTGATATACTTTTGTCTAAAAAATAGATAATTTTCATTTACACCCCCCTATAAAATCAAAAATTATGAGTACAAGACGAGTTTTAGCCATGCAAGATGTTGTAAAACGTACCCCAGTTCCGTTTAGCAACAACAACCAACAAGTTTCGCAGTATTATGGATCAAACGTGTTTGGTTTAGATGCCATGCGTGAATTTCTTTCTGAAGAAGCATTTAACAGTATTCAAAACTCTATGCATCAAGGTACGATTGTAGAGCGTAAAATGGCTGATCAAGTAGCGGCCTGTATGAAAGCGTGGGCACAAAGTAAAGGTGTTACCCACTTTACGCACTGGTTTCAACCCTTATCTGGCGCTACTGCCGAAAAGCATGATGGCTTTTTTGAACCCATTGAAGGCGGCAGAGCTATAGAGCGTTTCAGCGGAAATGCTTTAGTGCAACAAGAACCAGATGCCTCTTCTTTTCCAAACGGAGGCATTCGTAATACATTTGAAGCGCGTGGTTACACTGCCTGGGACCCAACATCGCCAGCCTTTATTTGGGGAGAAACGTTATGTATTCCTACCATTTTTATTTCATACACCGGCGAATCTTTAGATTTTAAAACGCCATTATTAAAATCGCTACACGCTATTGATAAGGCTGCGACGGATGTTTGTCAGTACTTTGATAAAAACGTAACTAAAGTTATTGCAACTTTAGGTTGGGAGCAAGAATATTTTTTAGTAGATTCTGCTTTATATAATATCCGTTACGATTTACAACAAACTGGTCGTACGTTATTTGGTCATGCACCAGCTAAAGGCCAGCAATTAGAAGATCATTATTGGGGTTCTATTCCAGAAAGAGTTTCAGCTTACATGCGCGATTTTGAATACGAAGCCCATTTATTAGGAATACCAGTTCGTACGCGTCATAACGAAGTTGCTCCTGCGCAATTTGAGTGTGCTCCAGTGTTTGAAGAAACAAACTTAGCAGTTGATCACAACTTATTATTAATGGATGTGATGGAAAAAGTAGCTATCCGACATAATTTTCGCGTGTTAATGCACGAAAAACCTTACGCAGGTGTTAACGGAAGTGGCAAACACAATAACTGGAGTTTAGCCACCAATACAGGAAAAAATTTATTATCGCCAGGCAAAACGCCTAAAACAAATTTACAATTTTTAACCTTTTTTGTTAATACTGTAAAAGCAGTGTATGAGCATGGCGATTTATTACGTGCATCTATTGCCTCTGCTAATAACGATCACCGCCTAGGTGCTAACGAAGCGCCCCCAGCAATTATGTCTGTTTTCTTAGGGGAACAATTATCAAAAACGTTAGATGAATTAGAAAAGGCAATTCATAACGGAAAAATGAGTCCTGAAGAAAAAACAGCTTTAAAAATGAACATTGGTCGTATTCCAGATATTTTATTAGATAATACGGATAGAAACAGAACCTCACCATTTGCCTTTACAGGAAATAAATTTGAGTTTAGAGCGGTTGGTTCCAGCGCTAATTGTGGCGGACCAATGACTGTGTTAAACGCTATTATGGCTGAACAATTGGTAACTTTTAAAAAAGATGTGGATGCTTTGATGAATAAAAAAGTTGAGAAAGACGAAGCTATTTTTCAAATATTAAAAAAATACATTATTGAAAGTAAAAAAATTCGTTTCGAAGGAAATGGTTATGGTGATGCTTGGAAAGCAGAAGCAAAAAAACGTGGCTTAAATAATATTTCAACAACACCGGGTGCTTTAGAGGCAATGATTTCTAAGAAAACATTAGCGATGTTTGAATCACAAGGTATTTTAAATCACCGCGAACAAGAAGCGCGTTATGAAATTGCTTTAGAAACTTACACGAAGAAAATTCAAATCGAATCGCGTATTATTGCTGATATGGTAAGTAACCAAATCATTCCTGCCGCTTTAAACTATCAAAAAACGTTGGTAGAATCAGTAAGAGGTATGAAAGAAATTATGACGCCTGCTGAGTTTAAAGTGGTTGCCAAAAGTCAGTTAGAATTAATTAAAGAAATTTCTGAAAAAGTAACCGTTATTAAAACAGAAGCGGATTTAATGACCGAAGAGCGTAAAAAAGCTAACAACTTAGATAACGCAAAAAAACAAGCGCATGCTTATTGCGAAAAAGTAAAACCTTATTTTGAATCGATGCGATATAATGTAGATAAGCTGGAAGGCATTGTGGATGATGCTACGTGGCCATTACCAAAGTACAGAGAGATGTTGTATTTGAGATAAACAATAATTACTATTCTTAAAACATTAAATCGAGTATCAAAATATCATCAATTTGTTCGTCGTGGCCTTCCATCCATTTTTCTAACTTATTTTTGTAATAATTATTCGCTGAAGTTTTTTCAGAAACCCAATTTGTAAAATTTTGAGTGCCTAATTTTTTGTTTTCGCTTCCGCCTTTTTGATCAATAATTCCGTCAGAATATAATGTCATTCTGGTTATTTCATCAAAATTATATGTTTGTTTTGTATAAGTGGCATTTTGAAAATCATAATTAAGGGGGGTTGAATTAAACTTTGCAGTAACGGTTTCTCCTGTTTTTGTTTTTATTAAAATAGACTGCTGTATTCCTAAACAATCTATTTTTTTTAATTCAAAATCCATTTTAACTATAGACATTGTACTGGAACTGTTAAGTTTTTTAGTACCCGACTCTCGGTAATCATAACTAAGTTCATTAATACGATGTGCTATTTTTTCAATATCAGTAATTGACTCATTTATAATTACTCTATTAATGGTCGAAAAATAAGCAATTGAGCTTAAGCCAGCAGAAACACCATGGCCAGCACAATCTACTAAAAGTAAAAACAAGTAATCTTTAACTTTTATACTCACAAAAAAATCGCCGCTTACTTTAGCTTTGGGTAAGTTTAAAACCTCAACATTTTTAATACTTTCGCGTAATAATTTTTCGGAGGCATTAAAGTTTAACATTGATTTTTGTAAAAGCTCCGAATACTCAAGGTTTTCAGTTAACTGTGTGTTTAAATGGTTTACTTCTATAGTTTTTTTTCTTAAATAAAGTTGGTTAGCAACTTGTTTTGACAAAGCAATTAGTGCTTTTTTTTGTTCATCGCTTAACTTATTTGGGCTTGTATCGCCAACACATAAACTACCTAAGTTATAACCCTCCCCCACAGATATTGGGTAACCCGCATAAAACCGTATGTTCAGGTCTCCAGTTACCATAGGGTTGGTTGCAAACCTATCATCTTTTAAAGTATCTTCTACCTCAAAAATTCCGTTTTGAAGAATTGTATGTCTGCAAAAAGATATTTCGCTTGGACTAGAGTCAGCATCTATACCAACTTTTGCTTTAAACCAATTGCGAGTTTCATCTATAAAACTAATTAAAACAATTGGCGTTTTACAAATACATTTTGCTAAAGTTATAATATCTTCGTACTCTTCTTCTGGTAATGTATCTAAAATATCAAATTCCTTTAGGGCTTGAAGTCTGTTGGTGCTGGAAACATTGTTATTTACTTTTTGCATAATTTATTTAGCATATATACGAAAAAAAAATAAAAAAACTTAAATAAATAAAACTTATGTTGGGTTACCGATGTGAAATAAAAAAAATTGTTTTGAGTAAACTTGTAAAAGCCATAGTAATACATTGAAAGCAGTAGCTAAAAAAACTAAAAAAGGTAAAAATTAATTTTGAATAGATGGGTTGAGCGTTAAAAAAAACGCTACTTGTTTGATTTCACAGTAAAGAGAGATGTTGCGTTTGAGAAAAACAAATTTATTTTTTTATTTTATTTGCCTTACGTTTTAAATTAGCCACTTTTATAGCCCTTATTGCTCGCGAAATAGGGATATTATAACTTACACCCAGTTTATACCCATTTAATTTTTTATATGATTTATCATAAATTGTATACTCTATATTTGTCATGCTTAACAAAACTATTTGTTTTTGTTCGCGACGCTTCTTTTTAATAGTTAAAGTATCAGCATAATTAGTTCCTTTAGTTTAAGATTTTACAAAACAAAAACTTAAAATAAGTATACATTGGATTATATTTTTCATAGAATAAAGATATTTACTATATATTACATATATATTTTTTTTACATTTTAAAAAAATTGATTTAAAATTAATTAATATGCGTGTTTAATATTGCTTATTATATGAATGCTTGAAAACAAATCCGTATATCAGTAGACGAGTATTTTTTACAGAAAATCTTGTCCCTAAACTATTAGCAAAGCAAATACAAAAACGTTGGATTTAAGTTAATTTTATTTTAAACCTCACTCGCCACATCAAACAATTTGCCTTCTTCAAAATAATTGGCCATAAACTGTATGCCTATTGGTAAACCATTACTGTGTATACCACAAGGCACACTAATAGCAGGTACACCCGCAATATTAGCTTGTACGGTAAAAATATCTTCTAAATACATTTTAATAGGGTCGGCACTGTTTTTGCCAAATTCAAAAGCCGTGCCCGGTGTGCTTGGTGTTACAATAAAATCGTAAGCGCTTAAAATTTCTTTTGTTTTGGTATGTATTAAGTTACGCACTTTTTGGCCTTTGGCATAATATGCATCGTAATACCCGCTACTTAATACAAAGGTACCCAACATAATACGGCGTTTTACCTCAGCACCAAAACCTTCGGAGCGCGATTTTTTATAGGTACTTTCTAAATCAGTAGCATTAGGGCTTCGGTAACCGTAATGTATGCCGTCAAAACGTGATAAATTAGAAGATGCTTCGGCAGTGGTTAATACATAATACGTGGGCACCAAAAAATCTAAATATGGAAAACTCACCGCTTCAATGGTATGCCCATTTTCTTTTAGTGTATTTAATGTATTTAAAACCGCTTGTTTTACTTCAGGGTCCAGGCCATCAGCCTCTACACATTCTTTTAAATAAGCAATTTTATACTTTTTGCCAGAATGTAATTGTTCAATATAATTCTCAACGTTGTGCGATGAAGAGGTGTTATCATTTCCATCTAATCCGCTAATGATTTGTGTAATTAGTGCGGCATCTTCAACGGTTTTGGTAATAGGGCCTATTTGATCAAACGACGAAGCATAAGCAATTAAGCCATAACGCGATACCCGCCCGTAAGTAGGCTTAAAGCCAACGGTGCCTGTAAATGAAGCAGGCTGACGAATAGAACCTCCTGTATCAGAACCTAAAGCAACGTAGCATAAATTAGCAGCCACTGCCACCGCCGAACCGCCCGAAGAACCACCAGGAACAAATTTTTTATTTAGTGGGTTTAATACATTTCCGTAAGCAGAGTTTTCGTTGCTGCTTCCCATAGCAAATTCATCACAATTTAAACGCCCAATAATAATAGCATCTTCGGCTAACAGTTTTTCTACAACAGTTGCTGAGTAAAGCGATTCAAAGCCTTGTAAAATTTTTGACGAAGCCGATACTTTATGATTTTTATAACAAATATTATCTTTTAAACCAATAATTACTCCGGCTAATTTACCTAACTTGGAGGCTGAGTTTGTCGAAGCCGTAGCTTTAATCTTTTCGTCAACCAACTTTGCCTGTGCCAAGGCAGAGACAGAAAAAACTTCTAAAAAAGCATTTAATTCTTTGTTTGCTTCAATATTTACAATAGCTTGGTTAACTAAATCAACACAGGTTGTAACGCCATTTTTTAAATCGGCTTGTAATTTTTGTATGGTGCTAAATGAATACACAGTAATTTTTTTAAAAATAAAAGCGCCTAAGGTTTTACCGTTAGACGCTTTAAAAATACAACTAAATTTTTTATTTCTTTTCTATTTCCGAACCTTCAGCCTCTGGCTTGCTTGCGTCTTTAAATTCTTTAACGCCACGGCCTAAACCTTTCATTAATTCTGGAATTTTTTTACCCCCAAATAATAACAATACAATTATTAAAACAATAATAATTTCTGATGGCCCCATGCCCAAAATACCTAATACAAATAATGATGTCATTTTAATTAATTTAGGTTATAAAGGTACTAATTTGTTCGGTATAAAAAAATACAAGGGTATTGGTTTAAAATAGTGGTAATTTCTGCCAAATAGTCTTTATATTTATAATTGGCACAATATGTGAAAATAATTAAAAGTACTTATATAAAATTACAATGATATATTATAACGATAACAACGATATAGAACTTAATCAAGCCATTGACGACGATGCTGACTTTATTCCGCTTTTAAGTAGCGAAGATGAAGATACCATGCAGAACGAAAAAGTACCCGATATTCTGCCAATATTACCGCTTCGTAATACTGTTTTGTTTCCTGGTGTTGTAATACCCATTACCGTGGGGCGCGATAAATCCATTCAACTTATAAAAGATTATAATAAAGGCGATAAAACCATTGGTGTAGTGGCGCAAACAAGCGACGGCATTGAAGACCCTACCACCGACGATTTACATAAAACAGGTACCGTAGCTTTTATTATTAAAATGTTGCGTATGCCAAATGGCGATACTACTATTATTATACAAGGAAAAAAACGTTTTAAAATAACCGAGTTTATTCAAACAGAACCTTATCATAAAGCAAAGGTAGTAGCGTTTGATGATAATCGCCCTCCAAAAACTGATAAAGAGTTTCAGGCCATAGTTTCTAATTTAAAAGAAACCTCACAACAAATTGTAAAGCTATCGCCCAATATACCGAGCGATGCAGGCTTTGCCATTAATAATATTGATAGTCCCACCTTTTTGGTAAATTTTATTAGCAATAATATGAATGCTAAAACCGACGACAAGCAAAAAATGTTAGAGGTGCCCAATTTAAAGGAACGTAGCATGTTGGTATTAGAATATTTGAATAAAGAGTTTCAAATGTTAGAGTTACGCAATCAAATTCAAAACAAAACCAAACACGATTTGGATAAACAACAGCGCGATTACTTTTTAAACCAACAAATAAAAACCATACAAGAAGAATTAGGCGATACCAATTTTGAGCAAGAAATTAACAGCTATAAAGAAAAAGCAAAAGCCAAAAAATGGAGTGAAGATGTTCAAACTATTTTTGATAAACAAATCTCTAAACTTCAACGCATGAACCCTAATGCCGCTGAACACGGCATACAAATAAATTATATTGAATTATTATTAGAACTGCCTTGGGACGACATTACAAAAGACAATTTTGATTTAAATCATGCGCAAACTATTTTAGACGAAGACCATTTTGGTTTAGAAAAAGTAAAAGAACGCATTATTGAACACTTAGCAGTTTTAAAACTAAAAGGCAATTTAAAATCGCCTATAATTTGTTTATATGGCCCACCTGGCGTTGGTAAAACTAGCTTAGGAAAAAGCATTGCTAAAGCCTTAAACCGCAAATATGTTCGTATGAGCTTGGGCGGTTTAAAAGACGAAAGTGAAATTAGAGGGCATCGTAAAACATACATTGGCGCTATGCCAGGGCGTATTTTACAAAACTTAAAAAAAGTACAAAGCAATAACCCTGTTTTTATTTTAGATGAAATTGACAAAATAGGGAGCGATCATCACGGCAACCCTTCATCGGCATTATTAGAAGTATTAGACCCCGAACAAAATAGTACGTTTTATGATAATTTTTTAGAGTTAGATTATGATTTAAGCAAGGTTATGTTTATTGCCACTTGTAATAACCTAAGCACCATACAGCCCGCCTTACGCGACCGAATGGAAATTATTGAAGTAAACGGCTACACCGTTGAAGAAAAATTAATGATTGCCAAAAACCATTTGTTACCTAAACAAGTAGAAGAGAGTGGTTTAAAAAAAGCACAGTTAAAATTAAGTGATAAAGTAATAGAATACATTATTGAAAATTACACAGGCGAAAGTGGTGTACGTAACTTAGAAAAAAAATTAAGCAAAATAGCGCGCAACATGGCGGTGCATATTGCTAAAAATGAAGATTTACCTAAAATTACCGAAGACGAAATTTTAAAAATACTAGGTCCATCGCACATAAAAAATAAATACCAAGGCAACGATATTGTAGGCGTAGTAACTGGTTTAGCATGGACACAAGTGGGAGGCGACATTTTATTTATTGAAACTAGCCTAAGCAAAACAAAAACTGGAAAACTAACCTTAACTGGTAACTTAGGCGATGTGATGAAAGAAAGTGCTGTGTTAGCTTTAGAATATTTAAAGGCGCACCCACATTTAATTAAATTAACCACCGAAGAAATTGAACAACACAATGTTCACATTCACGTGCCCGAAGGCGCTACCCCAAAAGATGGGCCAAGTGCAGGTATAGCTATGCTTACCTCGTTAGCAAGTGCATTTACCAAACGTAAAGTAAAAAAAGCATTAGCCATGACAGGCGAAATTACTTTACGCGGAAAAGTATTGCCTGTAGGTGGAATAAAAGAAAAACTATTAGCCGCCAAACGTGCTGGCATTAAAGAAGTTATTTTATGTGCCGATAATAAAAAAGATGTGGGTGACATTAAACCCGAATACTTAAAAGGCTTAACATTTAATTATGTAGAGAGGATGGAAGAAGTGTTGGTATTAGCATTATTAAAGTAAATTTTTCTATTTTATTAACTGTTTGTTTGCGCTTTTAAAACCTATTTAAAAGAGGTATAATTAATAACCCCAGTAATTTATTACGTGAAAAACTATTTCCAAAAAAAACTATATGCCATTTCTATTTTGCCATTATGTTTTGTGGCAACACTTTGGTTTATTTTTTTAATTGGATATTATAATAATATAAACCTTGTAAAATTTGGTGTATTACCCAGAGAAACCAATGGATTGTTGGGCATAATAACTTCTATTTTTATTCATGGCGATTTAGAGCACATAGCCTCCAACTCATTACCAATTATTGTATTGGGCATGTTATTATTTTTCTTTTATAAAAAAATTGCCAAACAAAGCTTTTTATGGATATGGTTAATTAGCGGTACTTGGCTCTGGATTGGTGGTCGTAATAACCCAAATTATCCAATATATCATATTGGCGCAAGTACACTTATTTATGGTTTAGCTACTTTTTTATTTTTTAGCGGCGTGTTTCGTAAGCACTTACGCTTGATGGTAGTATCGGCATTAGTAGTTTTTTTATACGGTAGTATTGTGTGGGGCATTTTTCCGTTTAAAAGCGAAATAAGTTGGGAGGGGCATTTATTTGGGGCTTTAGCTGGGCTTTTGGTTGCCTTTAATTATCGAAAAGAGGGGCCACAAAAACGCGAACATGTATGGCAAGAGGAGGATGAAGAGGAGGTTGAGAACAAAACTACTGTTTTAGAAAACGAGGATTTAACAACTTCACACAATAATGTTACTGTAAATTATATTTATAAAAAAACAGAAGAGGATTAATTGTTTTTTTGATTTAACAGCACTTCCTTTGCTGTTTTAATAGCAACAGCATTGTATTTTTTTTCAACGTAGGCGAGTACTTTATCTAACACTTCCTTACTTTGAGTATCTAATAAATTAATTTCTTTTATAAATACTTCTTGCATTGCAAACTCTTTAATAGCCTTAACTTGCTTGGGTATTTCGCCAAAAGCTAATTCTATTTTGCGCTCTTTGTGCGCCGCTTTAAATTGCTCAATTTTTGTTTTAATAAGCTCGTAACATTTCACCACTTCGCTTTTACGTAATATTAAATTTGCGTCGGCTTGTTGTTTTAAAGCATTAATATTTATGTAATGTATATCGTTATTTTTTACTACTAACTCATCAACATTTGCGGGTAATCCTAAATCAATAATTACTTTTTTACTTTTTTCATTTATAAGTAAACTGGTATATAAACTAGTAGTAACAATGGGCTCAGTACTTGCTGTGCATACAATTAATGCATCAAACCCACTTTTATGTGCGTATAATTCATTTAAGGTAAATGCTTTTCCGTTTAATGATTTTGCTAGTTTTTGAGCATTAACAAGGGTTCTATTAAACACAAAAAAGTTAGCAAATTTATGCTTTTGTAAATAGGTTGCCATTAAGGTATTGGTTTCGCCACTTCCAATAAATAAAATACGTGCTTCATTTTTAATCCCTAAGGCTCGTAATTGCCTGTAGGCAAGCGATACAATTGATACTGGATTTTTTGCAATATCGGTAGTGGTATAAATTTCTTTTGCGGTTTCAATAGTTTGTTTTATTAATAAGCGTGTAAAATCGCCCGTTAATCCTAATAAATTACAAAAATCGTACGCTTTCCGTACTTGAGTAATTATTTCGCGCTCTCCTACTACCAAGCTCTCTAACGATGAGGCTACCTTTAAAATATGCTCAATAGCATCATCACCACTAAAAACCTCAGCATTATTGGTAAGGCTATCTAACTCTACATTATTTAACTTGCTATTAATATATAATAATAGTTCTTTTATTAAAGGCATGTTAATTTCATGTTCAGCTTTAATAAAAAGTTCAACTCTATTACAAGTATTTAAAAACAAAAATTCGTTAAAGCCAAAGTTTAGTTTTAAAGCCCCTAAAATTGCGGTTTGCTCATCGTAATTTAATTGCAATTTTCCAATTAAATTAAGTGGTAAAGCTTGGTGGGTAAAGGCTATAATTTTAAAATCGTTCACGTCTTAAGTACCGCAAATATGGTATAAAATTATAGTTTATTTGTCATACAAATGTCATATAACAAAAGGTAAAAGGTTTTATTGTTTACTATTTTTCTTTATATTTACCCTATTGATTTAATAAACTTATGAGCGATAAGCAAAAAACCATAAAACAAGCCGTTTCGGTTACGGGTGTTGGTTTACACACGGGTAAAGCAGTAACAATTACATTTCATCCTGCCCCCATAAATCACTGGTATAAATTTCAACGCACCGATGTTGAAGGGCAACCTATTATTGATGCAGATGCGGATTTAGTAGTTGATACAAGCCGTGGCACAACTTTAGAAAAAAATGGTGTGCGGATTTATACAACCGAACATGTATTGGCAGCCCTTGTTGGCTTGGGTATTGATAATTGTTTAATACAAATGACTGAAGCAGAAATGCCCATAATGGATGGTAGTAGTTGGAAATTTATTGAAGCTTTAGAAGCCGCAGAAATTGAAGAGCAAGATGCAGAAAGGGATTATTTTGAATTAAGCGAAAATTTAACCTACGAAGATCCTATTAAAAAAGTAGAAATGTTAGCTGTGCCACAGGACGCTTACCGCTGCACTGTGATGGTAGACTACAACAGCGAAGTATTAGGCACACAACACGCAGGCATTTACAATATATCGCAATTTAAAACCGAAATTAGTAAATGCCGCACCTTTGTTTTTTTACACGAATTAGAAGCTTTACTAGAACACAATTTAATTAAAGGGGGCGATTTAGATAATGCCATTGTGTTGGTGGATAAAGAAGTACCAAAAGAAAAACTAGATTACTTGAAAAAAGTATTTAATAAAGAACATGTAGAAGTTAAAGGCAAAGGTGTTTTAAACAATACCGCTTTACATTTTTATAACGAACCCGCTCGCCACAAATTATTAGATATTATTGGCGATTTAGCCTTGGTTGGCAAACCCTTAAAAATTCATGTGTTGGCGGCTCGCCCAGGGCATGCTGGTAATATAGCCTTCGCTAAAAAAATTAAAGAATCTATTAAAAAACAAAAAAACGAAAAAGATTACCCTAAAATAGATTTAAATGCACCACCCCTTTTAAACATTACCGATATAATGAAAATTTTACCTCACCGCCAGCCTATGCTGTTAGTAGATAAAATTATGGAACTATCGGCAGAACATGTAATTGGTGTAAAAAATGTAACCTTAAACGAAGAATTTTTTAAAGGTCATTTTCCAGATAATCCTGTAATGCCGGGCGTAATGCTTATTGAAGCCATGGCACAATGCGGTGGCGTGTTGGTTTTAAAAACAGTACCCGACCCAGAAAATTACCTCACCTATTTTATGAAAATTGATGGTGTTAAGTTTAAGAAAATGGTTATTCCTGGCGATACCGTTGTGTTTAGTTTAGTATTGGTTACTCCCATTCGTCGTGGTATTTGCCACATGCGTGGCGTAGCATATGTTGCTAATAAGCCTGTAATGGAAGCCGAAATGATGGCGCAAATTGTAAAAGTAAAAGGATTAGAAACCCCAGTTTTAGCGAGTTAAATTCATATATGATTTCAAACTTAGCATCCATAAGCCCAAAAGCAAAAATTGGAAAAAATGTAACCATTTCAGCATTTGCAACCATTTTTGAAGATGTTGAAATTGGCGACAATACATTTATTCATCCTAACGTTGTTATTTACCCCGATACAATTATTGGAAACGATTGTAAAATTTTTCCAGGTGCCGTAATTGGTATTGTTAATCAAGATTTAAAATACAAAGGCGAAAAATCAAACACCGTAATTGGCAATAATACTACTATTAGAGAGTACGCCACCATTCACAAAGGCACTGCTGACAGAATGACGACCAAGGTTGGTAACAACTGTTTAATTATGTGTTACACGCACTTGGGACACGATTGTGCGATTGGCAATAATGTTATAATTGCCAATAACGGTAGCCTTGCAGGGCACATTACAGTTGAAGACTTTGTAATTATTGAAGGCGTAGTAGCCGCTCAACAATTTGTAACCATTGGTGCGCACAGTTTTGTGGCAGGCGCATCGTTAATTCGCAAAAGTATACCGCCATATATTAGAGTAGCACGCGAACCCTTACAATTTATTGGCGTAAACACTATTGGTTTAGCGAGACGTGGCTTTGACAAAGATGTAATAAAACAAATAGAAGACATTTACAGAATTATTTTTGTGCGTGGGCATAACATTAGCAATGCCTTAGATATTGTAGAAACAGAAATGCCCGAAACCCCAATTAGAACCGAGATTTTAAACTTTATAAAAAATCAAAAAGACGGGATTGTAAAAGGGATATAAAAAAAATTTCTATTTTTTGCTTACAATTTATAATCTTTAATTAAAAAAATTTCATAAGTGATCTCAATTTCTTTAAATAATATTGGCAAAAAATTTAATCGCGAGTGGATTTTTAGAAATCTTAATTATCAAATTATAGCCAATGATAAATTAGTTATTTTAGGTGGTAATGGCTCTGGTAAATCTACTCTATTACAAATTATTAGCGGTTTTGTTTCACCTAACGAGGGTACGATAGAGGCTAGTCAGCAATCCCAAGCTATCAAACAACCAAATATCAATCATCAGTCATCAATCATCAATCCACAATATATTTCCTTTGCCTCGCCCTATATACAACTTATCGAAGATTTTACGTTAACCGAAATTATTGAACATTCCTCTTTTTTTAAACCCTTTATAAATAAATTATCTACCACTCAGATTATCGAAATGATAGAGCTTTCTCACGCTAAAAATAAATTTATTAAACAATTTAGTAGCGGTATGAAACAGCGTTTAAAATTAGGTTTAGCCATTTTAGCCGATACGCCTTTGTTGTTATTGGATGAGCCTGTTTCTAACTTGGATAAAAATGCCATTGAATGGTACAAAAATTTAACACTAAATTACACTACAAACCGCACCGTTATTGTATGCTCAAATGCCATTACCGAAGAGCATTTTTTTTGTACCAAGCAATTAAATGTTACCGATTTTAAAAAATAAATTTCTTAACTTTATACAATGCAAGTACAACAACTTTATACAAACTGTTTGGCTCAAGGCGCTTATTATATTTCGCATAATGGCGAAGCTGCAATTATTGATCCTTTGCGTGAAACGCAACCTTACCTAAATTTATTAAAACAAAATAACGATACTTTAAAATATATTTTTGAAACCCATTTTCATGCCGATTTTGTGAGTGGACATGTAGATTTAGCAGAAGCTACACATGCACAAATTGTTTTTGGCCCCAATGCCCAAACTACCTACAAAAGTTACAACGCAAAAGATAACGAAGAGTTTAAAATAGGTGGCTTAACCCTAAAAGCACTTCACACGCCCGGACATACCTTAGAAAGTACAACGTATTTATTATTAGATGAAAATAATAAACCACACTGTATTTTTACAGGCGATACCCTTTTTATTGGCGATGTAGGCAGACCCGATTTGGCTATAAAATCAACACTTACGCAGCAAGATTTGGCTGGAATGTTGTACGAAAGCCTACACACAAAAATAATGCCTTTACCTAATGATATTCTTGTATATCCTGCACATGGCGCTGGTAGTGCGTGTGGTAAAAATATGAGCAAAGAAACCTTTGACACCTTGGGCAATCAAAAAAAAGTAAATTATGCGTTGCAGTCCATTTCTAAAGCCGATTTTATTGCCGAATTAACTACTGGTATTTTACCTGCCCCACAATACTTTGCTAAAAACGCTAACTTAAATAAACAGGGCTATAAAAATTTTAATACTGTAATGCAAAACGGTGCAAAGTCGCAAACCGTTAGTGAATTTGAAAAAATTATTGCAGAACAAAAACCCTTAATTTTAGATGTAAGAACAGCAGCCGAATTTTCTGTAGGTCATATTCCAAACGCATTATTTATAGGGATTGATGGGCAATTTGCACCTTGGGTGGGTACTTTAATTAGTAATATTAATCAACCTATTTTAATTGTAGCGCCCATTGGTAGAGAAGAAGAAACCGTTATGCGATTATCGCGTGTGGGTTACGATAATTGCCTGGGTTATTTACAAGGAGGTTTTGAAAGTTGGCAACAGGCCAATAAACCTATTGCAACCATTCAAAATATAGATGCGGATAGTTTTTCTAAACTAAAAACAGATGAAATATGCACCATAGATGTTCGTAAACCAAACGAATTTGCAGGCGGCCATTTAATCTTTGCAGAGAGTAATCCACTTGACTTTATAAATAACTGGAAAGATACTTTAGATAAAACAAAACCTTATTATATACATTGTGCGGGCGGCTTACGCAGTATGATTGCCGCTTCTATTTTAAAAGCAAACGGCTACCAAAATTTAATAAATATTGAAGGAGGTTATGGCGCTTTAAGTAAAACTACACTCGAAAGTGTAAAAAATATTTAATGTTTTTTTATAATTAAAATCACACAAACTACTATTCTAAAATGAAAACTACCGAAGCAGATTCGCATTACACTAATTTAGAACAAATGAGTGTGTTACAACTTTTAACCAATATAAATACCGAAGATAAAACAGTACCCAATGCTATTGAAAAAGCAATACCTCAACTAGAAAAATTAGTAACAGTAGTAGTACAAAAAATGCAAAACGGCGGTAGGTTATTTTATATTGGCGCAGGCACAAGTGGCCGATTAGGAGTTGTAGATGCTAGCGAATGCCCGCCAACCTATGGTATAGAGCAGGGCAAAGTAATAGGCATAATTGCTGGTGGTGATGAAGCCATTCGTAAGGCTGTAGAATTTGCCGAAGACGATGTAAACCAAGGCTGGGAAGATTTAAAAAAATATACCATTACCACTCATGATGTTGTTTTAGGTATTGCTGCTTCGGGTGGAACGCCTTATGTTGTGGGCGCATTACAAAACTGTAATATCAATAACATTACCACAGCCTGTATTGTTTGTAACGCCAACAGTAAAATTGCCGAAGTAAGTAATTACCCCGTAGAAGTTGTAGTGGGACCCGAATTTGTAACAGGAAGCACACGCATGAAAAGCGGTACTGCACAAAAGCTGGTTTTAAATATGCTTAGCACAAGTGTTATGATTAAACTGGGACGTGTAAAGGGAAATAAAATGGTAGATATGCAATTAAGCAATAATAAATTAGTAAATAGGGGTACGCAAATGCTAATGAAAAATACTGGTATAGCTGATTATGATGAAGCTAAAGCTTTATTAATAAAGCATGGCAGTGTTAGAAAAGCTACTGAGGCATTAAATAGATAGATTACTGATTAACAAAAACACTAACGACTTGTACTTAAACTCTTTTTGACTAATCATAAAAAAAACTTATATTTGTTACTCTAAAAAATTAAAAAATTATATGATTGATTTAACAGGAATTATTTCTATTTCAGGCCAACCAGGTTTATTTAAAATTATTGCACAAAGCAAAAACGGTATTATTGTTGAAGGCTTAGCGGATAAAAAGCGTTTAAACATATACGCCTCTACTAAAGTTTCAACCTTATCAGATATTAGTATGTTTACAACTAGTGATGATAAGCCTATTGAAGCAATTATGACGTCGGTATTTGAAAAAGAAAAAGGCGGTGTTGCCGTTGATAATAAGGCAGATGATAAGGCTATTGAAGCTTATTTTGCACAAGTATTACCCGATTACGATAAGGAACGTGTGTATGTGAGTAATATGCGTAAACTATTTGTTTGGTATAATACTTTACAAACTACTGGTAATTTAAAGGAAAAAGAAGAAAAAAAAGAAGGTGAAGAAAAAACAAAAATAGCAAAAGCTGTTGACGCAAATTCTGCTGCCAGAAAAACCACTACTAAAAAAGATGGTGTTAAAGCCAAAACAATTGCTGGAAACAAAAAAACAACGGGTGTTAGAAAAACAGGCACAGCATAATATTTTATATTAAATTTTCAAATAAAAAAAGCAACGTAATGTTGCTTTTTTTATTTGAAGGAATTATATACGTTTTAATTATCTATTTTCTCTTTAAAACTGCCTCAACGGCGTTTACAATATTAACAGTATCTAAACCATACTTTGTCATTAACTCATCAGGCGTTCCACTTTCACCAAAGCTATCATTAACCGCTACAAACTCTTGTGGTGTTGGGTTATGACGGGCTAATAATTGCGCTACACTATCTCCTAATCCACCATTCATTTGATGTTCTTCGGCAGTAACTACACACTTTGTTTTTATAATTGATTTTAAAATAGCATCGTTATCTAACGGCTTAATAGTATGAATGTTTATTATTTCGGCGCTGATTCCTTTTGCTGCTAACTGCTCACCTGCTTCAATGGCTTTCCATACTAGATGACCTGTTGCAATAATGGTTACATCCGTTCCTTCGTTTAATAATACTGCTTTTCCAATTTTAAATGTTTGGTCGGCTGGCGTAAAATTTGGCACTGTTGGTCTTCCAAAACGTAAATACACAGGCCCATCGTAATTAGCAATGGCAATGGTTGCCGCCTTTGTTTGGTTATAATCGCAAGGGTTAATCACTACCATGTGTGGTAACATTTTCATTAAACCAATATCTTCTAAAATTTGGTGGGTAGCGCCATCTTCGCCCAGGGTAAGCCCTGCATGCGATGCACATATTTTTACATTTTTATGTGAGTATGCAATGCTTTGACGGATTTGGTCGTACACCCTACCCGTGCTAAAATTAGCAAAAGTACCTGTAAACGGAATTTTACCTCCAATAGTTAAACCAGCGGCAATACCCATCATATTTGCTTCGGCAATGCCAATTTGAAAAAATCGATCGGGGTGTTCTTTTTCAAAAGCATCCATTTTTAAAGAGCCTGTTAAATCGGCACACAAAGCAACTACATTTGGATTTGTTTTTCCAAGTTCAGATAAGCCAGCACCAAAGCCTGAGCGCGTGTCTTTTTTTTCGGTATAGGTGTATTTTTTCATTTTCTTTATTTATACTTTTTTATATTTTAAATCTCCGCTCTGTGCTACAAAGGCTTTATCATCTTGAGCCTCGTCGAAAGATGATTTAGCATTTATTTTTGTTTTATCTTACTTCGACTGTGCTCAGTAAAGGGCTCTGCGTAATGGTTGTTTAATTTAAACTAACGGTTTGTGGCATTGCACTTTTTACTTCAAAATTTCGTTCAATCGTTTTAGTTGTTTCTTTTGCAAAATCGTATCTAAACACGGCTTTATATTTTCCAGGTTGTAAATATATAATTTCGTTTTGTAATGTGTTATTTAAGTTACACACCCAAGTTACAGTTTTTCCATCATCGGTATAAACACTGCCATAGCCAGTGCCTAATTTAGCAAACAACACATTGCCACTGGTGGGTATTTTTATAGTGTTGGTGGTGCTTTGTTTAATCTCCACATCTTTTAAATAAATACGAGGTAGTGTTAAAATCTCTAAATCATACTTGCCAACAATATATTTTTCGAGTTTACCAAAATCCTGCACGTTTAATGTTTTTAAATGGCCTTGTCTTCTTACAACGGTTGTTGGGTAATATTTACTAATAGCACCATCTAATTCTAATTTTAAAAATCCTTGCGGGGTATCTAATGAAATAGTATTGTGTTTACCTTTTATGATGGCAATATTTTTTTTCTCTTGTGGCGGAATAGTATGAACCACTAAGTCGTAATTAATATCGGGGTTAAGTACCAAGGTGTCGGGGTTGCCACGGTAATTAATAGTGTGTAAATAATTGTATTTCGCAGTTGTGGTTCCCGCTTCATAAAAAGTCATATCCACATCTGTTTCTGTAGGTTTTTTAAAAATGTCTAATAAATCAACTTGTATGGTTGTTTGTGTAATGGCTTCGGTTAAAACCAACTTTAAAACATCTTTGAAATTAGCCTCGTTACTTACATCGTAAAACTTCCCCATGCAACCAAACACATCGGCAAATTTCACATCTAAACCCACACCAATTACAAAGGGGCGCAAAAAAATTCCTTTTTTTTGTAAATCAATACTTACTTGGCAAGGGTTGCCCCCACACTCTTCAATACCATCGGTAATTAAA
Source organism: Bacteroidota bacterium (assembly GCA_025363015.1). GTDB lineage: Bacteria > Bacteroidota > Bacteroidia > B-17B0 > Aurantibacillaceae > Aurantibacillus. Next base: position 32,005 of record JANYEQ010000051.1, read on the forward strand.
ATAACAATATTACGCACATTACTTTTTAGCGTAAAATCGTTAACGCATTCGCCTAATGAATAAGCAATTGGCGTAGTACCCAAAGGTTCTAGTTTTTGAATGCGTTGTTTTATTTTTAAGCTATTTGTTTTTGCATCGGCAAAGGGCACTTCTAATTTTGTGTCTTTACAATTTCTATCGGGCTTAAAAAAAGTGGTGTGTCCGTAACAGCGCAGGGCTAATTCAAGATTGGGTAGGTTTTGTAAACTGTCTAAAAATTCGCCCATTACCTTTTTAGCAACTTCTATTTTTATGTTGCTATTCCATGGCGCATACATGCTGTAACTGTCATCAAAAATAAATAGGATGCGGTTGGTTACCTGACCATTAGAAATTAAAAATGATAGATTAAAGATTAAAAATAACAACTTAGTGTTTAGTTTTAAGTATTTAGTTTTTAATATAAGTTTCGATAAATTAATCATATATATTTTATTAAAAACTAAGAACTAAACATTAAAAACTCACTAAATTTTAATAGTCTCCTAAAGTTTCTTCCAATTGGGCTAAGGCTTTTTGCAGCTGCTCATCGTTAGGCGAACTACCGTGCCATTTGTGTGTTCCCATCATATAATCAACACCTTGCCCCATTTCGGTTTTCATTAAAATAATAATAGGCTTGCCTTTTCCTAAATATGTTTTGGCTTGGTTTAACGATGCTATTACTTTTTCAATATCGTTTCCAAAATTATTTTCTAAAACAGTAAATCCAAAAGCTTCAAATTTTGCTTTTAAATTTCCTAGAGATAAAACTTTATCTACATCGCCATCAATTTGTCTGCCATTATAATCAACAGTAGCAATATAATTATCTACTTTATTGGCAGCTGCATACATGGCGGCTTCCCAAATTTGTCCTTCTTGCAATTCACCATCGCCGTGTAAAGAATAAATAGTGCTTTTATCTCCGTTTAATTTTTTTGCCAATGCAGCACCAATAGCCACACTCATACCTTGCCCTAACGAACCACTTGCAATTCTGATACCTGGCAAACCTTCGTGTGTTGTTGGATGCCCCTGTAAACGCGTGTTTAATTTACGAAACGTTTTTAACTCTTTAACCGGGAAATAACCCGAACGTGCTAAAACACTATAAAAAACAGGAGATATGTGTCCGTTACTTAAAAAAAACAAATCTTCGTTTTTACCATCCATGTTAAAGTTGCTTGGGTTGTGGTGCATTACCTCTTTATATAAAGCCACAAAAAACTCAACACAGCCTAACGAGCCTCCAGGATGCCCAGAACTAGCGGCATGTACCATTCTTACAATATCGCGACGTACTTGCGTACATAAATTTTTTAACTGAATAATATCTTGCATAATTTTTATTGAGCATAAAAGTAGATTAAATATTTTGTTTTAAATTACTTTGTTAAAAAACAAAGCTATCTGTTAAAAACTCAATAAATACAGCGGTTTTAATAATTTAAAAAATAGAAATAGATATGGTATATTTGCAGATTAAAATTTTTATAAAATGATTAAAAATTGTTTGATTTTACTTGTTTGTTTTACTCTTTTTTGTTGTAAGAAAAAGGCAGATGCGCCAGTAGATACAACTCCGGCTCCAATGCCAACCTCATCTATTAATTTTTATATAACAAGTTATGATTCGTTAGGAAACATTGATGCTAATAACAACGCATTAACGGTTAGCCTATATCAAAAATCCTATTCAGCCGTTACTAATACCGTAGGGCTTGCTACCATTAGTAATTTACCTTACGATACTTATGTTCCTATTATTAATAAAATTGGGTTTGATTATGCACCATTAAGCGTTACCTTAAATACTGCCAATACATTAACCGTAAATATCCCCTTCGCAAAACAATCGCCCTATAAAATGGATACCTTAATTGGAACTATTTATAATAAAGATTCTATTACGCTTACGTTTAATTTAAGTAAAACTATTCCCGCTGGTAAGTTTGTAAAATTAGCAGTAATAACGGGTACTAACAATGGTTTAAACCCAAACGATTTTGCTTCGGTTGATATTGTAAACCTTACTTCTCCAACTGTTAATAAATTAAACATTGCTAAATTACCTAATTTAGTTGCCGCTATTGCCACTCTATCAAACACAAGTTTTTATGTAAATGCAATACCTGTTACCTACGGTAATTATTATAGCAATTTATTATTTAAATCGGTATTACTAGGCGATAATTTATACTACAAAAACAATTTAATATTTTTAAAAAACTGGTAATTAAAAAAATAATCTTATGGCTTTAAAGTGCGGAATTGTTGGGCTTCCCAACGTTGGTAAATCAACTTTATTTAATTGTTTAAGTAATGCAAAAGCACAGGCGGCTAATTTTCCGTTTTGTACTATAGACCCTAATGTGGGCACTATTACTGTGCCCGACGAGCGTTTAAATAAATTAGCAGAACTAGTAAAGCCACAAAACATTTTACCAACAACCGTTGAAATAGTTGATATTGCTGGCTTAGTAAAAGGCGCCAGTAAGGGCGAGGGTTTAGGAAATAAATTTTTAGGAAACATTCGCGAGTGTAATGCTATACTGCACGTGTTGCGTTGTTTTGATGATGACAATGTAATACACGTTGATGGCAAGGTAAACCCCGTAGCCGACAAAGAAATTATTGATACCGAATTACAATTAAAAGATTTAGAGAGTGTAGATGCTAAACTTAAAAAATTTGAAAAAGCCGCTAAAGTTGGTAACGATAAAGATGCTGTTAAAGTTTATAACACCCTTTTAAAGGTGAAGGAAACCTTAGAAAGTGGTCAATCTGCCCGCGCCTGTGCTTTAGAAGATAGCCAATTAGAGCATATTGCCGATTTACATTTACTAACTATAAAACCCGTAATGTATGTGTGTAATGTGGATGAAGCATCTGCAAAAACTGGTAACAAGCACGTTGATGCTGTAAAAGAAGCTATTAAAACCGAAAATGCTGAAATTTTAGTAATTACTGCTCAAATGGAAAGTGAAATAGCATCCTTAGAAACCTTTGAAGAAAAACAAATGTTTTTAGCCGAAATGGGTTTAGAAGAACCAGGCGTTAATAAGTTAATAAAATCGGCATACAAACTATTAGATTTACAAACCTACTTTACGGCGGGTGTAAAAGAAGTTCGTGCCTGGACAATTAACAAAGGTTTTAAAGCCCCACAAGCTGCTGGCGTAATACATACCGATTTTGAAAAAGGTTTTATTAAAGCCGAAGTAATGAGTTATACCGATTTTACAACCCTTGGCTCAGAAGCTGCTTGCCGCGAAGTTGGTAAATTACGCATTGAAGGTAAAGAATACATTGTTGCTGATGGTGACGTAATGCACTTTAGATTTAATGTTTAGTTCTTAATATTAACACTAAAAACTTAGAACTAAAAACTATTAGGATGGCAAAATCAAATTATACTGAAGACAATATAAAGTCGTTAGACTGGAAAGAACACATACGTACCCGCCCTGGCATGTACATTGGTAAATTGGGCGATGGTAGCGCATTTGACGATGGTATTTACGTACTTATAAAAGAAGTAATGGATAATTCCATTGATGAATTTATGATGGGCGAAGGCAACAAAATTAACATTACAGTAAAAGATGGTGTGGTTTCTATTCGCGATTTTGGTCGTGGTATTCCATTAGGTAAAGTAGTTGAAGTAGTTTCTAAAATGAATACGGGTGGCAAGTATGATAGCGAAGCTTTTAAAAAATCTATTGGTTTAAATGGTGTGGGTACAAAAGCGGTAAATGCGCTATCTATCAATTTTAAAGTAACTGCTTACCGCGATGGGCAATCAAAAACCGCTGAATTTAGCCGTGGCGAATTGATAAAAGAACATAAATTAACACCGGCTCCAAACGAAAAAAATGGCACTTACGTTGAGTTTATGCCTGATGACACGATATTTAAAAAATATCATTTTGTGCATGAATACATCGATAAAATGGTATGGAATTATGCTTTTTTAAATACAGGCTTAACCCTTACCCTTAATGGTGTTGCGTATAAGTCAGATAATGGATTAAAAGATTTATTAGAAAAAAACATTAGCGGCGAAACTCTTTACCCAATTATACATTTAAAGGGCGAAGATATTGAGCTAGCATTAACACATAGCAACGAGCATTATAGCGAAGAATACTACAGTTACGTAAATGGGCAATACACCACACAAGGTGGCACACACTTGGGCGCATTTAGAGAAGCAGTTGTAAAAACCGTACGCGAATTTTATAAAAAAGAATTTGAACCCTCTGACGTTCGCAAATCTATTGTTGCCGCTATTTCTATAAAGGTACAAGAACCCATTTTTGAATCGCAAACAAAAACTAAATTAGGCTCGCACGAAATTGCACCACAAGGGCAAAGCATTCGTACCTTTATTGGCGATTTTATTAAGCAACATTTAGATAATTATTTACATAAAAATCCCGAAATAGCTCGCACCATTGAAGCTAAAATTTTAGCCAATGAGCGCGAACGCAAAGAACTATCGGGCATTCAAAAATTAGCACGCGAACGTGCGAAAAAATCATCGTTACACAATAAAAAATTACGTGATTGCCGCACACATTTAGATGATATTAAAGATGTTCGCCGCTTAGAAACTACTTTGTTTATTTGTGAGGGCGACTCGGCAAGTGGCTCTATTACTAAAACACGCGATGTTAATACACAAGCTGTGTTTAGTTTAAAAGGTAAGCCCTTAAATTGTTTTGGTTTAGGTAAAAAAATAGTTTACGAAAACGAAGAATTTAACTTACTACAAGCCGCTTTAAATATTGAAGATAATTTAGATGAGTTACGTTATAATAATGTAGTAATAGCAACCGATGCCGATGTAGATGGCATGCACATTCGTTTATTATTATTAACCTTCTTTTTACAATTTTTTCCCGATTTGGTTAAAAATAATCACGTAAAAATATTGCAAACACCTTTATTTAGAGTGCGTAATAAAAAAGAAACCGCATATTGTTATAGTGATGAGGAACGTAAAGCCGCCATTGCTAAACTAGGTCCAAAGCCCGAAATTACGCGCTTTAAAGGCTTGGGAGAAATTAGCCCCGATGAGTTTAAACACTTTATTGGAAAAGACATTCGTTTAGAGCCAGTGTTACTCGACCAAAAAGCAAGTATTCAAGAATTGTTAAATTATTACATGGGTAAAAATACCCCCGACAGACAAGAATTTATTATTGAAAATTTACGAGTTGAAAAAGACGTAGAAGAAGAACTATTAAAATAACTGTAAAACTAGCCATTCTTCCGCTCATACCAAAATACTTGAATTATAATCCCTATTACATTATATTTACATACTAAATTTAAATTTTTTACTTAAAATTATAAAATGAAAAAAATCATATTATCACTCACTATTGTTATTTCAGCATTAACTCTTTCAAATGCTCAAAAGCAAATGCCAGGCTTAAGCAAATCAAATACTACTTATCCCCTACCCGTTTTTATTGACGAAGTAAAAAAAATAGGGAGTGATATTGTAATACCTTACAAACGTTATAAGTTAAGCAATGGCCTAACTATTTTAATTCACGAAGACCATAGCGACCCTATTTGTTATGTTGATGTTACTTACCATGTAGGTAGCGCCCGCGAGCAACAAGGCCGTAGTGGTTTTGCACACTTTTTTGAACACATGATGTTTCAAGGATCAAAAAATGTAGCTGATGAACAACATTTTAAAATAATTACCGAAGCAGGCGGAACATTAAACGGAACAACAAATACCGATAGAACGAATTATTTTGAAACAGTACCGAGTAATCAATTAGAAAAAATGCTTTGGTTAGAATCTGATCGTATGGGCTTTTTGTTAGATTCGGTTACACAAAAAAAGTTTGAGGTTCAACGCGCTACTGTTAAAAACGAGCGTGGACAAAATTATGACAACAAACCTTATGGTTTAATTTTTGAAAAAATTGGCGAAGCTCTTTATCCAAAAGGACATCCTTATAGCTGGAGCACCATTGGCTATTTAGTAGATTTGGATAGAGTGGATGTAAATGATTTAAAGCGTTTTTATATGCGTTGGTATGGGCCAAATAATGCAGTATTAACCGTTGCTGGCGATGTAAACGTTGACGAAGTTTTAATAATGGCACAAAAATATTTTGGAAGTATAAATGTAGGTAAAGATGTAAAATTACAAACCGTTAATACTGTTACCTTAACCGAAAACCGTTATTTATCTTACGAAGACAATGTTAAGTTCCCACAATTATCAGTTGTTTTTCCATCTGCAAAAGCTAATACCAAGGAGGATGCGGCATTAAATGTGCTCTCAACTATACTTTCTGGCAATCAAGGCTCGCCTCTATACAAAGCTTTTATCGAAAGTAAAAAAGCAGTAAACGCCCAGTGTTTTCAATACTCACGAGAATTGACTGGACAATTTCATTTTTCTATTAGAGCGAATGCTGGTGGTAATTTAGCAGAAATGGAAGCCTTGTTAAAAACAACATTAAGCAATTGGGAAAAAACTGGTGTAACGGATGATGATTTGGTGAAGTATAAAGCCCAATACCAATCTCAAATTTTAAACGCATTAAGCACAGTACAAGGTAAAGGTGCTACTTTGGCCTCAAATTTTACATTAGCTGGCGATGCAAATTTTATTAAAAAAGAAATTGCAAAGTATATGACACTTACAAAGGCAGATGTGATGAATGCTTACACTACCTATTTTAAAAATAAATCAGCGGTTGTTTTAAGTTGTGTTCCTAAAGGAAAAACAGATTTAATTGCAAAAACAGACAATTGGAAAATGTACGATCGTACCATTGAAACCGAAAGCGATGAATATAAAAACCTAACTTATACTGAAGCTAAAGATAATTTTAATCGTGGGATTATGCCACAAGCTAAAGCCGCTAAACCTGTGCCAGTGCCTAATTTTTATATTACCCGTGCAGTAAATCATGTAGTGCCGTTAATTGGCGTAACCGAAACCGAATTGCCAAAAGTAAATATTTTATTAAGTTTTAAAATAGGTCACAGATATGAGCCTCAGGCAAAGTCGGGCGTGGCTTATTTATTAGGTGCCATGTTACAACAAAGCACTTTAAAAACTAAAGCCGAAGAAATTGAAAATAAATTAGACAGGTTGGGCTCTTCTATATCTATAAATACTGGCGATGAAGATATGAACGTATATATTGAATCAACCAGCAAAAACGTTTCGGCCACACTAAAAATTATTGAAGAAAGTATGTTTGAGCCAAAATTTGACACGGAAGAATTTGAAATAGAAAAAAAGCAATTATTAGATAATATTACTCAACGCGTAACAAACGCAAATGCGTTGGCCGATTTAACGTATCGTAAATTATTATATGGCACAAACCATACAATGAGTTACCCAACGAGTGGCACAGCCGAAACCGTAAATTCAATTACAATTGATGATGTGAAAAATTATTATAAAAATTTAAACGCGTTAAATATGTCTATATCCGTAACAGGAGATATTACTGAAGCGTCTATTTTAAAAGAATTAGCGTTTTTATCAAAATTAAAAAGTGAAAAAACAACTCTACTCATTGAACCTGAAATTCCAAAAATTGAAAAAACAAAAATTTATTTTGTAGATAAAAAAAATGCCGCCCAAAGCGAAATTAGAATTGGTTATATTGCTCTGCCTTATCAACCTATGGGCGATTATTACAAAGCTCTAATTATGAATTATAGTTTTGGTGGCGCCTTTAATAGCCGTGTAAATTTTTTATTGCGTGAAGTAAAGGGCTGGACGTATGGTGTACGCAGTGGTTTTAGCGGTAGTAAATATGCAGGTGCTTACACGTTAAGTGGCGGCTTTAAAGCCAATACAACCGATAGCACATTAGTGGAAGTATTAAAAGAATTTAAAAACTACACCGAAAATGGTATAACTGATGATGAATTAACCTTTACAAAAAATGCTATTGCACAAAGCGATGCATTAAAGTACGAAAGTGCAGCTCAAAAATTAGGATTTATTTCGCGTGTGTTAGATTATAACTTACCTAAAGATTATGTGGCAAAACAAACCGAAATGCTAAACGCTATTAAAAAAGAAGAAATAAATGCATTGGCAAAAAAATACTTACCATATAATAATATGGTAATTGTAGTTGTAGGCGATAAGGCCACTAATTTAGATAAAATTAAAAAATTAGGCTTAGAGGTTATTGAAGTAGAAGCAAAATAAGTTAATTAATTATGCATTTTATAACGCCTCTTAAAATTTTTATTAGTGTTATTTTTTTGCAAAGTTGCATGCTTAAAAGTAAAATGAATAAAATTGTCACAAAACATTACGCCAGTTCACAAGCAATTACCACACTAGATAATAGAAATGCCGTAGCTTTTAATACAGATAGTTTAACAAAAATAGAGGGGTTTTGTGTAACTAAATATAGTGGTTTTTATACCGTACCATTAATTTTTTATATATATTCTTATGAAGAAATTACATGTAACGTAAATTCAAAATATTACGTGTTTGCAACTATAAACGAATTAAATAATTTAATAGAAAACGATGTTAATAAATATAAACTAGAAGGTAAGTCGCTTGAATTAATATTTAAAAGAATGCCTAACACTCTTATACATAAGTATACTGCCAATACCTTTGCATTTAAGTTTCTTTTTATGGGAACAATTCTTAATGAAAAAATGTACTATGAAAACGATGTTATTGTTGTCGATTATTTAATAAGAAATAAAAGTACAAGGGAATTATTAAAGAGGGGGACAATAAATGAACCTCTAACATCTGTTAACGACAAAAAAGCATTAATTGATACAAGAGAATACTTTGTCGAAACCTTTTTAAACTCTTATGACAGAGCTATGCGTTATGCAAGTTATTCTGTGGCACAAAAAGTAATTAATCAATTATAACTTAAAAATTTCCGATTCAATGTGCAGTATTTGAAACACTCAGGCTAAATAAATTTAAAAGCAATTTATATTTTACATTTGAATTATGAAAAAAATTATTATCACTCTCATAGCTTTGCTTCTTTTGACTTATTGCACTACATCTAAAAAATTAATTGTGGCAAGCCAACTTCCTACCGAAAAAGAATTAGCTGTAGCACAAAAAACAAATTCAAGCATCACCTTAGCCGATTTAAAAAATGGGCATTCCATTTATTTCAATCAATGTGTAGAATGCCACAAGGCTTATGATATTCCAAAATTTAGCGAACGAAAATGGAAACACGAAATTGACGATATGAGTCCAAAAGCAAATTTAACCGATGAGCAAAAAATATTACTTAGCAATTATGTTTTATCGTTTCGCGAAGCAAACGCAGTAGTTGTTAAGTAACGTTTATTTTAGATTTAAACATTTCGCAGCAGCCTATTCTTTTTCCCAAGTAGCTGCTTGCTTGCGCGAAAAACGAATACCAAGCATTATTTCATGCGTGCCTGTACTATATTTTTTAATGTTAGTAGTAGTTATATCATAAGAATACCCAATTAATAAATAATTTTTATAAAAATAACCTATTAGTGCTGTAAAAGCATCGTTATGGCGGTAAGCGCCACCTAACCAAATTTGTTCTTTATAAATAACACGCAAACCCGCATCAATTTTTGGTGGTGCTGGTATTTCGTATTTTACTAAAAACGAAGGTTCTATTTTAAAATCATCGCCCAAATTAAATTTATACGCACCATTAAAATTAAAATGGTTTACTATTCTACTATTTTTGCCAGCCCCTGCATACAATGCAATTGGGGCTTGATACAATTGTGGTATAGCGATACCAAAATAAAATTTATCTTTTTTGTGAAAATAAACGCCTGCGCCAAAATCGGGTACATAGGTTGTTTGGTAAGTCCCTAAAAGATTTTGGTCGCCATCATCATGTAAAATTAATTTGCTACCATCAATACCCCATTGTAAAATACCTGCACTTAAACCCATAGATAAAAACATATCTTTTTTTAGTTTTAAATGGTACGCGTAACTAAAATTTAATCCTGTTCTACGGGTAGGGCCTACAATATCTGTATATAAATTCATACCTAAACCCATGTTTTTTGCTTTAATGGGGCCATGTGCGGTAAACATATATGTTCTCGGCGCATCGGTAATGCCAATCCATTGGTATCGGTTGTTCGATCGTACATCTGCATAATCATCTTTTCCTGCAACGGCAGGGTTAATAGCCATTTCGTTAAGCATATACTGCGTGTATTGTGGTAATTGCTGTGCAAAGCCACAAACTGTTATAATACTAAACAACCATATATAATATTTTCTTGTTTTCATTATCTAAATATGGTTAATGGTCCGGTATAGGCTTTTAAGTAGGCCGGATGATTTAAATTAATTATATAATAATATGTTCCAACAGGTAAATCTTTACCCTTGTATTGCCCATTAAATGGTACGGCATAGCCTTTTGAATAAAATAGTTGCTCGCCCCAGCGATTATAAACCTCAACCGTATTGTCTGGAAACTGTTCAATATTATCTATTTGCCATTTATCATTTTTTGAATCGCCGTTAGGACTAAAGCCATTTGGTATTATTATTTCTGGATAAAGTAATACCTGCATCGTATCACTGGCCATACAGCCATTCATATCCGTTACAGTTACTGTATAAGTAGTATTTACTGTGTTTGAGGCCGTTGGGTTTGGTATACTCCCGTTATCTAGGGTAAACGAAGGGCTCCATGTAAAGGTAATACCTGTAGGTGAGGTAGGACTGCCACCAATAGTAACTGTTGAAAACACAGGAATTGTGTAGCTTGGCCCTGCATCTACTAATGGTAAAGTATATACGTTTACAACTACTGTATCAAACGCAGCACACGTTGACACCGACGAAACAGTTTGTAATACAAAGGTAGACGCTCCTGCAGCATTAGGTAAAACAAGCGTTGATGTGTTGGCAATAGGGTTAATGTTATTAGGCAATAAATACCAATTATAGGTTATTGCCCCTATAGAATTTGTACCCGTTAATATTACTGAACTAGTTGGGCAAACTGTAGCATCAGGCCCCGCATTAGCAGTAATGGTAATGGTAGGAACAATATTAAAAGTATTGGTTACTACACAACCTCTAGTATCTGTTAAATTTAACGAATAAGTACCCGATAAAACATTTGTAATATTTTGGTTGGTTGATGTAAATGCTGCTGGCCCACTCCAGGTATAGGTAAACGCAGGACTTCCACCAGTAACTGTTAAACTGGCGCTACCATCAGCAACGGTACTGCATGATGAATTAATAAGCGTAGGTGTTACTACAATTAACGGTGGGTTGCTTAATATAACTGTTTCGGACAGAACACAACCTTTACTGTCTGTTACAGTACCCACATAAGACCCTGAGCATAGCCCTGTTAAAGGATTTGTAGACCCTAAAGGCGTCCACGAATAAACATATGGCAATGTTCCACCACTTGGTACTAAAGTAATTGCACCATTACAATTGTTGTTACATTTAGGTTGTTGTATATTACTAAGCGAGAGTTGTAAGCTAGGATTATCTGTTAAGGTAAATGATTTTACCGTTTTACAACCATTTGCGGCCGTTACTGTTAAAGTTACAACACCTTTACATAAACTTGTTACTGTTTGTGCTGTACTTCCTGTACTCCAACTATAAGTAACTGGATTTGAAGTGCTTGTTCCTAATGCTGTTATTGAACCCGTACAGGCATTAAAACAATTAATGTTAGTTTGTGTAAATGTTACTACAGGCCCATTTGCATTGCTAATAGCAAAGGCTTGTGTTTTAATACAACCATTAAAATCTGAAACAGTAATACTATAATTACCTACGCCAACGTTTGTTAATGATGAGGTACTTCCTGCCACTGGTACCCAAGTATAACTATAAGCTGGGGTACCACCTGAGGCAATTACGTTAATTGTACCGTTACTTAAACCACAAGAAGGTTGCGTTACAAATGGCGATAGGGTAATGGATGTTGCTGCGGTAACTGAAGTGGATGCTGTTCTAATACAGCCTTGTGCATCTGTCATTTGTACAAAGTAAGTTCCAGCACACAAACCTGCTACGGCAGAGTTAGTACTAACTGGGCTCGTCCAACTGAAAGTTATAGGCGCTGTTCCACCAATAGGTATTACGGTGCTCGCTCCATTGCAAGTTCCAGCACATTGCTCATTTATCGTATTAAACAATTGGCCTGTAATACCGTTTGAATTGCTTATTGCTACATTTTGTAATTGGTTACAGCCACTCGCATCAGTAACTAATACTTGATATAATCCTGCACATAAGCTATTGGTTATTGGCCCAGTAGTTCCTGTTGTCCAACTATATGTAAAAGGCGCTACACCACCAGCAGCTGTTACTGTTGATGAACCATTACATAAACCGCAAGAAGGTGAGCTAATTGCCGTTATTGCCGTTATTTGTGAAGGAGATGAGATAGAACTAGTAAATGTATTAAAACAACCATTCACATCTGTAATATTAACCGAATAGTTACCATTACATAAACTTGATATTAGGCTGGTAGATTGTCCGGTACTCCAATTTGTAGAATAAGGGGGTGATCCTCCTGAAATACTAGTTATGTTTAATGCGCCATTACAATTAGAAAAACAAGTATTGTTTGTTGATGCTGTTGTTGATAAAATATTTAATATACTTGGTAAGTTTAATGTCTGTGTAACGGCTGGGCAACCATTGTTACCAATTAAAATAGTATAATTACCCGCACAGGCATTTAAAAGTGTTGCTGAGTTTGGCGCCACGGGTGTCCAAGTATAACTATAAGGCCCAACGCCACCACTTGGATTTAGCGAAATAGAGCCATTACAAATACCGTTACAAGTAGGCAAACCCACATTAGGCAAAATACTAATAGCTGCAGGTTGGGCAATAGTTACTGCTGTAAATAATATACATGCATTAGCATCCGTTACTTGTGCCGTATAAACCCCAGCACATAAATTTATTTGTGGGTTTATGGGGCTTGGTGATGGTGGCGAAACCCAACCAACCGTATAGCCTGGAGTACCTCCTAAAATACTTGCAATATTAATAGATGCTGCCCCTGTACACAATCCGTTACACGAAATGCTGGTAGAAATAATTGGCGCTGTATTTGGCCCATTAGAATTACTTAAAGGAATAGTAACGGTATTGGTACAGTTTTTAGAATCGGTAACTACTACTGTGTAAACTCCAGCAGCTAAACCTGCCACTGCAGAACTAGTGCTAACCACAGGTGCTGCCCAAGTATAACTGTAACTTGGCGTTCCTCCAACAGCTACTACCGTTATTGAACCGTTTGATACACCGCAAGTTGCTGGACTAATAGAAGGATTTACGTTAAGTACGGGTGGGTTTGTTAAAGTAAAAGTTTGTACATCTTGGCAACCATTGGCATCTTGTACTAACACACTATAATTTCCTGCACACAAGCTGTTTATAGTTGCTGAGTTTGGTGCTGCTGGTGTCCAAGTATAATTTACAGCGCCTTGTGCATTTGCAGGAGTACTAATAGCTACACCATTGCAATTACCATTACAAGCAGGGTTTGTGGTAGTTACATTTGCTAATAAAGCTAGCGGTTGTGTTAAATTGGTGGTACTCACTAATTGGCAACCTGCAGCATCTGTAGCAGTTAATGTATAATTGTTTGGGCATAAACCACTGGGGTTTTGTCCTGCACCTACAGGAAGCCAGTTAAATGTTACAGCGCCTTGTGCTCCGGATAATACTGTAGTAATACTACCATTACATGCGGCGTTACATAATGGGTTAAAGGGGGTTAACGTGGTCGTAAAAGGGGCCGGGGCAACTACTGTAAAGCCATTTGCTGATACACAACCATTTCCATCGGTAACCGTAGCTGTGTAGTTTCCTGCACATAAATTACCTAATGTTGATGTTGTTGCACCGCTTGACGACCAGCTAAAAGTATAAGTAGGCGTTCCTCCAACAACAGTATTGGTGGCAACTGCATTACACGAATTTGAACAACTTGCGTTAACTAAATTTAAAGTGCTAGTTAATGCTGGTGGCTGTGTAATTTGAACCGTTTTTGTTATAGTACATAAATTAGCATCCGTTGCATTTACCGTATAAATATTTGGGCACAAATTAAAAATAGTTGCGGTTATTGAACCTGTAAAAGGTGCGTTTGGAGGCCAACTATAATTTATTACACCTGTGCCGCCACTTGCTAATGCTGTAATTGAACCGTTGCATAAACCAAAACATTTTACATTACTTGGAGTTGTGGTTATGGTTAATGCTACTGGTTGAATAACGTTAAATACAACTGTTTTTATACACGCATTAGCATCTGTAATATTTACCGAGTAGCTACCAGCACACAAATTACTTACTGTACTTGTACCTTGCCCTGTTGTTATTGATGGTGCTGGGAGCCAGCTGTATGTGTAGCCTGGCGTGGCGCCAGCAGTAACTAAAGTTATACTACCATTACAAACACTATTACATTTTATATTCGTAACTACCGAGTTTACAGTAAGCGAGGTTGCTTGAGTAACAGCAACTGATTGGGAGGTGATACAGCCATTAGCATCTGTAACCGAAATTACATAATTGCCACTTACTAAACTGCTTGCCGAAGAGGTGTTGCCAATAGTTGTAAAACCAACAACTGGTGTCCATGTAAAGGTAAAAGCTCCTGGTACACCTGTTGCCGTTACAGAAATGGCGCCTGTATTTCCACCAAAACAAGCTACCGATTGAGAGTTTATTGTTAATGTTGGCCCTGTTGGATTGGTTAATAAAGAGGATAATGTTGTAGTACAGCCAGCACCATCAGATACAACTAACGAATACGAACCTGCGTTTAATAAGGAATAACAACTTGTGTTTATGCCAAGGCCACCCGCAGGGCTCCAAGTAAAGGTATAGCCCGCACCACTTCCACCACTTGGTGTAGCACAAATGCTTCCATTATTTGTAGTACAGGCGCTTGGATTGGTTGTTGTAAAGGTTGCTGTAATTGATGGCGATTGCGTAATAGTTATAATTTGCGTTTTGTTACAACCATTAGCATCGGTAACTTTTAAAGTATAAGTGCCTGCACATAAACTAGTTAGGTTCGTTGTGGTTTGTCCACCGGGGCTCCATGAGTAAGTTAACGCGCCTGTTCCACCACTTGCGTTTGAATTTATTGCACCATTACAATTACCAAAACATGCTACATTGGTTTTAGTTGGTGCAATAATAATATCGGGTGGGTTTACAAAAGATATAGTTCCTGAATTAATACACCCTAAAGCATCGGCAACTGTAACCGTATAATTTCCAGCGCATAAATTAACTGCCGTTTGGGTAGTTTGCACGGTAACAGCCCATGTATAAGAATAGGCGCCAGTACCTCCAACAGCATTAGCTGTAGCGGAAGCTGTGCAAGCACCAAAACATTGAATACTGCCGCCACCAGTAGCAACAGTAACGCTAACTGTTTGTGCAATACTAACTGTTGTAGTGGCAATACAGCCCTTACTATCTGTAGCGGTTGCCGTATAATTACCGATGCATAAGCCAGAAGCAACTGAATTGCTTGAAACTGTTGCACTAAGTGAATTTGTCCAAACAATTGCATATGTAGGAGTTCCGTTTGAAGCGGTAACTGTTGCAGCTCCTGAACAAGCGTTACAACTTGTTTGCAAACCTGTTAAAGCTACTGATAATGCGATAGGTTGATTGATAGTGAACGGAATTGATTGGGAACAACCATTGACATCTGTTGCGCTTACTATATAGCCTCCTGCGCAAAAGCCCCCTAAAATACCTGTAGTATTAGTGGTTGGTAATGGCAACGTATTAAATTGATAAATAAAACCAGGACTTCCACCAATAGCCGACACTGTAGCTGAACCATTGCAACTACCAGCACAACTTGTAGATGAAGTATTTACTGTAATTGTAATGGGTGGAGGTGCTGTTAATGTGGTTGTAAAGGCTTTGTTACAACCTTTGCTATCGTTAACGGTGAGCGTGTATACGCCTGCACATAAGCCTGGATTTGGATTACCCGTAAAACCATTGCTCCAATTTAAAGTATAACCTGGCGTACCCCCTCCAACACCAGCATTTGCAACACCATTACATAATGAATTACAAGTAGGATTAGTAACATTTATAGTGGCTGTTAGTTGTGGTGGCTGTGCTAAAACTACTACCGAACTTGTTGTACAGCCATTAAAATCAGTAGCCATAAAGGTATATGAGCCTGCACACAAACCACTTATTATACCTCCACTTACGGTGCCTGTAGGAGTATTCCACAGTAAAGTATAGGTGGGTGTTCCTCCTAAAACGCTTCCTGCTAAGGAGCCGTTACATACATTAAAACAATTTAACGATGTGGAATTAACACTGACCACTAATGGATTAGGTTGCGCTACAGTTACCGTTTGTGATTGAACGCAAGTTGATAAATCTTTTATTAAAACGGTGTAAGTGCCTGCACAAAGCCCCGAAAATGGTGGTGCTGATGTTATAGTAGCTGCAGATGGTGTAATTAATGTAAACGTATATGGTGCTAAACCGCCCGATGCTGTTGGCGATATTACACCATTACAAAGCCCATTACAGGTTATACTTGTTGTGGTAATTATTGGTGTAATACTGCTTGACTGAATAATAGAAATATTTAAATTTATTGGACAATTAGAGGCATCTTTAACAGAAACCGTGTAATTACCAGCACACAAATTACTTACTATAGCTGTGCCTTGACCAGTTGGAGCGCCTGGCGACCAAGTATAAGTATAAGGAGCAGTACCACCGCTTACATTTGCTGTAGATGCACCCGTACATTGCCCAAAACACTGAACACTTTGAGTTACTGCAGTTATTGTAAGTGCTGGGGGTTGTGTAATTGTTATAACTGCAGAGGTTGTACAGGCATTGCCATCTTTTGCAAAAATTGTATATGTACCAGCACATTGCCCTGCAATAGTTGATGTAGTTGAAATTGTACTTGGCCCTGCAGCTACCCAAGTAAAAGTTATTGGGCCTGTACCTCCACTAGCCGAAACAGACGCTGAACCATTACATAAGCCATTACACGCTATATTAGTAATAGTTGGTGTTATTGTAACAGATGCTGGTTGTGTTATTGTTAAAGTATTTATAGAGGTACATTGGTTATTATCTTTTACAGTAATAGTTTGAGGGCCAGCACATAAATTTAAAATACCTGGCGTGTTTGCTGGTCCTGGGCTCCAAGTATACGTGTAAGGCGAAGTACCTCCTGAAACTGCTACTGAAGCGGCACCATTACAAACACCAAAACAGGTTAACGCTGTTTGTGATGGCACTACTAACAAAGGCGGGGGTTGGGTAATATTAAAATTAGTAGTTAAAGAGCAGTTTTTGCTATCTGTTACAGTAGCCGAAATAGCACTTGGACACAAATTAATTAATGATGCTGTACCCGCTGCAGGTACTGTAAATGTACCCCCTGGAGTAAAATTAACTGTATAACTTGCAGTACCGCCTGTAGGAGAAATAGATACTGAACCATTACAAATTCCATTACAAGTAATACTTGATGTTGCAGCATTTAGAGCTAAAGCTGCTGGTTGTACTAAATTTGGTGTAAATGTTCTTGTGCAACCTTTAGAATCTACTATAGCAAACGTATTTGTTCCCCCACATAAATTTGTATAGGTTGTACTGCCTGCTCCAACGGCAAAAGTTCCACTAGCGCCTCCATTTACGGTTACGGTATAGGGGGGCGAACTTCCACTTAAATTACCTGTAATAGAACCATTACACAAACCATTACAAGTGGGCTGCACAAAACCTACTGGAATAAAATTAATGGCCGATGTGCCCGCAATACCAGTTGAGTTTGAAACTGCAAGTAAAGTGCCGCTATTGTCAAACACAATAACGTTAAATTGATCAATACAACCACATAAGTTAGAAATAGTATAAGTGCCCGGCCCAACCCCAGTTAGTGTTGGCGTTGGACAGCTTGGGTTTGACCACAGTAAAGTAAATGGCGCAGGGGCACAGGTTACATCAATTGTTAAAATTAATTTACCATCACAAGAGCCTGAACAGGAAATACCTATTGAACTTAAAGTAGCTCCACAAGCAGCTGAGGTATTAGAATTTAATAGTTTATAGTTATTTCCAAAACTTACATTTTGCTCAACTTTAAACTTTTTTAAATCGCTTTGATTTGACTTTATATATAATTTGTTTGAATTAAAATGGGTCTTGCCTCCAATCGTTAATTCATTAAAAACATCAATAACGCCTTGGTTTACTTCAAAATTTACAGTTGTGCTGTTTGATATTAAGTTTCCAGTTTTTAATAACGCATTATTTAATTTGTAACTGCCCGATACGAAATTAATGGTTGAAAGATTACCAGTGCTTATGTTTCTTAAATCCCAATTACCATTTTGAAATAAAACATCGCCATCATACTGTGAAGCATTAAACCTAATTATGTTATAAAGACTTAAACCCGAGTTAAAAAATAAATTTGTATTACCTATAAAATTAGCTTTACTGTTAAGTTCATAATTACCAGAAATATGCATCTCGGTATATTTTGAGCCAATAAATGTAATTGGTAAATCTACACTTGAGGAATAAAAGCTACGCGAATAATTAACGCCAACAAAATTAATTATTAAGCTCCCTTTGCCAGATAAATCATCAAAAACTACATCAGTATTGTTAGTTGGTGCTATTTTAATAGCTTTTCCCCCTGAGGTTAAACTCCAATGATTAGCGTCGTTAAAATTACCCGAACCACCAATCCAATAAAGCGTTTGAGCCCTAACCGAAAACCCAAAAATAAGGCTAACAAATAAAAGAAAGATAATTTTGCACTTTTGGTTCATAAATTTTAAATATTTTTACAAAATTTAACCTTAATTGGTTACTAAGATACAAACAATTTTTGACATTATTAACATTTTAACACTATAAAATTACATTTTACAAAAATATGAACGCAAACACAAAAAACACTTGGACTACAACCGCAAGCGAAGTAAAATTTGAAACCCCATGGATAAAAGTTACCAAACACGAGGTGATTAATCCAGCCGGAAAACCTGCTCTATATGGCACCGTACATTTTAAAAATTTAGCCATTGGTATTTTGCCATTAGATAAAGATTTAAATACATGGTTAGTTGGCCAGTGGCGCTACCCTTTAAATGCTTATAGTTGGGAAATTGTAGAAGGGGGTGGCGATTTAAACACTGACCCTATTGAAAGCGCCAAGCGCGAATTAAAGGAAGAAACGGGTTTAACGGCCACCAAATACACTTTATTAAGTAATATGCACACCAGCAATTCGGCTACTGACGAGTATTGCCATATTTACTTAGCGCAACAGTTAACCGAAGGAGAAGCTGAGCCTGAAGAGAGCGAAGATTTACAAATTAAAAAAGTGCCCTTTGCGCAAGCCTATAAAATGGTAGTAGATGGCGAAATTACAGACTCGTTAAGTATAGTGGCTATTTTAAAAACTAAAATTTTAATTGATGAAGGATTGATTTAATGTTTAAAATTTACTAATTACTGCCATGTAAAAAGCTTTATAAATTTTACTAATTTGTTACGATTTTAGGGCTTGTGATGCGCTATAGCAAAAGGAATTGTCAATCTAGTTTTTGCTATTGTTTTTGTAAACAAGCCCATTTTTAAAATATAAATACCCAAAGGCTGGTCAGATAAATTTAGTTCTGTTTTAAGATCAATAAAATCTAAGCTTCTAATTTCTTCGCCTAAAGAATTAAAAATATTTACTTTTTCTCTTACATTTTTTGGTTAATTCTACAATTATTTTGCTAGATGTTGGATTTGGGTAGAGGCAGTTCCAAACGTTACGGCATATAGTATTTTTCCATCACCAACTGGTAATATTTTTTGAGGTAAAGAATAAATATTTAACATGTTGCCTGAATAAAAAATAGGTCCTATTGCATTCGGGAAGACATACCATTGAGCATAACTAAAATTATAGATGCAACAAAAAATGAAGCATAAAAAAGTTTTTTTAAACATACAATTGAAAATTTTAGTTAAGTAATTGTACTAAAAATATCAATAAGTTTATTTCGAAATTTTTACTTCACCGCCTCGTAAAACGCCCTGTGAATTTTGCCTCTTATCCCCAATTTAGCTAATTTATTGGGTTCAGCATCGGGATAAACGCGGTTACTTAAAAATACTACTACTAAATTATTTTGAGGGTCGGCCCAAGCAAAAGTGCCCGTAAAACCACTATGTCCAAAGCTTTGTGGACTACACAAACTTGTTACAGGGCTATCTTTTTTTTCATCGGGCTCAGGTTTTTCAAAACATAAACCGCGGCGGTTATTGGGGCAAAAATGGCAGCTTGTAAAATCGTTCACCACATTACTATCTAATAATTGTACACCTTTTAATTGCCCTTTGTTTAAATACAATTGCATTAGTTTTGCTAAATCCATCGCCGTACCAAACAAACCCGCATGTCCGGCAACACCACCCAACAAAGCTGCGCCAGGGTCGTGTACAAAACCTTGTATCATTTGTTTTCTAAATTTTGTATCCATTTCGGTTGGTGCAATTTGTTCGATAGAAAAATACTTTAGGGGTAAATAACTTAAAGAGATGCCTATTTGTGAGAATAAATCTTGTACATATTCGTTTTGTTTTTTGCCACTTTGTTGTTCAATAATTTGTTGAATAAAATAATATCCTAAATCGCTATACAAGTATTTTCCTTTGTTTTCGAGCTTTGAGGTAATTATACGTTTATACATTGTATCAATAAAACTTTGTTTAGAGTATAAATGTTTTGCTACATGAATAGGGAAATTAAATGATTGTTTGGTTGAAAAATAACCAGGCTTGTATTCACCATCTTTTTTTAAGGTCTTTAAATAAAACGGAATCCATGCTTGAAGACCTGCTTGGTGTGTAATAATGTCTTCAATTAATAAACTATCTTTATTGCTACCTTTTAAATAAGGTAAGTAATCGCCAAGCATTTTTTTATAATCAAACTTTTTTTCGGAGCGAAGTTTCATTAAGGCCAAGGCCGATGATGCAATTTTTGTTACA
This sequence comes from Bacteroidota bacterium, assembly GCA_025363015.1. Lineage (GTDB taxonomy): Bacteria > Bacteroidota > Bacteroidia > B-17B0 > Aurantibacillaceae > Aurantibacillus. The sequence goes on from JANYEQ010000051.1 coordinate 53,117, forward strand.
CTTGCTAAATCGTAAATGGTGGCATTGTTTACTTCTGTTGCATCATCATTATACGTGTATTTACCAAATGCTTTTTGATATATAACTTCGCCATTTTTTAAAGCAACTATTTGGCAGCCGGGGTAAGCTTTTTCAGCAATACCATATTGGGCAATACTATCAATTATAGCAAACCTTTTTTTTTCGTAATTTGTTTTTATGCTTGTTTGTTTTTTTAAAATTGTTGGCTCTAATTCTAAACCGCTGTTGTATTTAAATAAATTAGTGGTTACGGGTAACTTGCCATTTACTTTAGCCATTCCTAAAATAGCATTAGCACTTGCTTTTAAAAGACTTGGCATATATTCATATGCCAAAATAACCGATTTAAAATTAGTTACGTTTTGTATTTTATTTAATAAGTAAGGGTTGGTTAACAATACTAATACTGTGGGTTTTAGTGTGGCAATGCTATCTATTAACTTTAATGTTTGTGCGCCAATTCCATAATTACTTTCAGCTTTTAAAGTGGCTTTGTTTAATTGTAAAATAACAGTGTTGGCTTTGTTTATTTTTATAAAGGCCTCTTCAATCTCTTTTGGTGTTGCATCGTGTTTTAAGCCCACATGCTCAACATACATGTAATTTTTTAAGGTTTTATAAAGCGTATTTTCTTCATCAACTCCTATTGATACTTCTACAAGTTTTAAACTATCGCTTTGTTTTAGTGGCAAAAAATTAGTATCGTTTTTTAAAAGCGTAATGCTTGCTTGTGCTAATTTATCGTTTAAATCGGCGCTTTCTTTAGTATTTAATTCTTTATACAAATTGCGAGTTATAACTTGGGGCTTTGTGTTTAAACCACACCAAAACTTTGCTTGTAATATTTTTTTACATCGGGTATCAATTTCTTGTTGCGAAATTTTTCCTTCGACAATGGCTTTATTAATTTCTATAATTGCTTTGGGTACATCGCCACTAAACAACAATACATCGTTACCTGCCAAAAGTGCTTTTAAATCAGCTATTCCAGGAGAATAATATTTTGCAACGCCTTGCATATTTAAAGCATCGGTAAAAATTAAACCTTTAAACTGCATTTTATTTTTTAGTAAATCGGTTACTACATTTGGCGATAGGGTTGAGGCTAAGTTTTTTGTAGTATCTAAACTTGGTATATTTAAATGCGCTACCATAATACTACCAAGGCCTCTGTCAAATAAATATTGAAAAGGGTATAACTCTAAAGTATCTAACCTTTGTTTACTATGATTTATAAAGGGTAGGGTTTTGTGCGAATCGCTATCTGTATCACCATGCCCTGGAAAATGCTTACCATTTGCCATAATGTGTTCGTCTTGCATACCCGCCATATACATATAGGCTTTTTGTGCTACTTTGTATTTATTTTCGCCAAAGCTACGCATACCAATTACTGGGTTTAGTGGGTTATTATTTACATCAGCCACGGGTGCAAAATTTACGTGTAAACCAATACGCTTACACTCTTTAGCAATTTGTTTGCCCATATAGTAAATTAGGCTGTCGTTTTGTATGGCTCCCAAGGTCATTTGTTTTGGATAACGTGGGGTGCTATCTAAGCGCATAGCTAAGCCCCACTCCCCATCAATACTAAATAATAAAGGGGTTTGTGCAATGCTTTGGTAATAGTTTGCTAATTTGCCTTGTTTTACTGGGCCACCTTGCATCCATATTAAGCCGCCTATTTTGTAGGTTGTAATCAATTCTTTAATCTCTTTTACGTGTTTTAAATCTTTATTACTGTAGGCGGCTACCATAAAAAGTTGCGCCAATCGTTGGTTGGGCGTTAGGGAATTAAAAACAGAATCGACCCACCTATTTTGTGTGGAAATAAAATCGGGTTCTTTAATTTGTTTAATTGAAAAATTTACAAAAAAAGCGAAAAGAATAACTAGAGTAACAATTTTTTTCATTGTTATAAATTTACCTTTAAAATAAAAGCTGTAATTACTTATTGTGTAATGTTTTAAACAGGCTATTGCTAAAAAAGTTACAACTGTTTTTTTGAGTATGCATTTAAACTATTTTTATACTAGTCCTAAAAAAAATTAAAAAAACCGTTCTATACTTTTCTTAGTCTGCTCGTTAATTTTTAATTCGGGGGCATGGTGCGGTTTTTTACGCGCATCAATAATCATAGGGCCTTTGCAACCCCAATGTTTATTTTCAGTAAATTCATCTACGCCATAAATATCGTGGCTTGGATTACTTCGGGTGTAGGTTATCCAAACATAATCATTTAAATTTTGTGGGTGAGGTGTAAATATAAAATCATTGTAAATAACAATTTGTATTATGCCTTCAAATGCTTCTTTATTATCCGACAGCCATTTTGTTAATTTTTCAATTTCTAGTTTGGCTGTTTTATAATTAGTAAAGGTTGTCAATTCAAGCCCAATTACACCGTCCATTAACATAATGGGGCAAGTTATAAATTCACAATTAAAAATTTGTTGGGGTAATGTTGTTTTTAGTTCGCGTTTTTTATCGCCATACGCCGCTACAATTAATTTACTACCTTCATTAATTTCATCACCGCTATAATCTAAAGTATCAATACTTGTTTTGGTTATAAAGTGAAAATCCCTTGTTAAATCAATACGTTCAAACACATATTTAAAAAAGTGTTTTATGTCGTGGCAGTTTAATTTACCCTCTTCATCGCCGCTAATAAATAAATATTTAGCCAAACTTAATTGCCCTGTACCTAAAATATGGTTGGCCTGAGTTAGCAATTCGGCAGGACGTTTACTTTTTAAATAAGGAGTATAGCGCTCGCTACCAATGGCTAATAACAAAGGATGTACGCCAGCAGCATCAACGGCATGTATTTCTTGCACGCCAGGTATTTCGTTTGGTATGGCGCTGCCACTAATTTCGTGTATTAATGCGCCAAAGGCTGTATCTTCTTGTGGTGGTCTACCCACAACGGTAAATGGCCAAATAGCATTTTGTTTGGCATATACTTTATGCACTCGCATTAATGGGAAGTTATGTTTTAAACTGTAGTAGCCCAAGTGGTCGCCAAAAGGCCCTTCAGGCTTTGTTTCGTTTGGATACACTTCGCCAGTAATTACAAAATCTGCATCGCTACTAATGCAAAATCCATCGTCATAAAAATAACGAAACCTACGCCCACCAATCACTCCAGCAAAAGTCATTTCACTAATTCCTTCTGGCAAAGGCATTACTGCTGCAAGTGAATGTGAAGGGGGGCCACCAACAAAGCAACTCACTTTTAAAGGCATTCCTTTTTTGTTTACTTTGGTTTGATGCACACCAATACCACGATGCAATTGATAGTGCAAACCAATCTCTTTATTCAACTCATAATCGTTGCCTGTTAATTGAATTCTATACATTCCTAGATTAGATTTCATAATGCCGGGTGCATCAATATCTTCAGTATAAACCTGGGGTAATGTAACAAATGCTCCACCATCTTTTTCCCAATGTTGAATGAGTGGTAAATCAGATATTTTTATTTCTTCGTATAAAATGTGTTTGCTAATAGGGTTCTTTAGTGGCAAGGCTTTCAGGGCTGCAAGCCCTGTTGTAAAATTATCAATTGGATGCTTAATTGCTGCTATTGGATTACCTTTTAATTCAATCAATTTTTGAACTTGTGCAAATGTTTTTCTAAAGATGAATTTGCTTCTTTCAATAGTGCCAAATATGTTGGATGCGGCACGAAATTTTGAGCCTTTAACGTTCTCAAATAAAATAGCTGGACCACCAACTTCAAACACTCTTAAATGTATTGCAGCCATTTCTAAATATGGGTCAACTTCTTCTTTAACACGAATAAGATGTCCATTTTTTTCAAGATCAAGAAGGCATTGTTCAAGTGATGAATAAATCATTTGTATTGAAGTGTAATGTAAATAAATAATGTAAATAAATAATGTAAATATTAAATATTCTGCAAAGTTGGCGAACCTGAGTAATTAAATCTCAGTGATTTTTATTTTTTATGTTTGTTTATTTATGATTTAAAGAATTATAGGGAGACTTGCTGATTAACATATCAAATGCCTGTATCTAAAGAATAAAACCAATTATCAAGCATCTCACAAGCGTTTTTTTCAATCATTCTATTTTCTCTCCTCTCAATCCTTTATTTTCGCAACCACATTTTAAGTAAGCAATGATTAATATAAGTTTCCCCGATGGTGCAGTACGCCAATATGCGAAAGGTACAAGTGCATTAGATATAGCAAAAAGTATAAGTGAAGGATTGGCTCGCAAAGTACTTGCTGCCAATGTTGATGGTGAAGTTTGGGATGCAACCCGACCAATACAAAAAGATTCGTCTTTAAAATTAGTGATGTGGGATGATGCAGAAGGTAAAAATACTTTTTGGCATTCATCTGCACATTTAATGGCTGAGGCTGTGGAGGATAAATTTCCTGGTGCAAAATTTTGGGTGGGTCCTGCACTTGAAAAAGGGTTTTATTACGACATAGATTTAGGCGATAATAAATTAACAGAAGAAGATTTAGTAACGCTTGAAAAAAAGATGAATGAATTGGCGAAACAGGCTAATCCATTCAATCGTAGCTCACAAAGCAAAGCAGAAGCGATTGCTTATTTTAAAGAAAAAGGCGATGAATATAAATTAGATTTATTGGAGAAATTGGAAGATGGAAACATCACGTTTTATCAACAAGGAAATTTCACAGATTTATGTCGTGGACCACATATTCCCAACACAAGTTTCATCAAAGCAATCAAACTAACTTCTATTGCTGGTGCTTATTGGAAAGGCGATGAAAAAAATAAACAATTAACTCGTATTTATGGTGTCACTTTTCCCAATCAAAAAGAGTTAGATGAATATCTTGCTTTGCTTGAAGAAGCAAAGAAAAGAGACCACAGAAAATTGGGTAAGGAGTTAAGCATTTATACAATGGATGACCAAGTTGGTCAAGGTTTAATACTTTGGATGCCAAATGGAACTGTCATTATTGAAGAACTAGAAAAACTAGCTAAAGAAACTGAAAATGCTGGAGGTTATAAAAGAGTAGTTACGCCACATATTGCTAAAGAAAGTTTGTATAAAACAAGTGGACATTTACCATACTATGCAGATAGTATGTTTCCACCAATGGAAATAGATGGAGAAACGTTTTATTTAAGAGCAATGAACTGCCCACATCATCATAAAATATTTGATGCTGAACCTAAAAGCTATCGTGATTTACCATACAGAATTGCAGAGTACGGAACTTGTTACAGATACGAGCAAAGTGGTGAATTATTTGGCTTAATGCGTGTTCGTTGTTTGCATATGAACGATGCACATATTTATTGCAGCAAAGACGATTTTGCACAAGAGTTTAAGGCAGTTAATGAAATGTATTTAAAGTACTTTAAAATATTTGGTGTTGATAAATTTGTAATGCGTTTAAGCCTGCATAATCCTGAAAAATTGGGACAGAAATATGTAAACGAACCAGAACTTTGGAAAGAAACAGAAGACTTAGTTCGCCAAGTATTAATAGAAACAGGAACACCATTTATTGAAGTGCAAGATGAAGCTGCGTTTTATGGTCCTAAAATAGATGTTCAAATTTGGAGTGTAATTGGTAGAGAATTTACGCTAGCAACCAACCAAGTTGATTTTGCACAAAGCAGAAGTTTTAAATTAAGTTTTACAAATCAAAATAATGAACCAGAAATTCCTTTAATTATTCATAGAGCTCCACTAGGAACTCACGAACGTTTTATTGGATTTTTATTAGAGCATTATGCTGGTAAATTTCCAGTTTGGTTATCGACATTGCAAGTAAAAATATTGCCTATCAGCGATAAGTTTATGGATTATTCAAAAGAGGTGATGAATAAGTTAAGAGCAATAGGCGTAAGGGTTGAGATTGATGATAGAAGCGAGAAAATAGGCAAAAAAATTAGAGAAGCAGAATTGAGCAGGGTGCCTTATATGCTAGTGATTGGCGAAAAAGAAGAAGCGGAAAATAAAGTTTCAATTCGTCGCCAAGGCAAAGGAGATTTAGGTCAACAAACAGTTAAAGAATTTATAGCAAATATTGCTGATGAAATTTTACACAGAAAATCAGGAGAATAGTATATTTTTACAAATATTAAATTTTAGTTGGTACTAAATTATTCACAAAAAAACACTTAATGGCATTTCCACCACGCCCAGGAGGCGGCAGATTTAATCCAAGATTTAACAGACAACCTGAACCTGAACATCGTATTAATGAAAGAATTCGTGCACAGCAAGTAAGGCTAGTTGGCGAAAATATTACAGTTGGTGTTTACCCAATTCAAGAAGCATTAAAAATTGCTCAGGATTTAGAGTTGGATTTAGTTGAAATTTCTCCAAATGCAGATCCTCCCGTTTGTAAAGCAATTGACTATAAAAAATTCCTTTACGAAAAAAAGAAGAAGGAAAAGGAAATGAAAGCCAATGCTAAGCAAAGCGAGGTTAAAGAAGTGAGATTTACTCCTAGTACTGATGATCACGATTTTAACTTTAAAGCTAAACACGCTGAAGGCTTTTTAAAAGATGGTAATAAAGTAAAAGCTTATGTACAGTTTAAAGGTCGTGCAATACAATTTAAAGAAAGAGGTGAATTGGTATTGTTGAAATTTGCTGAAAGATTATCGGAAGTTGGTCAGCCAGAAGCATTGCCAAAATTGGAAGGGAAAAGAATGTTTTTGATGTTAACTCCTAAAACAAATAAAAAGAAGAAAGAAACTACATAGTACTTTTCTTATACAATAAACTTAAAAAGCCACTGTTTAAAACAGTGGCTTTTTAAGTTTATAAATACTTTCTACTTGGCTCTTTCTTTTGCCCATGAGTCTTTTAAAGTAACTGTTCTATTAAAGATTAGTTTATCTGTTGAGCTATCTTTATCTAAACAAAAA
>JANYEQ010000054.1 GCA_025363015.1 Bacteroidota bacterium
ACCATAGCAATTTTGACACTCTTTGTTTCGTGTGAGTATAAACAACCTGGCAAAGAGTTTCCTAAAATCAGCGACCAGACTATTCAAACAATCAGCAAAGTCGTTATTAACAAAATTTGCGCCAACACAAATTTACATTTAAATCACCCTCTATTAATCTCAAACTCTCTTTATCGTTTTCACTTAGCAAAAAACGCCAACAATGTTAGCGAAAAAAACCTTCTAAATTACTTAATGACAGACAAAGGTTTCTCGACACAATCCCTTTTACAAAAATAAGACTCTGCCTTCTTAGCTGCTCAATAAAAACAAATTGCAACTAAGACTTTATTCAAATACTTGCGTTCGACTCCGACCAATTAAGAACCTTGAAACGATGCAAGAAAATTATTTAAAGCATAACAAATTTTATTTTGGTGGCTTTTTTGTTTACAATTATAATTTGTGTGGTATTACACTAAGGCTTTTTAAATTTGTTACTAAGCACTAAACAACAATAAGCAAGTCCACTAGAAATTAAAACAATAGCTAAAATGTATTTTAATAAATGCATTGGTAATAAAATGGTTTTATAAATTTGAGTAGCCATATTACCTATAATAAGCCATTGTATAACATATATTAGGGTTACATTTTTACCCAGCCATTTTAAATAATTTATAATACTATTATTATTGGTAATTAAATTAATTGTAAGATTTAAAAAATAAACATAAAATGCTAAAAATACAATTACCCATAAAAAAAACAATATACCATGGTGGTAATAGGCTTGTAAATTAGATGAAATAGCCACAGCATATTTACCAGTAAATAATAATAAGCAAACAAATAACCCTGCAAAAAGTAATGTAGTTTTAGTGCGCATTAATGCTGTAACAGTATATTTTTGCTGTAGTTGGTAAAATGCAAAACCTACCAAAGGGTATGCCAACCAAGGCAGTAAAGGGAAGTAAGACCAACTAGTACTTCCATAAAGTAAAGCCGAACTGTATTTTAATATACTATTGGTAGGTATAGTATTTAAAAATAAATTGCCCAAAGCTGTCAAAATAACACTACTAATTAAAGTAAGCAGTACGTTTTTTTGTAATATATGTTTAAACACCGCTATTATGATAATGGCCATGCCAGCAAATTGTAAAATATCAATACCAAAAATGTAGGGCAATAAATTAATATGAAGTAAACCTTTATAAACTTTAACTATTAAATTAAAATTTAAGGCTATGTTTAATACCATGCCTAAACAAAAAATGCTTAGTCCTCTTTTAATTAATTCAGTCGTTGTTTTATTTGTTGCTGCTAAAAAATAACCCATTAGCATTACAAATAATGGTGCTACTGGCGGGCCACCAGCAAAAAGTAATATTTTGCCTAAATAACTATTAAAAATTGTATCGGTAGCAAACAACTCAATAATATGCACCTGAATCATTAATAAAACAGCAATTCCTTTTAACACATCTATAAATTGAAGCCTGTTTATCATTTTAAAATGTAGCCTAAAGCCTGTTTAAATTTTATCTAATTTAATACATTTATAAAATATAGGCAATGCTGCTTCAACTACTAATTTTAATTAAAAATAATAGTAAATAAAATTATTACCTTTAAACGTATTACCTTTATAATTATTTTATATGCCTTTTTCAACCTTTGGTTTATCTCCTTATTTATTAAAAACACTTGCCGAACAAGAGTATCAACAACCTACTCCTATTCAAGCTCAGGCCATTCCTGCCATTTTAAATAATAAAGATGTATTGGGCATAGCACAAACAGGTTCGGGTAAAACGGCAAGTTTTGTATTACCCATTTTACAAAAATTACAACATACTGCCGTTTCAAAAAACCGACATGTATCTGCTTTAATACTAGTTCCCACCCGCGAATTGGCCATTCAGGTAAACGACGTTTTTAATTTATTTGCCACTGCCTTACCACAAAAAATAAAAACATTAGCCGTGTATGGCGGTGTATCTATTAATCCACAAATGATAAAACTACAGGGGGTAGAAGTTTTAGTGGCAACCCCCGGACGTTTATTAGAATTGGTTAGCGCAAAGGCCGTTCATTTATCCGACATACAAATTTTGGTGTTAGATGAAGCCGACAAAATGTTGAATTTAGGATTTAAAGAAGAAATGAATCAGATATTTTCTTTGCTTCCAAAAAAGCGTCAAAACTTATTATTTTCGGCTACCTTAAGCAATGATGTAACAAGCATTACCGCTATACTGTTAAGCCATCCTCTCATTATAAAAATTGAAGAAGATGATGAAACAAAAAAATTAGACCTTATTAAACAATTGGCTTATTTTGTTTCGGACGAAAGAAAAGGCCCACTATTACGTTATTTAATTAAACACCAAGGCATGCAACAAGTTTTGGTATTTACCTCGTCAGTTTTTAAAGCCGATGTAGTGGCCGATAAATTAAGAATTAATGATATTAAAGCCTTAGCCATCCATAGTAAAAAAAGCCAAGGCGCACGCGAAGAAGCCTTAAATAAATTTAAAGCGGGTAAGTTGCGCGTTTTAGTAGCAACAGATTTAATGGCACGTGGCATTGATATTAAATTTTTACCGCATGTAATTAATTATGAATTACCACGGTCGCCAAAAGATTATATTCACCGCATTGGGCGCACAGGTAGAGCGGAAGCAAGCGGCGAAGCCATTTCGTTAATTACACCCGAAGAGCAACATCATTTTAAAATAATTCAAAAAAAAATGGGTAAGTGGGTAACCATGATTGATAGTGTGGATTTAGATTTAAAAGGATATTAGAGTTATTTATAAAGCGTAATCATTTTTTTATAAAACTGAATAACCAGCATTATTATGTATAAAAGATAAGATATTAACAAAAAAAACAACAACTTAATTATTTTAAAATCTATTTTATTAAAAAATACGTAAGTACATAGTATTACTAATATTATAAACTTAAAAAAAATTATGGAAAAAAATGTTGGATTATTGGCTCGCCTTGTAGCTAAACCTGGTAAAGAAAACGCAGTGGCCGATTTATTAAAAGGTGCCATATCACTTGCTAATGCTGAACACAATACCGTAACATGGTACGCTTTTCAATTAGATAGCAACACCTTTGGTATTTTTGATACTTTTCCGAACGAAGCTGGTCGCCAAGCACATTTAAGCGGACCTATTGCTGCGGCCTTAATGGCACATGCCGATGAATTGTTATCAGAAGCACCAGACATTAAAATGACTACTGTTTTAGCTTCAAAATAATACTAAATAGGTATTAAAAAATAAAAAGAGGCACAAAATACGTGCCTCTTTTTTTATAGTATTAATTATTCAATTACTTTTTATTTAAAACCTCAATTGCTTTATTGATGGCATTATCGTTTTTATCTAAAATAGGATAATACGCATCTTTATCAAATAAATTGCGCCCTATTAGCGCCCTAAGTAATTCGGCAAAACCTTTTTCGTTAGGGGATAACACAATACTTGTAACTTTTTTAGATAGTAAATAGCTTTTAAACGCTTCCATTTCTTTGCTAGTAATTTTATAATTACTTACAAATGAAGCGGCTGTTTTATATTCGTTTAAAAACTTTATTCTATTATTATCGGTAAACTCAAATGCAAAGGTATTTAACACCCCGCTGTAATATAATTTATTTACTATTGAACTATACTTTAAAGTATCTAAGGGTATAAACACGTCGGGTACAATGCCACCACCACCATACACTATTTTACCCGCTGGGGTAGTGTATTTTTTTGTTTTGTCAAACTTAATACTATCGGCATTATACAATTCGCCACTTTGATAACGTTCGTATTCTTCGTTATAATACTCTTCTAAATTTTTAGTGTAAGGCTTTTGTATGCAACGCCCTGTTGGCGTATAATACCGTGCAATGGTTAGCCTAACAGCCGAACCATCGGGCAAGTTAATTTGATCTTGTACCAAGCCTTTACCAAAACTTCTTCTACCAATAATAGTTGCTCTATCATTATCTTGCAATGCACCAGCCACAATTTCGCTGGCACTCGCACTACCCTCATCTATTAGCACTACTAATTGGTTATTTTCAAACCCGCCTTTACTGGTTGCATTGTATATTTTTTTGGGATGCGTTCGCCCCTGTGTATAAACAATTTGTAAGCCATTCATTAAAAATTCGTCGGCTAAATCAACTGCTATTTTTAAAAAGCCGCCGCCATTGCCTCTTAAATCTAAAATTAATTTATTCATGCCTTTTGCACTTAATTCGTTAAAAGCTTTTATATACTCGTCGTAAGTTGTTTCGGCAAAACGGCTAATTTTTATATAACCAATGTGTGGGCTAACAATATAGGCAACATCAATACTAAATAAAGGAATTTTACCGCGTTCAATCGTAAATTCTAGAGGTTTTTTAACGCCAGTACGAATAATAGTAATATTTACACTGGTGCCACTTTTACCACGTAATTGATTAAAAATTTGTTTATTGCTAATTTTTTTTCCTACAATTAATACATTATTTACTTTAATTACTTTATCGCCAGTTTTTATGCCTAATTTTTCAGAAGGTCCGCCAACAATAGGATTTAGTACACGCATGGTATCGTTTATAATATTAAACTCTACTCCTATTCCATCAAAATTTCCTTCTAAAGGTTCGTTTACAACGCTAAAATCTGCAGCAGGAATAAAATCGCTATGAGGGTCTAAACTCTTCATTAACGAGGTTATGGTTTTGTTTTCTAATTGCGTGCGATTAACGGTATCTACATACTGCATTTCAATATACTCCAACAAATTATTTATTTTACTTGTAGATGGTTGCTGACTATATTGAGGGTTTAAAAATGTATTTGAACCATTAAATGTTAAATAATACCCTACGCCCACACCAAGCGTCAATACCAAAGCAAAATATAATGGCATAAAAGGATTGTATTTTTTTTTAGGTTCGGGATTAAAATTATCGTTAGAAGAATTTATCACAGTATATTTTTGTAAATTTGAATTATGAACGGTAAAGTTAATTATTTAATAGCATTTTGTTTAGTAATTTTTTGTGCGTTAACAATTAATGTAGGCTGTAAAAAAAAGACACAAGCACAAAATCCAGCAAATAACCCTGTACCAAATGTAGCGGTTAATATTACGCTTTATCCTAACGACCCTTCAAATTTTAAAATACAAACTATTGGTGGCTGGTTGTATTATCCTGGTGGAATAAACGGTGTAATTATTTATCGCAAATCGCAACAAGAGTTTGTGGCACTTGAGCGCACATCCAGTCAATTACCCAATAATACTAATGCAAAAGCAATGGTACAAAACGATAATTTTACCTGTAAGGATACCATTAGCGGCAGTAAATGGCAAATAATAGATGGCACAATTACACAAGGCCCAGCCACATGGCCATTACGCGTTTACGGCACCAGTTATGATGGTAACGTACTTAAAATTGTAAACTAATTTATTTTAAACTTAATTTATAATAACTCTTTTACGGTATTAATTTTAGCAATTAAATTTTCCGATTCCATAAAATTTAAGGTTTGTTGCCCATCACTATAAGCTTCTTCAGGCTTTTCGTGTACTTCGTAAATAACGCCATCAGCCCCTGCAAATAATGATGCTAAGGCAATTTTTGGAACATATTCTCTAATACCAATACCGTGAGACGGATCGGCAATAACAGGTAAATGCGATTTATCTTTTAATACTTGTATTGCATTTATATCAAAGGTATTTCTATAAATTGTTTCAAAAGTTCTAATTCCACGTTCGCAAATCATGAGGCGCTCGTTACCTTTACTAAAAATATATTCGGCCGAATGTAATAATTCTTCAATAGTACCACTTACACCGCGTTTAATTAATACAGGTTTATCAATTTCGCCCAAGGCATCTAATAAATTATAATTTTGTGAATTACGCGCACCTACCTGAAATATATCCACGTAATCAATCATTTCGTGTATTTGCGATACTTGCATGACTTCGGTTATTATTTTAATATTATTTTTTTTGCATTGCTGATGCATCATTTTTAATCCATCAATGCCTAAACCACGAAAAGCGTATGGCGAGCTACGTGGTTTAAAAACACCACCGCGCATAATGTGAATATTATTTTTTACTAAATGCTCAACTATTTTGCTTACTTGTTCCTCACTTTCAATAGAACAAGGGCCTGCCATCATTGTTGGTGTGCCGTTACCAATAATAATATTATTACCTAAATCTATTTTTGTATAGTCGGTTTTCCATTTACGACTCACCAGTTTATAACTATCAGATACTCGATGTATATCTTTAATACCTTTTAAATGCCCAATATTTCTTATATCAATATCGACTTTACCAATGCATATTAAATAGTTTTCAAACTGTGTATTAACTTTAGTTACCGAATATTTTTGTGCTTCAAGTGTTTGATAAATAATTTTAATATCAGCACTACTAATATTTTTTTGCAATTGAATAATCATACTTTTTTAGTTTTTTATGGTTGAAATAAATTGTGAAATATCTTTTTCGAAATTTGTTGAATGACCTACTAACGTTATAAACGACGAGCCTATTATGGCACCGTTTACTAATTTACACGCAGCATCAAATTCGGGTTTACCTTTAATACCAAAACCCATAAGCAATGGATTTTTTAAATGTAGATTTTTAATATCTTCTACCTTTTGTACTAAGGTTGTTGGTAACTCTTTACCAGAGCCTGTTGTAGAGTTTGATGATACTAAATAAATAAAACCTTTACTCTGTTCGTCAATTACTTTTATGCGCTGTGCCGACGTATTAGGGCTAATTAAAAACACAACATGAATATTGTATTTTTGAGCATACACTTTATGAACGCTATTGTATTCTTCTAAAGGTAAATCGGGTAATATAAGCCCATCAATCCCCACTTCGTTACATTTTTGGTAAAAGGTTTCAATACCAAATTGTAACACCGTATTAATATATCCCATTAATAATACTGGCATTTGCGTTACACTACGAAGGTTTTTTAGTTGTTCAAAAATATTTTTTAAGGTAACACCGTTTTCTAATGCAACTTGGCTACTTTGCTGTATAATAGGTCCATCGGCTAAAGGATCAGAATACGGAATACCAATTTCTATTAAATCAACTTTACAAGCATCTAATTGTTTTATGATAGCCAATGTATCATCATGTTTAGGATAACCAGCTGTTAAAAAAATAGAAAGTATATTTTTGTTTTTTTGTTTAAATAAATTATCAATTCTATTTTGCATGGGTATGTGTGTCTAAATAGTTAATGTATGTTGTTAAATCTTTGTCGCCACGCCCCGATAGATTTAATACAACCGTATCGCTTGGCTTAAAGTTTATTTGAGATAGAGCTGCTAAGGCATGAGCACTTTCTAAGGCAGGAATAATACCTTCTTTTTGAGTAAGATTAATCACTGCATGCATGGCTTCATCATCGGTAACACTTAAATAGTTTGCACGTTTGGTTTCAAATAAATAAGCGTGTACAGGTCCTACACCGGGGTAATCTAATCCCGCCGAAATACTATATGGCTCGGTAATTTGTCCGTCATTGGTTTGCATTAAATAGGTTTTACTACCATGTATAATGCCAGGTGTACCAACGGTTAGCGTAGCAGCCGTGTGTCCAGAATGAATACCTTTACCCGATGCCTCAACACCAATTAACTGTACCTCTAAATCATTTAAAAAATGGTAAAATGCACCAGCAGCATTGCTCCCACCACCAACACAGGCAATTACATAATCAGGATTTTGTTTACCAACACAACTTAGTAATTGTGTTTTTATTTCGGCGCTAATAACCGATTGAAAACGTGCGACCATATCTGGGTAAGGATGTGGACCAACTACGGAGCCTATAATATAGTGTGTATCCTCTGCATGATTAATCCAATCTCTAATGGCTTCGTTGGTAGCATCTTTTAATGTTTTAGTACCCGATGTTACGGATACTACTTTTGCTCCCAACATTTTCATTCGGGCAACATTGGGTGCTTGGCGCTCAATATCGGCTTGCCCCATATATACAATACACTCTAAACCCATTAATGCGCAAACTGTTGCGGTAGCTACACCATGCTGGCCAGCACCAGTTTCGGCAATAATACGTTTTTTACCTAAACGATTGGCTAATAAAATTTGACCTATTGCATTATTAATTTTATGTGCACCTGTATGATTTAAATCTTCGCGTTTTAAATAAATAGTAGTGTTAAATTGCTTAGATAAATTTTTTGCTAAATATAAAGGTGTTGGCCGACCTACATAATTTTTTAATAAATCATCAAACTCTGTTTTAAACGATTGACTATTCATAATCGTTAAGTAGTTATTTTTTAATTCCTCAACATTATTAAATAATATTTCGGGAATGTAAGCTCCGCCAAACTGGCCATAATAGCCAAATTCATTTACATTAAATTGATTTTTAGTTGCTGTCATTGTTAGTTAAGGTTGATATAAATGTTTTTATTTTTTCTGAATCTTTTAATGCGGCATTAATTTCAAATTTTGAATTAATATCAATACCAAATAATTGTGGGTGATGAAACTGTTTTATTTTATCGATAGACTGTTCATCAATACCACCACTTAAAAAAAAAGGTGTTTGTAATTGATAATGTTTTAAAATATCCCAATTAAATTGTTGTCCACTACCCCCAAATGCTTTGGTATCATTATCAAACAAAAAATAATCAACATAAGGTATATATTTTTGTATATCCTTAAAATTAAACGTATCGTTAATTCTAAAAGCTTTAATAACTTTTGCGTAGGGTTTTAACTCTTCACACATAACTTCAGTTTCATCGCCATGAAGTTGCACAACATCTAAATTATAATTTGCTACAATATTTTGTATGGAATTGATCGGTTCGTTAACAAACACACCCACTTTTTTAATATGTTTTGGAAGAGTTTTTATAAAATCAAAATCTAAAACATCATCAACATAGCGTAGGGATTTTTTATAAAAAATAAAACCCATATAATTAATAGGCAACAGACTAAGTTGCTTAATATTATCTTGGTATTTTAATCCGCACACTTTAATTTTCATATTTATTTTAGTTTACGCTTTGTAAATTTAATTGTTTAATAAACGCTTTACAGGCCAAATCGGGCTGCGGGTGTTTCATGAAATTACTACCAATTAAAAAGCCATTGTAGCCATGTGATTTTAGTTTAATAATTGTATCAATATCTTCAATACCACTTTCAGAAACTTTTACAATATGTTTGGGTAATAACGTACTCATGATTATTGATTGATTAATATCAAGTTTCATCGTATTTAAATTACGATTATTAACGCCTACCACATTAACTCTATCATATACTTTATCTAGTTCCTCTGGGCCGTGCAATTCTAAAAGCACTTCCATACCTAATGAGTGTGCCATATCTGTAAACTGCACAATTTTAGCTTGTGTTAAAATTGCAGCTATTAATAAAATAGCATCGGCACCTATTGATTTTGCTTCAGTAATTTGATATTCATCAATAATAAAATCTTTACGTAAAATGGGGCAAAAATTAAATTTACGAGCCGTTGTTAAGTCTTCGCTCGAACCACCAAAAAAAGTTTTATCGGTTAATATGGATAAAGCACTTGCACCAGCTTGCATATAACCAATAGATATTTTTTCGACATTGGCATATTTATTAATTATACCAAGCGACGGTGATTGTTTTTTTATTTCAGCAATAATACCATTTTTATCTGGGCGTAATAAATATTTAGATAATGAAACTGATTGCGCTTTAAAATAAATGCTACGTTCTAGTAATGGCTGTGGGTATAAAGCTTTACGTTCTTTTACTTCAATAATTTTATGCTCAACGATATTAGTTAATGTTTTCATTTTTTAGTTTAATTTAGTTTAAGATACAAGTTGTTTAAATAATAAATACGTTTTTTTCGATTCAATGGTTTCTTTACAAATAGCTATACACTCTATAACACTTAGTTTAGGACTAACGCAATTCATTGCAAAAGCACTATTAACAAGCACTACATTTTTTTGTTCGTTGGTACATTCGTTTTTTAATACATTTAAAAATATATCAGCAGCATCTTTAATGGTTTCTCCACCCGAAATACTTTGTTGGTTTTGTAATTTAAAACCTAAATCAATAGGTTCTATCGTTTTTTCATAAGTAGATGAAATACACTTAAATGTGGTAGTTAAACTTATTTCGTCATAGCCATCTAAGGTATGTACTAATGTATAATTTGAATTATTTTGTTGTAAAATATAATGGTACAAACGCGCAATATCTAAACCATATACCCCCACATAACGGTGGCTTACACGAGCCGGATTTACCAATGGTCCCAGCATATTAAACAACGTTCGTACACCTAGTTCTTTACGCTGAGTAGCCACAATTTTTAATGCTGGATGAAACAACGGCGCGTGCATAAAACAAATATTGTGCTTATCTAATTCTTTATTTAAATCGTTTGAATTATTTTTAAACTGATAGCCCAAGTAATTTAAAATATCGCTTGAACCTGATACAGACGATGAACCATAGTTACCATGTTTGGCTACAGTTATGCCTGATGCCGCTAATACTAAGGCCGATAAGGTAGATATATTAAAAGTGTTTTTTTGATCGCCACCCGTACCACACACATCAATTGCATTACGTTCAATAGTTACTGGCACACATACATCTAATAAGGCGTTTTTAAATCCGTTTAATTCGTTAGCTGTAATAGGGCGAGCGATATAAAAAGTCATAATGGCACTCATTTGCGAAGCATTAAGTTTACCTTCACAAATATTTTGAAACAGCTGATAAGCCTCTGTTTCAGATAAGTTATGCCCATGACATAATTTTTCAAATGTTGTTTTCATCTTTATTATAATTTATTTTTTCAATCTATATCGCCGGTGCAACGTATCACTATCTATTTATAATTAAGATTCAATCCAATTTTTAATCATCACTTCTCCATATTCCGAAAGTATAGATTCGGGATGAAATTGCACCCCTCTTACATCAAAACTAGTATGTTGTAACGACATAATATTTTTTTCTGCATCAATAGATGTAATTTTTAAGCTATTTGGTAATTGTAAATTATTTACTACCCAAGAGTGATAGCGCCCAACGGTAAAGGAAGTAGGACAATTTGCAAACACAACATCTTGTTTTACAACGGTTATAGGTGTTGCAATACCATGGTAAACGGTTTCTAAATTTTTAAGAGTAGCCCCATAAGCCTCGCCAATGGCCTGTAAGCCTAAGCAAACACCCAATATACTTTTTGTAGCGCCATACTGTTTTATTAATTGGGGCATAATGCCTGCATCTTTTGGCAAACCTGGTCCAGGTGATAATAAAATTTTATCAAAACGATTAACGTCTTCTACTAAAATTTTATCGTTGCGTATTACTTCAAATTCTATATCGCTTACTTTTTCAATTAAATGAACTAAGTTGTAAGTAAAACTATCGTAATTATCTAATACTAATAATTTTTTCATTTTTATGCTGATTTAATATTATTAAACTTTTCGGCTTGTAAAATGGCTTTTTGTAAGGCCGATACTTTATGATTAATTTCTTGTAATTCTTTTTCTTCATCCGACGAAATAACAATACCTGCCCCCGCTTGGTAATGTAGCGTATTATCTTTACTTAAAAATGTACGAATCATAATGGCGTGGTTTAATTGATTATCGTGACTAATTAAACCGATGCAACCTCCGTAAAATTCGCGAGCTACAGGTTCGTAAGTATCAATTAATTGTAAGGCTTTGTATTTTGGTGCGCCCGATAATGTGCCTGCTGGAAAAGTGCCAAACAATAATTCAAATGGATGAAACTGCTGTTTTACCTTACCAACTACCTTGCTTACTAAATGTATAACATGCGAATAAAACTGTGTTTGTTTTAAAAATTTAACATTAACAGTATTGCAATACTTACTTAAGTCGTTTCGTGCCAAATCAACCAACATATTATGCTCGGCATTTTCTTTAGGGTCGTTGAGTAACTCTTTTGCTTTTTCTAAATCGTAATCATCGTTACCTGTGCGCTTGTATGTACCAGCAATAGGGTGTATTTCGGCTTCTTGTTTGCTAATTACTAATTGTGCTTCGGGCGATGAGCCAAATAATTTAAAATTACCTAAATCAAAATAAAATAAATAGGGCGATGGATTAATATTTTTTAAAGCACGATATACGTTAAAATCATCGCCCGTAAATGTTTGTGAAAACCTACGCGACAATACCAATTGAAACACATCGCCATTTTGGCAATGCCCCTTAGCCTTTTTTACCATGGTTCGGTAATCATCATCTATTAAAGAACTTGTTGTTTGGCTTGTTGTATTAAAATTAAATTGGCAATGAAAGAGGCATTGTATCTGCTCTTCAACGGTTAATAATTGTTGTTTTGTTTCTTCTTCAGAAATATGATGGCTAATAACCGTTAAGGTATTGGTAGTATGATGAAACACTAAAATAATACCATACACACTATATAATAAATCAGGAATATCAACAGCTTTAGCGCCTTTACTAAGACTAATATCTTCGGCGTAATTAATACAATCGTAACCCATATAACCAAATATACCTGCGTAACAAAATGGTAAATTTTGTGTATCAAATATAAATTGTTCTTTAAATGCAATTAATTTTTTTAAAATATTTTCCGAATCGTTAGTAATGGTTTCTTTAATAATGGTACCATTTATTTTTGTTTTAAATACAGATTGATGTAGCGATACCGTTGCTAATGGATTTAAGCAGATGTACGAATAATGGCCATCTTTACTGTTGTAATCCGAACTTTCTAACAACAAGGGATTTTGATATAAATCTCTTAATGCCAAATATAAGGCCACTGGTGTTTTAGTATCGGCTAATAGCTGTGTTGTATGTGTGTATAATTTCATAAAAAAATTTATTAAAAAAAAAGCCCGCTGTTTTGTGAACAGCGGGCTTGGGATATGCCTTTATAAGAATATAAATCTTAGCTACTCACAACAGTTGTTGAAAGCCACCACCAAAATTTATTTACTACTTGAGTTTTCATTTAATGCTACAAATATAAAAAGTATTTTTTAGTATGCAAATTATATTTTAAAAAAAATATTTGTTCATATTTTGTTAAAGTAATAAAAAAGCATACCGCTATATTTAGTTTTTTAAATATAACGTATGATTGATTTTAGTAGAGCGCAATTAACTCATTTTGCAATTAATTTTGTTGGTAATAAAGGTTTAGGTGAAGAACTTACCCTTAGCCAAAATCTTATAGAATTTAAAGATGACTTTGTAAAAGAAACCTTATTGCGTTATTTTTTACAACCCTTTAAAACCGATATTTATCATCAATTTAAAGGCAAAGTAGATATTAGCCTTGCCAGTGTTGCCAATGCTGCCGAAGATTTATTTAAAAGTCAAAGCCAATTTATAAATCACTCACAACAATTGGCACAACATTTATACAACCAAAGCAATCACCCAAAAATTAAAGGGGGCGAATTTTATGTCTGTTATTTTAAAGATGCCGTGGTTGATGGAGAATTATGTGATGCCATTGGTTTATTTAAAACCGAAAATAGAGAAACATTTTTAAAAGTGTTTCAGCATGTAGATACTTTTGATGTAGATTGTGATAACGGTATAAATATTAATAAGTTAGATAAAGGCTGCCTAATATTTAATACCGATAAAAAAACTAATTACAAGTTAAGCATTATTGATACCAATAATAAAATTGCTGAATGTGCTTTGTATTGGGAAGAAGATTTTTTAAACGCAACCATTAAACCAAACGGTTATTATTTTACTAAAAACTTTATAGATGCGTCGCGGGGTTTTTGCGAAGAAATTTTAACAGAAACAAATAACGTTGCTAAGCCCGACCAAATGATGATGCTAAACAAAAGTACCTCTTACTTTAAAGATAAAGAAAAAGTAAACGTGGCCGATTTTGAAAAAGATGTATTAGTGGAACCCGATTTAATTACTGCCTTTAAAGAGTATAGAAACGATTTTAATAAGCGATTAGATTTAACCGCCGTTGAAGAATTTGATGTAAGTCAAACAGCCGTTAAAAAAAACAATAAGTATATGAAAAGTGTAGTTAAACTAGATAAAAATTTTCATTTATACATTCACAGTAGGCACGATTATGTAGAGCGAGGTTATGATGATGAAAAAGGACTTAAATACTATAAACTATTTTACGTAAACGAAGTTTAGTTTTTTTTAATGCAAAATACAACCAAAATAGTAAGCACCATTTTTAAGCTAGGTATTGTAAATGCTTTATTGTGTTTGTTATGTTTTTTGTTAATTTATAGAATTGGTAACTTACAAGTAGATGTTTCGTTTTTAATACTATCGGTTTTTATTTGTTTTATTGTAAGTTTTATTGTGCTGTATTATTTTTATTACGTGCAGTTGGCAAACCGTATAAATTTATTAACCGAAAAAATTCGTCAACGTTTTTTAACAAAAGAAATTCCGCAAAAACAAAACCAGTTAGAAGAGCCTGATAGCCTTATTTTATTAGAAAATAAAGTAGATTATTTAATTGAATTACGCCAAAAAGAATTGAAACATTTTGATAATTTAGATAGTTACCGTAAAGAGTATTTAGGTAATGTGTCGCACGAACTTAAAACCCCCGTATTTAATATACAAGGCTATGTTGATACACTTTTAAACGGAGGCTTGGAAGATGAAACCATTAATATGGATTACCTAAAACGTGCCGAAAAAAGTATAGATAGATTAATACATATAATTGACGATCTTGAAACCATTACTCAGCTTGAAAGTGGCGAATTACATTTAGATATAGATACCTTTGATATTGCAACTCTTTGTAAAGATATATACGCCGCACTAGAATTAAATGCTGCCAAGCGAAATATAAAATTAGAATTATCGAAAAAATACGATAAACCCGTTTACGTTAAAGCTGATAAATTTAGAATACGCCAAGTACTGGTAAACCTAATTACCAATAGCATAAAATATGGTAACGATAATGGCACTACCAACATTGCCTTAAACTATTTAAATAACGATGTTGTAATTGAAATAAGCGATAATGGCGATGGTATTGAACCCCAACACCTACCCCGATTATTTGAACGCTTTTACCGTATTGATAAAGGGCGCAGCCGCGAACAAGGTGGCACAGGTTTGGGCTTAGCCATTGTAAAACATATAATTGATGCGCATCAAAAATCAATTAAAGTGCAAAGCCAACCTAAAAAAGGTACTACCTTTACCTTTTCGCTTAATGCCAGCGAAGAAGGGTAGATATTAATTTATTTTTTGTTTCTAATTTTATTACTTTTAAACCGTGATAAATATTGGTACAAACATAAACACAGCAGCAAATTTTTTAAAGCAAAATAAATTAGTAGCCATACCTACCGAAACTGTATATGGTTTGGCGGCTAATGCTTTAAACGAAAATGCTGTTCTATCAATATTTAACGTAAAACAACGTCCATTTTTCGATCCATTAATTATTCATTTACCCAATATTGAGCAAATTAATAAGTACGCCGTTTTAAGCGATAAGCGTTTATTACAATTAGCTACTGCGTTTTGGCCAGGACCTTTAACCTTGTTACTTCCTAAAAAAAAAAATATTCCCAATATTGTCACTTCGGGTTTAAGCCAAGTAGCCGTGCGTATTCCAAACCACAGCTTAAGCTTACAATTATTAAATTTACTTAACTTTCCCTTAGCAGCTCCAAGCGCAAACCCTTTTGGGTATGTTAGCCCCACTAATGCACAACATGTTAACAAACAATTGGGTGACAAAATAGATTATATTTTAGATGGTGGTAATTGTAGTATTGGTTTAGAATCTACTATTGTGGGTATTGAAAATGATATGGTATGTATTTACCGATTGGGAGGGTTAGCTATTGAAGATATAGAAAAACAAATTGGTAAAGTAGGGTTACGAATAAATAATTCCAGCAACCCCAATGCACCAGGGCAATTAAAAAGCCATTACGCACCCAAAAAACCTTTTTATTTAGGAAATATAACAAAACTTATTACACAACATCACACAAAAAAAATAGGTATTATGTGTTTTGGAGACGAGCCCATTAAAACAGAAAATACAATTATCTATAACCTTAGTAAAACAAAAAATATAGATGAAGCCGCTTTAAATTTATTTAAATTTTTGCGTCAAGCCGATGAAGATGTTATTGATATTTTATTAGCAGAACTACTCCCTAACCAAGGTTTGGGTATGGCTATTAATGATAGATTGAAACGAGCGGCAAGTAATGATTAAAAAAACATTATTTATCTAACTTAAACTCTAAATCTTTAGGTGTTTTTTCAAAGGCAGTGGGGTCAATGTCCAATACCAATGTTTTAAAGCCCTCACACTCTACTATTGCTTTGTAAGATTTTAAAGGGTTCATTACTAAAATAAATTTACCAGTTTTAGGGTTAGAGTAATATGTACCATTTACTTGGTTACTTTCATTATCTAATAATGTAATTTTTACTTTACCTAACTCACTACCTTTTGTTGCGGTCCCACTTTTTACTTTTAAATCGTTATCGCCAAAGCGTGTATCTACTTCGTAAATGTCAATATTACCATAAGTATCCTCCTTGTTTGAGGAATAATAGCCTCTTTGACCGTCAACACTTAATACAAAAAATATATCATTACCTACATTATTTATTGGGTATCCTAAATTTTCGGCTTTACTAAATTGGTTTGTTTCTTTATCTAATACGCTTTTAAATACATCGTAATCACCCATCGTATTATGGCCTTTACTACTAAAATAAAGGCTAACGCCATCGGGGTGCAAATAAGGGGCATCGTCGTCATAAGCCGTATTTATACTTTGCCCTAAATTATACGGCATTGCCCAACGCCCATTTGGTAGGCGTTTTAATCGATATATATCTTTTCCACCATAACCTCCAGGGCGGTTACTACTAAAATAAATTTCGCTTGTATCGTTACTAAAACAAGCACTAGTTTCTATAAATTGTGAATTAACTTCTTTACTCATTTTTACTAATGGTTCCCATTTATTATCGTTACCAATTTTCGTGATGTACAAATCTCCTGTAGCGCCATCGGCACTGGTTCTAAAAACAATCATACGTTGCCCATCTGGGCTAACAGCCACACAAGCGTCATTTGTTTCGCTATTAATTGGGGCACCTATATTTTCGGCTTTTTTCCATTTACCATTTTCTTTTATTGAAATATAAACGTCTTCTAAATAATTACCATATACATCTTTTTTGTTATTAGAACTCCCGGTGCGGCGAGAGGTAAAATACATAGTACTTTCGTCAGGACTTACTACTGGAACAAAATCGGCAAAAGCTGAATTTATTTCAGGTCCCATATTTTTTATTATTGATCGATGTGGCTTATTAACAAGCTCTACACCACTTTTACAAACGTTTATAAAGTAATTTGTTTCGTCAAGTCCAATTAATCTTTTCCTAGGATTTTCTTTGTTATAAACTTCCAGTAGTGTAATGGCTTCGTCAAATAATTTTTGTTGATGTTTTATTTTTGCTAAATAATATTTTGCATCTATTAACGTTGATGACATTAAATTTGTATTTAAAAACGCAACACTGTCGCTTGAGTAATTTAATTTAACGCTACATATACAGGCATTTATACCCGCCAATTCGTTTTTTTCATCTATCGCTAAAACTTCTTTATATAAATTCCAGGCTTTATAATAATCTTCGTTATCAAAATATAATTGTGCTTCTTTTACAATTACTTTTGCTGTTTTTTTAGTTTGCGCTAAACCAAAAAAACTTGAAATAATTAATAAAAATAAAAAGCTTGTATTTTTTTTAGTAAACATAAATTTAACGCATTAATAAAACATCTCCTGCTTTATTATACGATTTTCCGTCAATAAATGTAGCTGTAATTTTCCAAACATACACATCTTGTGTACACAATTTCCCTTTATAATAGCCATCCCAGCCTTCATCAGGGTTTTTAGTCTCAAAAAGCAATTCGCCCCAACGCGAAAAAATACTCATTAAATATTTATTAGTACCTCGTATTTGAGGATGAAAAATATCGTTACTTAAATCTGTTTTACCATATATGCTTCCGCCCGAACCATTAACATTTGGCGTAAAAGCATTTGGTACCTGTACAAATGTTTCTTCTACCGCTATAATTTTTTCGGGCAATGCAAAAGTATCTTTACAGCCATGTATGCTTGTACAAATTAATGTTATTTGGTATTCGCCCGCAACGGTATATATATGCTCAGGTGAGTAAGTTGTAGATGTACCACCATCGCCAAACTTCCAATTATATTGCACAGCACCGCTTGAAAGATTTGTACATTGAGTAGGTTGGTTAGGCACAAACACTGTTAATGGATTTGCTTGAAATACTGCAATGGGTTTTGGAAATACTTTTATTTTATAAGTGGGTGTATCGGCACAACCATAAATATTTTTTGCAATTAATTGTACTGTAAACGATTTATTACTTGGTGTAATATTTATATATGTATTACTTACGCTACCCGTGCTAGCAGTATTACCATCGCCAAAATTCCATTGATAGCTTTGCGCACCCCCAATGGGTGGAAAATAAACCTTTAAAGGTGTACAGCCACTATCAGGCATAGCGGAAATAAAAAAATGTGCTTTTGGATGTACAATTAAAGGCACTCTTAAAGTATCTTTACAATTACTATTATTAGTAGCAACTAAAGTAACGGTAAAGGTTTGATTGCTAAAACCATTATTAATATATTGTTGAGTAGGTGTTGTTTGAGTTGATATAAAAGAGTTTCCAAAATTCCATAAGTAAGATGCAGCGCCTAACGAACCGTTAGTGAATGTAATTACTTTTGGCGAACATGCAGGTGTATCCAATCCAAAAATAGCTTTGGGCCGAGGCAATAAAGTAATTGATTTTATAATTGAATCGAAACAATTATTAGCTGTTCCCACTACTAATTTTACATTAAACGTAGTTCCTGCACTTCCAGTAGCGTTTGTAAATGTTGTACTTGGATTAATTAAGGTAGATGTTTGCCCATTATTAAATACCCAATTATTAATGGTATTTAATGTGCTTGTATTTGTAAAATTTACTACAAGCGGCGAGCATCCTGAATTAGGAGTTGAACTAAAATTAGCAATAGGTTTTGCAAAAATTAGTGGGTAACCAAAGGTGGTATCTTTACAACCAAAAGCATTTGTGGCCATTAAGGTTACCGTGTAGGTTTGATTTGTAATAGTAGTATTAGTGAAAACGTGGGTTGGATTACTTGCATTAGAAATAGGAGAACCATCACCATAATTCCAAGTATAAGTTACTGCTCCTAGTACAGGCGGGAAATTAATAGACAAAGGACTACAGCCTTGAGCGGGAATCATTGTAAATGAAAAGAAAGGTTGTGGAAAAATTTGAATGGTGTTTTTTATAGAATCAATACAACCGTTGGCATTACTGGCAAATAACGTAATCGTATGGGTTAATAAAGTTAACGAGTTATTAGTGTATGTGTGGCTTGGGTTAATAGTGTTAGAGGTATTACCATCTCCCAAAGCCCATGTATAGCTGTTTGCCCCTATGGATGTATTAGTAAAAGTTTTTGGTAATGGAGAACAACCACTATTAAAATTACCTGTAAATGAGGCCACTGGCGAAGGATAAACAGATATAGCTTTTTTAATAGTATCGCTACAACCATTGCCTGTACTGGCAATTAAGCTTACGGTATAATTTAAATTTAAACCTGTGGTATTGGTATATGTAAATACTGGGTTTGTAATATTACTAGTATTTGTGGGCGATATACCAAAATTCCATAAATAATTGGTGCCACTTACACTAGTGTTTGTAAAGCTTGCTGTAAATGGTGGACAGCCTACAGTGGGAGTAAATACAAAATTAGCAGTTGGTTTTACATTTGCAATTACTATTTGTTTTATTGAATCAGTACAAAAGGCCGTAGCCACAATTAAACCAACAGTATAACTAGCAGGTGCAGAATAAGTATGCACCGAATTTTGCGAATTAGAGTTTGACGAGGCATCACCAAACGTCCATGTATAATTAGTAATGGCATTAGTGCCCGTAACGATAGATGTATTTGTAAAATTAGTAATAGAACCTACACAAGTTGATGTGGGAGAAAAATTTGCAATAGGGTTTGGATATACTTTAATGGTTGTAGTTTTTGTATTTACACAACTATTAATACTAGTAACCGTTAGCGAAATTGTATATGTGCCAGGTGCTCCGTAATTTTGGTTAGGTGGGGCTTGTAGTGTGCTTGTATTTAAGTTTCCAAAATTCCAATTCCAGGCAACAGCGCCAATTGATGATTCGTTAAAAATTACATTATTTAACACATTACAACCCGTGGAGGGGTTATTTGTGAAATTAGCTGTTGGTGATGGTAAAATAGTGACGACGACTTGTGCGGTACTTGTACAGGCAGAACCTGCACCAGGTATATATGCTGCGACTTGAACCGTATAGGTGCCTGCTGATGGAAATGTATTTGTTTTAGGACCATTACCTATATTTACAAAACCACCACCAGTACCAAAATTCCATAAATAAAAATACCCAGACGCACTACTATTAGTAAATGTTAATGGTACGTTTTGGCACAAGGGTCCAGGTGGAGCTATCACTCCTGCAACAGGTGGATTTACAATAATTACTGTAATTATAGATGTATCAACACCACATAAATTACTATCTCTTAACTGAACTGTATAACTACCAACAGATGGATAAGCAATAGAATGGGGTGTTGTAGGTGGCCAAGGCTTCCAATTAAAAATAGAGTCGTGCCCTAAGCCCCAATAATTACCAAAGTTCCACCACTCTTGGCGCTGAAAAGTGTTACCTTGTGGCACACAATTTCGAGCCGTAGTATTAGTAAAAGTAAATACATTATCAGGCCAACACCTAATTGTTTTATCAGGTGTAATGGCCGCCATATCAATATCATAAACCTGAATTGGATTATACGTAGCAATAGTAGTGTTACCTTGGCTACAATAATTCCAAGCTTTTAAGGTAACTTGCGTTTGACAATTTACAGTGCCTTTATTATATGTGTGAGTTACAGTAGCCCCAACGTTTGTGTAATTAAAATTTACCAAAGGCGAACCATCACCAAAATCCCATTGAAAGTGGGTAGTTTGGCTAACATCGGTACTTGAATTAATGAATGAAATAGCCTTAGGAGCACATATTTGCGTTACACCACCAAGAGGTATTTGTATAGACGCATTTACAGGTTTTTCTTGAACAACAACGCCTGTTAAGGTACAATTTAGCGAGGGAATAATAAGGGTAACCACATGCGTATCCACAATAGCAGCATAGTTATGTGTAATAATACTATTGGCTGTATAGCTTGCGCCCACTTGATTAGGAGAAGCATCGCCCCAATTAATAGTGTATGCACCCCAACTACTATTAGACTGGAAATTTAATAAATATGGGCTAACGGTACCTGTACAACTAATCCAATAAGGGCTAGAAGATAGTACTCCCAAGTAATCATATACTTGAGGACATTGTGCTTTTTTTAGTAAAGGACTAAGTAATATTAAAAATATGAGTAAGCGCTTAATCATTAATAGAGCGAGCAGTTAATAGTTATTGTTTTAAATTATCAATCTACGTCCATCCATCTATTTTTTTGCAAGTTTGTAAGCCGGGTTCTGTTTCATTTTATCTCTCAATAAAATATATCTATCATTTATCTTTGCGACCTACCCATTGTAGCTTTCAATAAATTGAAATAAAGCGAGCCGCCTTAATTACTACAACCTATTTGGCCTTTCAACACCCGAGGTTTACCAAATTTAATTATCACTAACTAAATTTGTGAGCTCTTACCTCACATTTTCACTATCACCCTTATTACTAAAGGCTACCTTGTCTCTGTGGCACTTTCTGTTGTATGGCATTTTGTGCTATACACCCACTTTTTCAAATGGCGGGTTGCCCTATGTTGCCCGGACTTTCCTCTGAAAAAATTAATTAACAGCGATAGACCAACTTGCAGCATAAATTTACGAATAATATTGATAAGATTACTAAAAAAAATGTAATTAGGTTTAATTAAATAAACTAAAACATTAAACTTAAATTTTACTCCATAAATTTTCAGTTCCCAAAGTTATTTTGCTTTTTAGATTGTATGTTTTGTGTTCCATATTATTTTTTAAAACAATACTTGTGTATTCGTTTTGCTCATATTGTAAACCATACGAGTGCATTGAAAATAATTTAAAACCATACGGATAACAATTATTTAAAATATCTTGCATACTTAAAGATTGATCTATTATTTGCAATTTTTCAGGCGCATTTTTACGAATCCAATTTAAGCAATTGGGCTCAGGAATATTAATTAAAATAGTAGCATTTTGAGTACATACTTGGCTAATTACTTTAAACAAATTGTTGTGCTGTTCAAGGGGTATATGTTCTAAAACATCTGGTAACACTACAAAATCAAATTTTATAGTATGTGTAAAAGTGCTCATATCATTAGTAATAAATTGGGCATTTTTAAAATTAGAATATAATTTATTTGCCATTTCAATACTTTCAGCACTAATATCTACACCTACAAATTTACCATTTGGTATGTTTTTTAATATTAGTCCACTAACAGTACCAATGCCACATCCCACTTCTAATACGTTAGAATTAGGTTGCAAACCAATTGCTTTAAGATTTTTTAAAATAGTACGGTGCCTAATGTTTACACCTATTTTTTTTTGTTTTTCTTTATAGGTATTATAAAATTCTTCAACTTGTTGTTTTGAAGCTAAGTTATCTTTTGTTGTCATTTAATATATTTTTATTACAAATTTATTTCGTCTTCAAATGAATTGTTTGTTCCTGCCGAACCGCTATAACCTAGTCGTTTTCCAGTTCTTAAGGCATTACTATTTGATTTTTCTTGAATTTCCATAACGCTTACTTGTTTAATAGCATCAAAAGGTGGCGTAAATAAATCAAACGTAACAGAGTAAATAATAAGTTCGTTTACAATATCAATCATTTGTTCTTTAGTAATTTCTTGTGTACTATAATTTGCGTATTTATACCCTAATTGGGTTTTAGTTTCAATAAAAAATCGTTTTTCGCGATTAATAAAAATACGAGCAATTAATTCGCCCATATCGTTTAAACGGTTGTATTTAAAAGAATCGGCCAAAAAATTATAAACGTTTATAATACCACAATAAGAGTTTAAGTTATTATTTTTTATATAACCACTTTTAAACATTGGGTGGCTACGTTCAAATTCAAATACATTGGTGTGCATGTAAAAATCTAACATATCGCCAGCCACTTTTAGTTGCACACTTTGTGGCGTAACATCTTTATAATTAATGGTAACACGCTTATCTATATTCGAAATTTCGGTAGAAAGTTGATCGGCTTTTTGTTTAAGTATTTCTTTAAAATCATTAAAAACAGAAACGGTGTTGCTAAACACATCTTGTTTCATTACCGATTTAATAGATAATAATTTTAAAATAGTTTCTTTTTGTTTTATTTCTTGTTCACTCATAATTTTTAAAATTAATACGCCCTTGCAAATACTACGCGTTGTGTGCTTGGTTTACCACTATAAATACAAACGCCTTCTTCTTGCTCATTATTTAGAGGGATACAACGAATGGTAGCTTTAGTTTCTTGTTTTATTTTTTCTTCCGTTTCAGGTGTACCGTCCCAATGTGCCATTACAAAACCTGTTTTTTCGTCTAGCACTTTTTTAAATTCTTCGTAAGTATTTACTTTGGTTGTTAGGTTATTTCTACGCTCTAAGGCTTTATTAAAAAGGTTTGTTTGTATATCTTCTAATAATGTTGAAACGTAATTTTCTACTTCTTCAATCTTAATAACTTGTTTACTTAATAAATCTCTTCGTGCAATTTCAATGGTTCCATTTTCTAAATCTCTTTCGCCAATAGCAATACGAATTGGTATACCTTTTAATTCGTGTTCGGCAAATTTAAAACCTGGACGTTGGCTATCTCTATTATCGTACTTTACCGAAATATTTTTTTGTTGTAATTTTTGTTTAATTACATTTGCCACTTCACTCACTTTTGCCAAACCTTCTTCGCCTTTATAAATAGGTACAATTACAACCTGTGTAGGTGCTAATTTTGGTGGAATAACCAAGCCCATATTATCGCTATGACTCATAATTAAAGCCCCCATTAAACGGGTACTAACGCCCCAACTTGTGGCCCACACGTAATCTAACTTACCTTCTTTATTTGCAAATTTTACATCAAAAGCTTTGGCAAAATTTTGTCCTAAAAAGTGTGATGTACCCGCTTGTAAAGCTTTTCCATCTTGCATTAGTGCTTCAATAGTATATGTATCATCAGCACCAGCAAAACGTTCGTTAGCGGTTTTTACACCTTTAATTACGGGCATTGCCATCCAGTTTTCAGCAAAATCGGCATATACCTCTAACATTTGTCTTGTTTCAGCAATGGCTTCATCTTTTGTAGCATGAGCCGTGTGGCCTTCTTGCCATAAAAATTCGGCAGTGCGCAAAAATAAACGAGTACGCATTTCCCAGCGCACTACATTTGCCCATTGATTGATTAATAGTGGTAAATCGCGGTAACTTTCTATCCAACCCTTGTAAGTATTCCAAATAATAGCTTCGCTGGTTGGGCGTACAATTAATTCTTCTTCTAATTTTGCTTCAGGGTCAACAATTAATTTACCCGGATTTTGAGGATCTGTTTTTAAACGGTAATGTGTAACTACTGCACACTCTTTAGCAAAACCTTCGGCATTTTTTTCTTCGGCTTCAAATAAACTTTTTGGTATAAACAATGGAAAATAAGCATTAACGTGCCCAGTATCTTTAAACATTTTATCTAATGTTTGTTGCATTTTTTCCCAAATAGCATAACCCGTAGGTTTAATTACCATACAGCCACGTACGGCACTATGATCGGCCATATCTGCTTGTATTACAATATCGTTATACCATTTACTATAATCTTGTTGTTGTGGTGTAATTACTTTACTCATAAAATGTGTTAATATTAAAAAACTGCGATAATATATATGTTAAAATTAGAAATTATTCAAATCAAATTTCGTAAATTTACATATAATCTCCGTTATTAATTTAACTTAATATAAGATTAATTATGAAAAATTTAGTAATTATTTTAGCCTTTACAAGTTTGTTTTTTAGTGCGTGTAAAACTTCGCAACTATCGTCTTATAGCGATGATGTATATACAAACCCATCTGAAGATAAACGTTTAGCAAGATTAGCATACGAAGAGCGTGTTAAAAAAGAAACTGAGGATAAGCAAAAGAAAGAACAAGAACGTTTTGCCCAAAAAGCAAAAGACGATGCTAATCCATTGTATAAAGACCCTAATTATAATCAAGATGATTATTACGATTACCAATACGCATCGCGTGTGCGCCGTTTTAATAAACCCATAAGTGGCGCTGGTTATTATGATAATTATTATACAAATTCTTACTACTACAATCAAAACCCTACTATGTATGGTAGTAGTATTTATAATAGTTATAATTGCATGCCAAGCAATCAATACAACAATTATAGCAATGGTTTAAGTATGAGTTTAGGATATAGTAATGGTTATAATAATTATGGAAGTTATAACCCTTATGGTAATAGTGGTTACAATAATTATGGAAGTTATAACCCATATGGCTACAATAGCTATGGCAATAATTACGGAGGTTATAGTAGCTACAACCCATATGGTTATAATAGCTATGGTAATAATTATGGGTATGGTAATGGGTATTACGGCAGCTCAAACAGTAGTGGTTGGGGCTATTTTAATGGGCACGATCCAAATAGTAGTTACGCAACTATGTACAATGGGCCGAGAGGTAGCCATGGTGGAGGCAATGGTGGCAGAAACACAACTGCAGGAATGGTAGTACCGGAAGATTTACAATATAACGCTCGTACACAATTTTTTAATGAAGTTATACAAAAACAAGAATCAACCCCACGTTTTACTGAAGTTGCTCAACCTAAAAAAATAAACCAAGAGCAAATAAACGTAAACACTAATACTTCAACGTTTAATAACCCATCAAACAGCAATACAAACCCAGGGCGTAATGCAACTTTGCAAAACGATAATAATAATCAGCAAAATAATAATACAACCAATACCCCAAAAAGTGGTGGTTTTTGGAATGGTATTTTTAACAATAACAATTCAACCTCTACTAACGAACCTACAAACACAACGCCAAATGGCAATTCAAATTCTACCCCAAGAAGTAATACTGGTGGTGGAAAAATTAGTGGTATAGAAAATAACAATACCAATAACACTAATAGCACTGAAAGAAATAACTCTAACTCAGGTTGGAATAATTTTCCAAGTAATTCGGGTGGAAATACTGGCAACACTGAGTCGAGTCCACGCGGTGGTGGTGGTGATAGTGGCGGTAGCGGAAGACCTAGATAATATGCATGATAGAGGGAAAAGGGCAGATGGAAAATGTATAATTACATACAACACCTTTACTATTTCCTCTTTTACATTTTCCCTTTTACATTAATAGTTATGTTTCGTTACACAATCATCATTGGTTTCATTTTAATTTCGCTGCCTTTCTATTCGCAAAACGATATTGATGCTATTCGCTATTCGCGTAATGGTGTAAATGGCACCTCTCGCTTTGTATCTATGGGTGGTGCTTTTGGTGCAATTGGTGCCGATTTAACCTGTGGAGCATACAATCCTGCTGGCTTAGGTTTGTTTAGAAAAGGAGATATTGCCTATAGTGGTGCTTTAAGAACAAGTAATAATACAGCAGTAATCAATAATAAATCAAACACAGTAGTAAGTGGCAACTTTGCTTTTAATAATTTTGGTATAGCAAAAGCGTGGGTAACAAAAAATGATGCTCAGAGCAGATATATACTAGCATTTTCTTCTACACAAATGCAAAATTATAGTAACGATACCAAAATGGTAAGTTACACCAACCAAAACTCAATAGCAAAAGACATGTTGAATTTGGCCATACAAGCCAAAACACTTCAAGGTACAAATAGTAACTATGAACGCCTAGGTTATAATACTTATTTATTAGATTATGATTCAACCAAAGCTGCATTTTTTTCGTTTTTAGATGTTAATAGAACTGTAAAACAATCACGCGAAATACTGACTTCGGGCAAAGTAAAAGATGTAAACTTTAGCTATGCTTATGCCTATAAAGACCAATTTTATTTTGGTGTAAGTTTAGGTTTACCAAAAGTTGAATATTCATCAACCACCACCCATAGCGAAATAGATGATAAAGATAGTATGCGAGTTACTATGACATCAGCGAATACTTTTACGAGTACTTACACTACTCCCTTACCTTTTGTGTACACCGATAAACTAGGTTTTAATAGCTTAACCTATATCGAATATTTTAAAACTACAGGTAAAGGTTACAATATAAAAATTGGAGGCGTAGTTCGCGTTGGCGAAAGCTTGCGCATAGGGGCTTATTACCACTCGCCAACAGTTTATAACTTAACTGATGTGTATTATAACGAATTAACCACAACTTGGGATGCGGATATTAAAAAACCAATTACTTCAAGAGACCCAAAAAATAACGGCACATTTAATTATAAAATAACAACACCTGGCCGTATAAGTTTAAGCGCAGCTTATGTTGTAAAAAAATTGGCCGTTATTGGGGTAGATTATGAATTAGTAAATTATAGTACTGCAAGTATATCTAGCACAATAACTGGTATTTTTGATGGTGTAAATGCCATTATAAAAAACCAATATAAATATGGGCAAAACCTAAGAGTGGGCACCGAGTTTAATGTAAAACCCGTATTTATTAGATTAGGTTATAACATGCAAGGAAGCCCTTATGGCAATACGTTTTCAGGCAAGTTAGTGAGGCATACACCAAGTATAGGTATTGGTTTTAAAAGCCAAAGTAATTATTATTTAGATTTAACATGGGCAGGCACTTATACTACCGAGTATTATTACTTATTTACAACCTTAAATAGTAACTCAAAAATAAATTATAAAAACAGTATGATTGCCGCAACTATTGGTATAAAATTTTAAAGAAATTTTTAATTCATCTTTTAGATGATTACTTAATTTAATAAGGTAATTTTATCTTTTCCATCTTCTTCTTTCCACTCTACTTTTACGTTTTGAGTTTCAATACTATCAATGGTAATACCTACATATTTAGCCTGTATTGGCACGTGGCGAGCAAAACGTCTATCTACTAATACCAATAACTCAACGTCGCTTGGCCTACCAAAGGCTAACATCGCATCTAAACCAGCCCTAATGGTGCGCCCCGTAAATAAAACATCATCTACTAAAATCACATTTTTATCTTCAATACTAAAATCAATATTAGTTTTGTTGGGTATTAATTCTTTTTTTCTAAAATCATCGCGGTAAAAAGTAATATCTAAAGCGCCGCAATTTATTTTTTTTACTTTTAAAATTGTTTGTAATTCGTTTTTAATACGATTGGCTAAAAATATGCCCCGCGGTTGTAAACCAATAATAACAGAATTATTAAAATCGTTATGAACTTCAATTAACTGGTGGCAAAGACGTTTTAAGGTCACATCAAATTGCTGTTTTTCTAATAATATTTTTGGTTGCACTAGGTTTTAAATTTAAGTGTAAAAATAAGTTAAAGATATAAATAAATTTTATTATTCAATTTGTTTGAGGTTTGTTTTACTATCTAAAATAATAGTTACGGGCCCATCGTTAATTAACTCCACTTTCATATCTGCCCCAAACTTACCAGTTTTGCAAGGTTTTTGTAATAATTTTTCAGTTTCATAGATGAATTTTTCATATAACGGAATAGCTATATTGGGTTTAGCGGCTTTTGTAAACGAAGGCCGATTGCCTTTTTTAGTATCGGCAAATAAAGTAAACTGACTTACAATTAAAACACAGCCATTAACTTGCTTTACATCTAAATTCATTTTTTCATCTTCATCCGAAAAAATTCGCAAGGCCATTAATTTTTGAGTAAGGTATAAAACATCGGTTTCGGTATCTTCTTCTTCAATCCCTAAAAGCACTAACAAGCCTCTATCAATAGCCGAAACTAATTCGTTATTAATTTTAACACTAGCATTTAAAACGCGTTGAATAACTAATCGCATAATTTTATATCTTTATATCAAAATTAATTAAAAATGAAGAATATTATAATAGCAAGTGTACTTTTAATGGCGTTTATTTCGTGTAAAAAGAAAAGCACAGCCACTGAGCAACCTGTACCTTCAACCACAGGCACAACTAATACCTGCCCTACTTGTAATTTTCCAGATACAGTTTATACAAGTACAGCCACTGGGCCAAAACTTATTTTTAAATTTAAGTTTGATAGCACCCAAACTCGCTTAAATAGTTTTGGGCAACCCACCGTAGTAGCTGCGGGCAATGCCGCACAATCGCCTCGTTTTAATGGTATGAGTGCACATTATGTAGAGTTAGCAAAAGGCGATTCAACCCAAGTTGGTGCTGGTGCAGTATTATATCGTGCCGAAGAAACAACTTGTGGTGGTAGCAATGCCATTGTATTTTGCAAATCAATAGTAAGTAAAGAGGGTGATGTATTTTTATCTATTCCTTTAAACCAAATAGCAGCGGGCAGTTATAAATGGATTCGTATTTCGTTAGCGTATCAAAATTATGATATTAAAATTAAAACTACTTCAGCTGGTGTAATTGATGGTACAATTGCATCGTTTGTTGGTTTTAATACTTATGTAACCAAGTATAAAATGAAAAGCGCAGTCATGACACCCACTGCGGGCGGTGGTGCCGGCAACCATTTACAAGGTTATTGGGGATTGTATGGCAAAGTATTTAGTACCGATTTTTTTGCCGATGGGCAATCAGCTGGCACTACGGTGGTTAACCCCAATCCTTTATCGCCAATACCAGCGGGTAGTTGTTTAGTTACTGGTAAGTTTTATAATACCCTTGCTGCTACCAATCAACCATTAATAATTACGGGCAGCGAAACTCAAGATATTATTATTACAGTATCGTTAAGTACTAACAAAAGTTTTGAGTGGAAAGAAGTTGGTGCATCTGACGGCTTATTTGACCCAAGCGCTAACGAAACCGTGGTAGATATGGGTTTAAGAGGCGTAATTGCTAAGTTTTAGTAATTTGTATTTACATGTTTCTTTATAATTAAATAATGAAAAATTACATAGAAGAGAAAGTAATTTATAAAACAGATTTTACAAAAACCAATTTAACAAAAGGTGATTACGAACACTGCACCTTTACAAATTGTAATTTTTTAAGTGGCGATATTTCTGCCATAAAATTTTTTGACTGCACATTTATTGCGTGTGATTTAAGTTTGGTAGTGCTTACCAAAACAGCCTTTAGCAATTGTTTAATAAAAGATTGCAAATTATTAGGTGTACAATTTAATACTTGTAACGATTTTTTATTTTCTATACAATTTGAAAATTGCACCTTAAAACTATCTTCTTTTTACGAACTAAACCTAACAAAAACAACATTTAAAAATTGTAATTTAGAGGAAGTAGATTTTTCTAACGCTGATTTAAGTGCTATTTATTTTGATACTTGCGATTTAACACGCGCTACTTTTAACAACAGCATATTACAAAAAACCAATTTTACAAGCGCCATAAATTACAGCATTGATTTAGAGCTAAATCAAGTAAAAAAAACAAAGTTTGCAAGTGCAGGTTTAGCAGGGCTTTTAAATAAATACGATATTGAAATAGATTAGTTTTACCATTTTAAATTAAAACTGTATCGTTTATAACATTTTGTATTATACCCATTTTAAAGCGTTGTATTTATTACTTTAATGGCTTAAATGCGTTATCTATTTTTTATACTTTATTTTACTATAAGCGTAAACAGTTTTGCTCAAACAAAAAAAACTGTTAAACTAACCCGTGTGTTATTTGTATTTGATGCTAGTAATAGCATGAAAGCCATTTACAAAGACATAACACGTATGGAAGGCGCTAAAAATTTATTTTATAAATTTATTGATAGCCTTAGCAAAGATAAAACCATCCAATTTGCTTTGCGCATGTATGGGCACACCGTTCAATACCCACCAGGCAATTGTAAAGACAGTAAGTTGGTCGTCCCATTTTCTAATAACAATTTAGCGATTATAAAACAAAAAGTAAAAGAAGCTAAACCCACTGGTATAACGCCTATAGAACATTCGCTTACCGAAGCAGCCAACGATTTTATTGATAATAAATCTCATAATATTGTAATAATAATTACCGATGGTATTGAAGAGTGCGGTGGCGACCCTTGTAAAGCTCGACAAAAATTAATGGAAAAAGGTATTGTATTTAAACCCTTTATTATTGGCATTGGCTTAACACCCGAACAAATAAAAATGTTTGAATGTGTAGGAACGTATTATGATTACGATAACCAAAATACATTTACCAACATTGCCACCATTATACAACAACAAAAATTAAACAAAACCAGTGCACAGGTTAATTTGTTAGATTTAGCGTCGAAACCTAACGAAACAAACGTAAACTTAAGTTTTTATGATGTTGCTAAAAAAGAATATAAGTACAATTACATTCATACTTTAAATTATAAAAGCAACCCTGATACATTATATATTGATGATTACCCCACCTATAAAGTAATAGCACACACTATACCGCCCGTAGAAAGTAACGAAATAAAATTAAACGTTGGAAAACACACGCAAATACCCATAGATGCGCCCCAAGGTTTTTTAATGGTAAAGCGCCCCGAAGGAGTTTATAATTACAACGAAAAAGTAAAGTACATCATTAGAAAACAAAATGAAGGCAATACCTTAAATGTGCAAATGCTAAACGTTACCGAAAAATACATTGTTGGCACTTACGATATTGAAATATTAACCTTACCACGTATTAGTGTAAACGATAATAAAGTAGAACAATTACAAACCAAAATAATAGAAATACCTAATGCAGGTATGTTACAAGTAAAATGCTTAGAGGCGGGTGATGGCTGTATTTTAAATGTAAAAAACAATAAATTACATTGGGTGACTAACTTAACTAACCAAACCATACAAACTTATTATTTACAGCCTGGTAATTATGTGGCCACTTGGCGCTCTAAATCATTAAAAGGAAGTATTTATACTATTGAAAAAAAGTTTACTATTTCTTCCGATTCGCAAACGGTGGTAGAGTTTTATAAGTAGTATGTAATTAGTCAGTAATTTTTAGTCAAGAGTCTTTAGTCGCTGGTCAGAAGTCGGGAGTACTATTTGTGTAGGAAGCGAAAATATGATTAAATAGGAGAATTAGCTTGTATGCGAAACCGAAGGATTAGTAATACTATTGCCAACACACAAAACTATAAGTATAGTGTGTGTGGAACTGAACAGCTAGTTTTGCAAAATCACTGTTAGCAACAGTTATTTTTTGTGTTAGAGGTTTCGTTTACAATATTCGATTATTTTCTTGTCAAGGTCTAAAAGTAAATTTACGTTTTCTACCAAACTATATGTGTCTAAACATATTTTGAACGCTTTAATTCTAAATTTTTGTCTTGCTTTTTCAATTGCAATCTTATCAAAACGGATAGTCCTTTCAATAAGAATATTTCGGTCAAGTTCTGAAGTAACAGTCTTTTCAAGCTCTGCAAACTCTTTTAATT
Organism: Bacteroidota bacterium; assembly: GCA_025363015.1. Taxonomy (GTDB): domain Bacteria; phylum Bacteroidota; class Bacteroidia; order B-17B0; family Aurantibacillaceae; genus Aurantibacillus. The sequence goes on from JANYEQ010000054.1 coordinate 32,805, forward strand.
TATTACATTCGCCTCTAAAAAAATCGTCAACTACAAATTCAAAGTCGTGAAGAATTTGCTTAAACCCCTCAAGTCTTTGGTCAGATAAAAAGTCCTTATGCCATTTTTTATTTTCAAAGCCGAGTTGATTTATATAAAAAGGATGGCTTATTATTGAGTTGTCAAATTTATAAAGAGCTTGCCCGATAGAGAAACGATAATCGATAATAAATTGTTTTCGTTCATTTTTAAAGGAAACTATTGCAAAGTCCTCTTCCAAATCTTTCCCACTTAAAAAACCGTCAAGTTCAAAATCGTGTGTAGTTAAAAATGGAGTTAAAATTTCTAGTCCTTTTTTTATGTCGTTTTTTAATGGCATAATATTAAAATTAGTTATTTCTTCTGTTTAGATTATGTTGGTCTTGCAATTAATGCTACATTCAGCTAACATAATCTTAAATCTAAATAAGGATTTGTATGCATTTGTAATTGTTTTTAGCCTTTCACAAAAATAAGGTATTTATACTGTTTTAATTTTTTTTGTCCAATAAATTATATACCCAGTTCCTATTAGTGTGGGTGTTATCCATACCAGTAAGGATCCAATATGAAGTCCCGCAACCATAAAAGCTGTAACTGAAGCAATTAATGCTCCAATCATTCTTCCTATATGATTTCTTATCCAAGCATTTTTATTTTCTGTAAAAGCTTTAAACGTTTGAAAGTCTTTTAATGCCATAAACCCACCTAATCCACCAAAGAAAATATACAAAATGCTTTTATCTATTTTATTTACCATTCCGTAAATTCCAATTACAATCATCACTATAGAGGCTACTAACATTATTCCAGAAATTAATTTATCAATAGTATCTGCCTTTAATTTAAGTTTACTTTTTAGTGTTAATGCTCTATTGCCTGAAAAAACCATATAAATTGTAAAAATACCAATTAAAAATAAAAATAAATTTTCGTGATTTGGCATTCTTGCAACAAAAAGAGAAATTAAAGAACTGATAACCATTGCATACGAAAATATTTTTCCTGCTTTTTTGTGATTTATACCGCCTTTTTTAACCAGAATACTCATCATTCCAAATATTAAACCCAAGCCGCCTAAAAAAGCGTGTATGTATATTAGAATTTTTATTGTTTGTTCCATACTTATTATTCCTTTATATATTGGTAATTGCACACATAGTACTGGATAGGTGAATTAAAGATATATAAATTACAAATAGATTTAAAACCAACTGCCTTTCTTTTTACCACCAAGACCTAATGCACCTAACAAACCTCGCGCTACTTCTTTAAATACGGTACGGCCAACTTGCCTTACCATGGTATTTTCGGAAGCTTTTTGTACAAACGATTTTTCTTCTTTTTCTTTTTTCTTAGGTTTTTCTGGCTCTGCTTCTTCTTGGTTATCGGTAGCTGTTTTTATTTTTGCATTTAAAATTTCGTAAGCACTTTCTCTATCAATATCTTGATTATACTTTGCTACTAAACTACTGGCGGCAATTAGTTCCGTTAATTCTTGCGGACTTAACACGCCAATTCTGCTACTTGGGGCTTTTAAATGTACTGCTGCTAATGGGGTTGGCACACCTTTTTCGTTTAAGGCAGTAATTAACGCTTGCCCAATACCCAAGCTAGTTAATAATTCGTCGGTTTTATAAAACTCAGATATAGGATAATTTTCGGCTGTTTTTTTAATTGCTTTTCTATCTTTTTCGGTAAAGGCGCGCAAGGCATGTTGCACTTTTAAACCCAACTGTGCTAAAATAGCATCGGGCACATCATAGGGGTTTTGTGTAATAAAATAAATACCTACACCCTTGCTTCTAATTAATTTAATAATTGATTCTATTTGATCTAACAAGGCTTTTGAGGCTTCGTTAAATATTAAATGTGCTTCGTCAATAAAAATACACAATTTAGGTTTTTCTAAATCGCCCGCCTCTGGAAAAGACGCATAAATTTCGGCTAATAAACTTAACATAAATGTTGAAAATAATTTTGGCTTATCTTGTATATCCGTTAAACGAATAATAGAAGCGATGCCACAACCATTACTATCGGTGCGAATTAAATCAGAAACTTCGAAACTTTTTTCGCCAAAAAATTGTTCAGCGCCTTGGCTTTCTAACTCAATAATTTTACGCAAAATGGTAGAGGTGGTTGCGGTACTTAAATTACCGTATTCTTTTTGTATTTTTTCTTTTCCATCTTCGGTACTATATCTTAATAGGGCTTTAAAATCTTTTAAATCTAAAAGTGGTAATTGGTTATCGTCGGCATACTTAAATAGCATGGCCACAACCCCACTCTGCGTGTCGTTTAACTCTAATATTTTTGAAAACAACACGGGACCAAATTCTAAAACAGTAGCGCGTAATTTTACGCCTTGCTCTTTACTCAAGGTCATAAACTCAGCACTGGTGCCTTTTGGTAAAAACGGTATGCCAATTAGCTTGTGACGTTCTTCAATTTTAGCATTGCTAAGACCTGCCTTTGCAATACCACTTAAATCGCCTTTTAAATCCATTAACAAAACGGGTATTCCAGCGACACACATACTTTCGGCAATTACTTGTAGGGTTACTGTTTTACCAGTACCTGTTGCGCCTGCAATTAAACCATGCCTGTTTAATGTTTTTAGTGGTAGTTTTACTAAGGCCTCTTTTTGTGGTTGCCCATCTAGCATGGCTACACCAATAGTAATGGCATTACCTGTGGCGTTATAACCTGTATTTATTTGTTGTTTAAAAGCGTCTAATTTTTCCATGTATTTAGGTTTTAAGTGTGTTTATATTTAAATGAGTAAACAAAAAGTATTTTATTTTTTTAACCACATAGTTACATAGGTTTTTGTTTAACACTAATAAATAAATATATAGTTTACTGTAGCTAACTGAAGCCTTGCTTCAGTTTTATGAGTCTCTATTTTTTTTAATGCTACTTTTAAATTATTGCGCATTCCAACCACCATCAATTGGTAAGGCGGTTCCGGTAATTGTACTTGCTCCATCAGATGCTAATAACAAAGCCATTTGTCCTAATATTTCTACAGGTACAAACTCTTTTACGGCTTGTTTTAAAAGCATTACTTTATTAATTACATCAGCCTCGCTCATGTTATGTACTTTAGCTTGGTCGGCAATTTGTTTATCTACCAAAGGTGTTTTTACATAACCTGGGCAAATAGCATTACAGGTAATGTTAAAAGGGGCACCCTCTAAACCTAAGGTTTTAGTAAAACCAACAATGCCGTGTTTACTTGCCACATAGGCACTTTTAAATTCGCTAGCTACCAAGCCGTGTGCTGATGCTATGTTTATAATTCGTCCAAACTTACGTTCTTTCATTCCCTTCCAAACGGCTTTACTTAAATAAAAAGCTGATGTGAGGTTAATACCAATAATGGCATTCCATTTATCGTCCGGAAAATCTTCGATAGGCGATACATGTTGTATGCCGGCATTATTAATTAACACATCAATAGCACCAAATTTAGCAATGGCATCGTTTACCATTTTGCGTAACTCTTCGGGCATAAGCATATTAGCGTTACTGTACATAGTGGCAATGCCAAAATCTTTGGCTACGCCATCGGCTATTTCTTGTCCGTTAGGCTCTAAACCATTAAAAACAATATTGTATTGTTTTGTTTTTGCAAACTCGTGGGCTATGCCCAAACCTATGCCACTTGTACTACCCGTAATTAATATTGTTTTCATGTTAATATTTTTATTTTAATGCCTGCAAATTTATGATTAAACCTTTTAGCAAACAAATGTGTAATTAGTGCAAAGACTAATACAAAGTTGGAGAAAGGTTTGCATGCGTCATTTAAGTAAAAAAACTATCCAATGAAAATTTATGGGAATTGACAGACAGATTTCAGTAACAAAGGAATACAATAAAAAGGAAAAGTGAAAGTAAAAACAAAAAGCAAATACAAAATTTTTGTACTTTTAATTAAGTTTTATGTTAGCAGATAGTTTAACGATTTTCAAATCTTCTGCTTCGTCAAATGCAAAACGTTTTAATATTTATGAATAGCTTTTCTACATTTCAAAGATTTTCTTCCACTGAAGCAGCGTCTGATTTAATTGAATTATTAAAAAATAATGGTATTGAATTTGAAGTTGTAGATAACTCCTTTGCCGTAGATTTAACTTTTGGCGCTAATACACAAATAGAAAAGGAAGTTAAACTGAAAGAAACAGACTTTGAAAAAGTAAATGTATTATTAGAGAATATAGCTGCTGATAATATAAAAGACCATGATAATACCCATTATTTATTTGATTTTACTGAGGAAGAATTAATAGAAATTATTAAAAAACCTGATGAATGGAGTAAAGAAGATTATTTAATTACTAAAAAAATTCTTGAAAAAAAAGGTATAATTTTCTCAACCCAACAATTAATCGAATTAAAACAAGAAAGAATAAACGAACTTGCTAAGCCAGAAAGTGCAGATAAGTTATGGACCATGCTTGGCTATCTTTTTTCGTTAATTAGCGGTATAATAGGTGTATTTATTGGCTGGCATTTAGCAACATTTAAAAAAACATTACCAAACGGACAAAAAGTATATAATTATACAGAACCTACTCGCTTACACGGCCGAATTATTTTTAGTATTGGACTTGTTTATATAATAGGTTGGATGCTATACATAGTGTTCTAACTAATTGCACTTGCCAACTGTTACTAATAGCATAAACAATTAACATATAAAGGTTTTTTTGTTTTATTAATTTATATTAAAGTTTTTAGTAACTTTAATTAATATAAAACTTATAATATGCGCCTAATTTATTGTTTATTATTTATTTGGTTAGTTAAACTAAGTACAGCACAAATAAGCACTAGCAACAATTTACTTAAGGTAATGTTAAGTAATAAAAATAACCAAACGGTAGTACATAGCTTATTAGTAAAAGGCAATGCTACTAAATTAATAGCGTTTCAAAAAACATACAATTACCAACTTAATTATTTTGTAGGCAATATAGCATCTATTACCTGCCCATTAAATGTAGTAGCAAACCTTATACAAAACAATATTATTTGGTATGCCGAGTTTATTAATAATACTAAAAAATTAATGAACGATACCATGGTGGTTAAAAACCGCATTAAACCTGTAAAAATAGGCACTGCACCTTTAACGCAGGCTTACGATGGCACAGGAGTATTAATTGGAATTATAGATTCGGGTATTGATTTTAACCACCCCGATTTTAAAGATAGCTTTGGTAACACCCGTATAAAATTTTTGTGGGATCAAGTACCCATTTCAGGCTCTAGCGTGCCGGCTCCCTATAATTATGGTATTGAGTGGACGGCAGCGCAAATAAACGCAAGTGTTTGCACCCATAACGATTTACCATACTATGGGCATGGCACCCATGTAAGTGGCATTGCAGCAGGTAATGGCTTGGCAAATGGCACCCACGAAGGCTGTGCACCCAAAGCCGATATCGTAGTAGTAGCTTTAGATTTTAATAAATTTGGCCCCACCATTGCCGATGCTGTAAATTATATTTACAGCAAAGCCACCTTATTAGGTAAACCCTGCGTTATTAATGCCAGCGTGGGCGATTATTACGGTAGCCATGATGGTACAGATTTAGAAGCCAAACTCATTGAAGGCATGGTAAAAAATATACCTGGTCGTGTAATGGTAGCTGCTGCTGGTAATGCGGGTACCTATAAATTTCATGTTAAAACGCAACCGCCCATTGGTGATACCAGTTTTACGTGGATACAAAATACTTCAAGCAATTTATCTTATTGGTGCTATGCCGATACTAATAATATAAAAAATGTACAACTAAATATTGGCGCCAATCGCACCAACTTTTTTAACTTAGGTAGTATTGGTTTTAAAAATTATAATTATGGTTTAAGCAGTTTAAAAACCGATACTTTAAAATACAATAACAATAGAATTGGTATTGTAAAAACATCGGCTAGTATTAACACCTATGGCGTTTACGAATTATTTGTACAAATAGTTGCTGATACTACTGGCCTTTTGTGGCGAATAGAAAGTAAAGGAGTGGGCATACACGATGCTTGGAATTTTGATTTTGTATCGTCGGGTTTACCAACAGCTACACAGTATCCAAAAATTACAAAATATGCACTACCTAATACTAATAGCAGTATTGTTTCAAGCTTTCAATGTTTAGATGATGTAACCACCGTTGCTAATTACGTTAACTTAAATTATTATTACGATGTAAACAATACCTTACAAAACTCTACTACATTTTATCCAACCGAAATTGTAAATAACCTAGCGCCCAATAGTAGCATTGGTCCCACCCGCGATAATAAAATAAAACCCGACATTTCGGCTACTGGTGCCGAAATTTTTAGTGCGCTGGTAATAAGCACGCAAACTGCATTAATAGCAAGCCAACCACAAACTATAGCACAAGGTAGTTTTCATGTGGCGGGTGGTGGCACTTCGGCAGCATCGCCAGTAGTGGCAGGTTTAGCCGCTTTGTATTTGCAAAAAAATCCAACTGCTACTAGCTTGCAAGTTAAAAATGCAATTATTAATTGTGCATACAGCGATACCTACACTACTAATAGCCTACCTAATTTTCGTTGGGGCTATGGTAAATTAGATGGAAAGGCGGCTATGCTTTGTAGTATACCAACAGGTATTAACGCTATAACATCAAGCCAAGTTGTAAATTATTACCCTAACCCATTTACAAATAAAGTACAATTAAATTTTGAAAGCGATGTTTTAAAAACAATTACCGTGTATGCCATAGATGGTAAATTAATATATAACGATACCTTTAAAGGGAATAATTACGAATTTAATGCCGATAATTTTTATGTAAATACACATGGCTTACTGTTCGTAAAAATACAAAGCAATACTGGCACAAACGTATTTAAATTGATAAAAAATAAGTAATTATGCAGGTTGCCAGCAATAAACTAAAAGATAGTTTAAGTTTTTTTTACAATCAATTAAGTACTATATACGATGTATCAGAAATAAAAGCACTTTTTGAAACTGCATGCCATTATTATTTAAATTATAATAAAACACAGGTTACTAGTCATTTAAATAATAACATTAATCAAAGTGATTTATTAAAGTTATATAATTGCTGTAAGAATTTAAAAAAAAACATTCCCATTCAGTATATTTTAAAACACGCTTGGTTTTATAACTTACAATTTATGGTAGATGCGTCGGTTTTGATTCCCAGACCCGAAACAGAAGAGTTAGTAGATTTAATTTTAAAAGAAAATGCTTCACTAACTTCATTATTAGATATTGGTACTGGTAGTGGCTGCATTCCAATTTCTATAAAAAAAAACAGACCTGCTGCAGACGTATTTGCTTGTGATATTAGTAACAGTGCTTTAAAAGTAGCTACAAAAAACGCCATCCAAAATAACTGCACCATTCATTTTTTTAAAACAGACATATTAAACCCAACTAATTTTAATACAACTTTTACACAAAAAGTAAATGTAATTGTAAGTAACCCACCTTACATTAAAATAAACGAAAAAAACACCTTACATAAAAATGTTATAGATAATGAGCCACATTTGGCGCTATTTGTAGAAGGAAACGACCCTATTATATTTTATAAAAAAATTATTGATATCTGTAAAACATATTTAAATACGAATGGAATATTATATTTTGAATTAAATAACCTTACCGCAAACGATGTAAAAAGTTATGCAGAAAAAAGTAAAGAGTTTAGCACAGTAGTTTTATTAAAAGATATAAATACTAATATTCGCTTTTTAAAAGCAACTAAAAAACAACATGTATAAAAAAATTACATTAATTGTAAGTTTAATTTTTTGTTTTATAATTTGTAAAGCACAAAACGATAGTACCTTTAAGCCTATGTATTTAAAGGATGTTAACTATGTCGTTACCACAAAAATAGATATTAAGTACATTGGTTTTATAGAAGAAGAAACTGAATACAGTATTACCCTTACCAACCGAAATACGAATGTAAAAACACAAATTTTTAAATCAGAAATAAAAACTATAAAATCTTTATCAACTATAAAACGAGGTTCAAAGGGTGTTGAGTTTTATGAACCAAACGACCATTGTGATTATTATATGCTAGCGTCTAGTAGTTTTTTGTATGAACCACAAACCGTTACTACCACATACCATTGGGGCGCTATAGAAAACTTTAACATTCCCATAAATGAAAATGTGGCTATAACAGCCAATGCGCTATTTATTTGTCCTTATAGTTTGGGTATAAAATGTGCCTTTAAGGTATCTGAAAACGGTTACTTAGGAGGTAATATATTTGGTATGGGTAATATTCTTGGGCAAAAGCCTAGCGACTACTTTTTGGGTTATGGTGCAAAAATAAATTTCACACAAGGCACTACAAATAATAATTTTACTTTAGCTGGAGGTATTTTAGGTTTAAATGGTACTTTTTTTACAAATACAACACAAGATTATTTAAATTTATATTATGCTAATTTCGACTATTGCAGCCGTATTTCAAGCATGCTAACTATTAACGGTGAGGTTTGGTATTTCCCCGAATCACAAACGGCTTTTGGCGGCTTAGGTTTAAAATTAGTAAACGATAAAGAAAGTAGTTGGACATTTGGGTGTTACACCATTTTAAATAATTTTAATAATAGTTTTAAACTAAATCTTAAAACTATACTAATACCATACATTGGCTATAGCCAAAGCTTTTAAATACCTTTTATTTTTTATTATTTTAACACTATAATCTTTAAAAAAACTGGTTTATTGTTACTTTTGTTTAATAATAACTATTACGTTTAATAAGTGTGAAAAAATATATAATTATACTTTTTTTTGTATGTAGTATTTACGAAAGTAAATCACAAGATACTATCAGCTCCACTACTGTTGAGCAAAAAAGCTATCAATTGTACCAAGATAAAAATTGGAATGAATTAATTAACTATGGCAAAAAAGCTATTAAAAACGGTTACACTTATTTTTATATGCAAATGCGGGTTGGCATAGCTTATTATGAGAAAAAAAATTATAGTCTTGCCGAAGGATATTTTAGAAAAGCCTTAACATATAATTCATCAGATGATTTAGCCTTAGAATATTTATATTATTGCTACCTCTTTAATGGAAGAAATGAAGAAGCAAGACTATTAAGTAAACAATTTAGTAAAACGCTTTCAGAAAAAATAGGCACAGATAAACAATCATCTCTTAACTTTTTTATGTTTGAAGCGGGCACTAAAAGAAGTGATAGCGCTACCTATTACAATAATGCAACAAAAGATGGCACTAATTATTTTAATAGCCCTATTTATTTTCAATTAGGCCTTCATCACTCCATTAAAAATTCATTTTCATTATTTCATTCCTTCACCTATTTTAATCAACAAACTTTTCTTGTAACCATAAGTCAGCCTCAGTATTATTTAAAAGCTGCTATTCCCATAAAAAATAATTGGTTAATTTCTCCATCCTTTCATTGGGTGCATATTAAAAGTACTAAAGATGTGATGCTTCAAGGGCCAACTAATAACAATAATATGGGAAACTCCCCCCCTCGCCCACCATTTAATAATACAACTAGTACACTTTCAAATTATTTTGTGGGCTCTTTTATGGTTCAAAAAACTATTAAGAAGATTGCTTTAGGAGTAGGTACCATCTTCTCAAATATGAATAGTGTTACGCAATACATTCATAATGGTTTTGCCTCATATTCTGTTTTTGGAAATAGTAAATTAGTTTTTGGTGTCTCAGCATACGTACACACAATTGATAATTATTCTACTAATAACTTATCCTTAGCGCCATTTTTATATATTCAACCTACAAAACGTATTTCTTTAAAAGTAACCTACTTAGTTAATAACAAAAATAATATTATTGAAGATAATGGCTATTTAGTAAATAACTCTTCGGACTTAACTAAATATAGATATGGTGCCTTAGCTAATTTTTTAGTGAGCAAACACCTAACACTATACGTATTGTATCAGTTGGAATTTAAACGAGAAAACGTACAATTGTTTAATTACCGTTATAATGTATTTGTAGGAGGTATAAAAATTACGCCTTAACTAATTTATTTTAAGAGCCCGTTTAAATTTTAGTTTAGTTTAAAATAATCGGGTGCATCTAATGGTAAAACAATATACATTCTGTGCCATTCATTACCTTCTATTAATTCCCAGGTATGGCCTTCGCCAGCAAGGTCTTTTGCAATAAGAATAATGCCCGGTTCGATAATAAATGAGGAGCCATCACTAACAGTGAATCTAAGCTTACCTTTAAGCGTAACAACAAATTGATAACGAGGCGCTGGATGTGCATGACGTTGATATTCTTCAATACTAGTTTGTACAAAAAAATGGCTAACATTTATATGCGTTAGTTCAGGTATAGTTCCTTCTTCAAACGCAGATAAATTATTAATGGTGTTTACTAATTTAAAGACTTTCATTGTGGTTATTTATTGGTAAAGAAAAAATTTTAAATCTACTTTTTCTTTAAACTCGGATTTAAAAAATACTAGACCAAAATAAAACGTATCAATGGTTAGTGTAACCTGTTTATTTTTTTTAATTTCTTCCCAAGCATCGGTCATTTGCGGACTCCAATAAATATCGTCGAACACAAAAACGCTATGATTAGTTTTATATTTTAAAGCTAAATTAAAATAATTTATAGTTGCTTGGTAAGTATGATTACCATCAATATAAAAAAAATCAACTGCAGGATGCTCTTCAAAAAAACGAGGAAGTGCCTCATCAAATTTGGCATTTATAAAATTAATATTGTTACAGGTATTTTGTACTGCTAATTTTTTTGCAAAATCGTAAAGTTGTTCACTTCCTTCAAATGTATGCACCATGCCATTTTTATTAGCCAGGGCTAAATACAGGGTGTTTAAACCAATACTAGTACCTAGCTCAACACTTACTTTGCAATTTAAATAATTAATTAACTTATAAAATAATTGCGATTGTAATGCCGTGCTAACACCATGTTTTGCTATTTTATTTACACGTCGGATATTTGTTTTAAAAGTTTTAGAACCAGCTCCAAAATCTTGTATTTGTAATTTTGTTTTATTTTTTAATAAATTAATTCGTGTTGTATTTAATGCTTCAAAATCATAAAATGCATGTGTGTTATAAAATACTTCTTCGCACAATTGAAATGCAAATGGCGAATGCACAGCATGCCCTCTACGTTTTGCGGTAACAAAATGTTTTAGGTATGATACTATTTGATGGAAATTAATTATCAATGCAAACGCTATATAAGTTTTTTTGAATATCTGTAGTTTTATAATTTGGTAAATTTTGTTTACTCATAAAATATAAATTTAAGGTAACTATTTTTTTGTTAGGATGTTTTTTATTCCATTGTTTTAAAATATATTTTCCATAAAGTGGGTGTAAAAATGTGTAATTAGCACTTTGCATATTTTCGGCCAACTTGCGCCAACGATCGTTTTTATACATATTTACAATGTGCTTGGGCTTTGTAAAATCTACATAATCTTGGTTTTTACATACATCCCATTGCCTCCCAGCAGAATCAATTCCATAATATACAAACCAACCATCTTTTTTTAATACGTTAGGAGAAAACATACCCCAATATTGATTTAAGCGCAATATATTGATGGGGTAATACAACTCGCTTCGTAACTCATAATTAAACCATTTTACCGAACTTAAATTTAAAATTAAACAAAGTACAATAACTATAGCAGCAACATAATTTAATACTATTTGTTTTGTTTTACCAAACTTTAAAAATGGTTGTCTGCAAAAAATAGTATATTTTATTTTAAAAAAACTTAATTTAGTTTGCCATTTATTTATTATAAAACATGGCAATAAGCCAATTGCCAAAGCAATACTTATGGCATTAAACAAACCAACATATAATGTTAAGCCAATACCAACGTGCAATAGTGTAATTAAAATAACTGCTATTAAACGTAAATACCCTTTTTTTGTGGGTATTAAAATTAAAAATGGAATGGATAACTCTGTATAAAAAACAAACCAAGTGAGTACTTGCATTAATGCCGGGTATTTATACAACCAATCGCCAAAGGGGGATAAACGCATTTGCTCTAAACTTAAAGCATAATAAATAGCGCTGCCTTCGGCATGCCACTCAGTACTCGTTTTTAAATGAACAGTAAAAAAATATACCGAAGCAATTAATAATAAGTAACCCAAATTAGCAACTGTAAATTGTTTTTTAAAGGTATAGGTTTTTTTACAATCAATAGAATAGCAATTAGCCCAAGGTAAAAATAAGCCCCAAAATAAAAGCAAGCGCAATAAATCATCGCCACTTTGCAATATAAATAAATTACGATTATGTAACGAAATTAACAACAACCAAACGATAAGCGTACTTAATTTAGTTTTATAACCTACTATTAAAAAAATGGCAAATATAAAATGAATAGCAAATAAAAATACTATCCACCAATAATTACCACTTAAAGCATGTAAACTCCAGTAACCTGTGTTGTAACCAAAATTTTTAATTACCTCTGTACTCCACATACCCTCGTTGGTATAATGAGCGGTTAAATCGCTCGCTCTAATTATTAAATCGGTAATTACAATTAAGCCAATGGCAATACGCATTAAAGCTAATGCCCTAACATCTAAGACATAATTTTTTTTAAAATAAACTAGTATTTTTTTGAGCCTGTACAAAATGAGAATAATTTACTTACTCATTTCTTTAATATCGCCTTGGGTGAGCAATATATCAATTGTAATATTTTTAAACTCGCCACCTTCAATTATAATTGGTGCTAAGCTAGAATTAGAAGCCGAATTTAATTTACCCGAAAACTTACCACTAATTTTTGCCTTTGTATCACTAATTTTTTCCCACGCTGTAATTTCTAAAACAAATTCAGTTTTACTGAATGTTTTGGTATCGTGGCCATAAAAATCTTCTTCTTTAGCATTTAATAAGGTAGCATAGTTTGCTTCAATTTGTTTTGAGTTATAAGCCCCTACTCCCTCATTTACATTAATAATTTGTATTAACAAATTACGTTCATCTGTACTTGAAATAAAATTAAACTGAAAAAAAGGTTTTTCAATAAAGCCTTTTATACCTTTTGATAAATAATTAATGGCTTTAGCCGCTGGCTCGCAACTAAAATTTACACCATTAATTTTTGCAATGACTGCTACATTTTTTTTTATAGTGGGTATTTGTGCATTGGTTGTTTTGAGACCAAAAATAAAAAATATAAAAACAAAAGGTAAAATTAATTTTTGCATAAAGTTTAATTTAAAATAGTTTATATAACTTAATTTAAAAATACATATTTTTTGTGATTAAGCTAGCATTAGCTCATTTCAATTAACTTCTTCTCTAAGGCATACATTTCATCACGTAACTTAGCGGCTTCCATAAAATTCATTTCTTTGGCAGCACGCATCATTGCCGATTTTACTTTACCTATTTGCTTTTTTAAATCTTCGGTACTTTTATATTCCACTTCAGATTCGGCAGCCATACTTACTAATAAAGGATCTTCGTACACTTTTACTAATTTACCACCAATGGTAACCGTTGTGCCACTCATAGGTTGTGCGTTTGCTTTTTTACCCGCTTGCACTGGTGTAATATTAAATTTATAATTATGTTCTATTTGTTTTTTACGGCGGCGTTCGGTTTCATCAATAGTATGTTTCATGCTATCTGTCATTTTATCGGCATACATAATTACACGTCCGTTTACATTACGCGCAGCCCTGCCCACCGTTTGTACTAAGCTAGTTATGTTACGTAAAAAACCTTCTTTATCGGCATCTAAAATTGCAACTAAACTTACTTCGGGTAAATCTAATCCTTCCCGCAATAAATTAATACCAATTAACACATCAAACATACCAATGCGTAACTGACGTAAAATTTCAACGCGCTCTAAAGTATCCACTTCACTGTGAATGTAACGGCAACGTACATTTAATTTTATAAGATATTTAGTTAACTCCTCTGCCATACGTTTGGTAAGAGTTGTTACTAAAATGCGTTCGTCTTTTGCCGCCACTTTATGTATTTCATCTAACAAATCATCTATTTGATTGTTGCAAGGGCGTACTTCAATAATAGGATCTAAAATACCTGTTGGGCGAATGAGTTGTTCTACCACAATACCTTCTGCTTCTTGTAATTCAAACTGAGCTGGGGTAGCACTTATATATATTACTTGGTTTAGCATTGAATAAAATTCTTCAAATTTAAGCGGACGATTATCTAGTGCTGATGGTAAACGAAAACCATACTCCACCAAATTTTGTTTACGGCTTAAATCGCCTCCAAACATAGCACGCACTTGCGGTAATGTCACGTGGCTCTCATCAATCATCATTAAAAAATCGTCGGCAAAATAATCTAACAAACAAAAAGGGCGTGTGCCAGCATTTCTGCCATCAAAGTAGCGCGAATAATTTTCAATGCCGCTACAATATCCTAACTCTCGCATCATTTCTAAATCGTAATTTACTCGCTCTTCTATGCGTTTTGCCTCTAATACCTTATCTTGTTGTTTAAAAAATTCAACTTGCTTTTTCATATCCTCTTCAATAAAAAACATAGCTTTTTGCATAGTATCTGGGGCAGTTACAAATATATTAGCAGGATAAATGGTAAAGGCTTCAAATTTATTTAAAACATAATTATTAGCGCTATCAAAGGTTTCAATACTTTCAATTTCATCGCCAAAAAAACTAATACGTACACAATAATCGGTATAGGATAAATGAATATCCACCGTATCGCCTTTTACTCTGAACGTACCACGTGTAAAATCGCCCGTAGTACGAGAGTATAAAGATTGTACAAACTGATGCAATAATTTGTTACGCGAAATTAATTGTCCAACCTGTATATTGATAATATTTGCTTTAAAATCGCTAGGGTTACCCATACCATAAATACAACTTACAGAACTTACTACAATTACATCTCGGCGCCCTGATAATAAGGAAGATGTAGTGCTTAAACGTAGTTTTTCAATTTCATCGTTAATGGCCAAATCTTTTTCAATATAGGTGCCAGTAGTTGGCAAATAGGCTTCGGGCTGATAATAATCGTAATAACTTACAAAATACTCTACTGCATTTTCTGGAAAAAACTGTTTAAACTCTTGGTATAACTGAGCTGCCAAGGTTTTATTATGACTTAATATTAACGTAGGTTTATTTATTTGTTGAATAACATTTGCCGCCGTAAATGTTTTACCCGAGCCTGTAACTCCTAATAATACTTGATGTTTGGTATTTGCTTTTATACCCGCAACCAGTTGTTTAATGGCTTCGGGTTGGTCGCCAGTGGGTGTAAATTCTGATATGAGATTGAAAGACATTAATTTTTTTATAAAGTTACAGCTTTTAGTAATTTAATCCACACAAATCATTCGTTAATTACACATTAAAAACGTAACTTCGCCACTTAAATTTTACAAAAAATGATTTCGGTAAACGGTGTTACAGTGAGTTTTGGTGGCTACAATTTGTTTGATAACATATCTTTTTTAATTAACCCAAAAGATAGAATTGGCTTAGCGGGCAAAAATGGCGCGGGTAAAAGTACACTGTTAAAAATATTGGCTGGCGAACAAAACGCTAGCAAAGGCGAAATAGCCATGCCTAAATCATGCACCTTAGGTTATTTACCGCAGGATATGATTCACCAACACGGACGAACGGTGTTTGAAGAAACAGAAAGTGCTTACCAAGAAATCAAACAATTAGAGGTACGTATTGAAGAAATTAATAATCAAATAGAAACTCGCACCGATTACGAAAGCGATAACTATATGAAATTAATTGAAGAGCAAACCGATGTATATACACGCTTGGATATGCTTGGCGCTGGCAATAGAAACGAAGACATTGAAAAAATATTAAAAGGCTTAGGTTTTAGCCGAAAAGATTTTGACCGCCAAACAGCCGAATTTAGTGGTGGCTGGCGAATGCGTATTGAATTAGCAAAAATATTACTACAAAAACCCGATATTTTATTGTTAGATGAGCCTACCAATCACTTAGATATTGAAGCTATTATGTGGCTGGAAGAATTTATGGAAACCTTTCCTGGTGCGGTGATGCTTATTAGCCACGATAAAACATTTTTAGATGCCGTTACCAATCGCACAATTGAAATATCTAACCAAAAAATTTACGATTATAAAACTAATTATTCTCGCTATTTGGTTTTAAGACAAGAGCGAAAAGAACAACAGGAAAACGCCGCTAAAAATCAACAAAAAGTAATTGACCAAACAGAATATTTAATTGATAAGTTTAGAGCAAAAGCCAGCAAATCGGCAATGGCACAATCGCTTATAAAAAAATTAGATAAAATGGAGCGCGTAGAAGTGGACGATGCCGATAATGTCAGCATGAATTTTAGATTTCCGGCGCCAGCGCACAGTGGTAAAATTGTAATAACCGTTGAAGATGCGGGTAAAGTATATGGTGAAAAACGTATTTTTGAAGATGCCACATTTATTATTACTAAAGGCGAAAAAATAGGATTGGTAGGGCGTAACGGCGAAGGAAAAAGTACCATGATGAAAATGATTGCCAAAAAAGTAGAGCACGAAGGATTAATACAATTAGGGCATAGTGTATTAATGGGTTATTTTGAACAAGACCAAGAAGAAAAATTAGACCCTAAAAAAACAGTATTTGAAACCATTGATGAAGCTGCTGTGGGTGAAGTACGTAAACAAGTACGTGGTTTATTAGGTTCGTTTTTATTTAGAGGCGATGATATTGATAAAAAAGTACAGGTATTAAGTGGAGGAGAACGCGGACGATTAGCCCTTTGCAAACTGTTATTAGAACCCTATAATTTATTATTAATGGATGAGCCTACCAATCACTTGGATATACGCTCAAAAGATATTTTAAAAAAGGCCTTAATAGATTATGAAGGAACTGTAGTAATGGTAAGCCACGACAGGGATTTTATGAAAGGCATTTGTAACCGCTTGTTTGAATTTAGAGATGGCCACGTAAAAGAATATCTGTGCGACATTGAAGAATTTATGCAAATACGTAAGGTAGAGCGGTTAAACGAATTAGATTTAGATAAAACTGGCAGTAAAGCCGAAGTAAAAGAAATTAGTAAAATTTCAATACCAAAGCCAGAATTAATTGCCAACGATGCCGAAAAAAAACAACTTCAAAATAAATTAAAAAAAATTGAAGAAACGATTGAAAAATTAGAGTTAGAATTAAAAACTTGCGACAGTAAATTAGCAAATCCAACGGAGTACGAAAAATTAGTAAACGATACAACTTTTTTTGATAATTATAATAAATTAAAAGTGCGCTTAGATGCCGAAATGAAAAATTGGGAAGATGTTTCGGGTAAGTTGTAAAAGGTTAATTGCCCAAATAATTAACGAATATAGTATTTTAAGTAATTTTTGTAAAACTATGTTAAATACTGCTTAAAATAATTGTTATTAAAAATAAATTTGCAATAAACTATAATTAATAGTAATTTTAAACTATAAATTATAGTAATGAGCAAAATATCATCAAATATTAGATTTTTACGTCAGCTAAAAGGCTTGTCGCAAGAACAGTTAGCCGACGATTTAAAAGTAACCCGTTCGCGTATTGGCGGATACGAAGAGGCTCGTAACGAACCTCCTATTGATTTATTAATTAGGCTATCAGAATATTTTCATATAGCTGTTGATGCTTTAATACGTGGCGATTTAACCAAAACAAATTTAGACGGCTTAATGAAAGTGGGTAAAAACCGTATTCTGTTTCCAATACTTTTAGATCAAGATGGAAACGATATGGTAGAACTTATACCCCTTAAAGCGCACGCTGGTTATTTACGTGGCTACTCTGACCCTGAATATATTGAGCGTTTACCAAAAATGAAACTACCCTTTTTACCTACTGGTAAGCACAGGGCTTTTCCAATAAAAGGCGATAGTATGCCACCCATAAAAGAAGGTAGCTTTATTATAGGTAAATATTTAGAGCGTTTTGAAGATATGAAACTGGGTAAAACCTACGTGGTAGTTACTAAAGAAGATGGTTTATCTTACAAACGCATTATGAATGCTACTAAAAGAGAATTAGAATTACATAGCGATAATAAATTATACAAACCCTATAAAGTTAAAACCGAAGATGTGTTAGAACTTTGGGAATACACTTGTTGTATTAATATGAACCAATACAACGATGAAGAACTGAACTTAGGAAGTATAATGAATATGCTCCGCAGTTTAAAAGTAGAAATTGAACAGATTAAAAAGAAATAATAAACGCTGTGATTAGTAAATCGTTTTTAAAATCATCGCTAATTTTTACTTTGGGTGGTGCTTTGCCAATGGTGGCAAGTATTATTCTACTCCCTTTTTATACCAATTACTTAAGCGATGTAAATTACACGCAAGTTGCTTTTTACATAAGCATATCGTTGTTGTTTCAAATACTATTTTCATTTTCTATCGAATCGTATTTTGGCATTAAATACACACAACTACATGAAGAACCCCAAAAGCAAAAAAAATTTATTGGCACTATTTCTATTCTATTATTAGCAATAGGCTTTGTACTGCTTTTATTTACAGCTTTATTTGGTAATTATTTATTTGGTAAAATATACCGTACTGATTTACAAATGCAGTTTTGGCCTTACGGCTTTTACTCAGTACTAACGGCTTTTTTTAACTCGTACTTTAAAGCTAGTACCATTGGTTTAATTTATTTAAAAAAAGCTAAACTTTTTTTAATAGTAAATTTTATAAATTTTATAGCCACCATTGTTATTTCGGTAGCAGGTATGTATGCTTTTCCTAACACTATTATTGGCCCTATATATGGGCGCTTACTTTCAGGCGTAATTATTTTTCTATTAGCCCATTATATTTTTATAAAACAAGGTAATTTTATTTTTGAAAAAACATTTATAAAAGATTTAGTTCAGTTTTGTACGCCTTATGTATTTTATGTTATTTGCTGGTGGATATTAGGCCAAATAGATAGGTATATTTTACAATCATACATTGCCAATGCCGATTTAAACGCCTATGATTTAGTATTAAAATGTTTTTTTGGTATTGAGTTTTTACAAAATAGCCTATCGGCCGTTATTTTTCCTAAACTTTACCAAATCTGGACAAAAGAAAAAACAAACACCACAACAAAAGAAAGCAACCGATACTTTAATGTATTTACAGCCATAAATATTATACAACTTATATTGTTTTGCGTGTTTATACCCATTATTTATAAACTAATAATTAATAATACTAATTTTTACCGTAGCCAAGTATATATTGGTATTTTGGCTGCAGGTTATGCATTACGAAGCATTTTTAATTTTTATTTAAGTACCATTTTGTTTACAAAAAAAATATATGTACTGCTTAAAATATTAGGAATTAGTGCTTTGGTACAAATTATTATTACAATTATTGCCGCAAAACATTTTGGTTTAATGGGTGCCATTTATGCTGGTTTAATTACTAAAGTATTACAAATTATTTTATGTATGCTCTTTACCAAAAAAGTGTTTACTTACCAATTTAACTATTTTAAAATAATTATTGTTCCAATTATATATGTAATTATAAATGTAGCTCAGTTTTTAATATTTAAAAATTATAACATTATCCTGTACGCTTTACAATTATTGGTTTTTGGAGCTATATTTTTTGTATTATTTAAAAACGAAATAAAACAAACGTTAGTTAGTTTTGGATTAAAAAAACAATTTTAACATAAATTTTGCAATAATTTAACAAATATATGTTGTAACATTAGATGTTATAACATATATTTGTAGCTCAATATTAAAACAAATAAATATGAAAAAATTATTATTAACAGTAGCATCGGCATTTGTAATGTTAAGCGCTACAGCACAAACAAATTGGAAATTAGATGCATCGCATTCTAAATTAGGATTTTCGGTAACCCACATGATGGTAAGCGAAACAGAAGGTAAATTTAAAATTTACGAAGGAAGCGTAGACTCAAAAACGGAAATGGATTTTACCGATGCAAAAATTGAATTTAATGCTGATGTAAATTCTATTAACACAGAAGATGAGAAACGTGATGGTCATTTAAAAAGTCCTGATTTTTTTGATGCTGCAAAATATCCAAAAATTACGTTTAAAAGTACAAGTATGAAATTAATGGCTAAAACAAAAACAGCTTATGTTTTAGAAGGCGATTTAACTATGCATGGCGTAACTAAAAAAGTAAAATTAATTGCTATTGGTGCACCTAAAGTTGTAAAAGATCCTTATGGAAATATAAAAAACGGTTTTAAAGTTACTGGTACTATTAATCGTAAAGATTTTGGTTTAACTTACAACTCCGTATTAGAAGCTGGCGGTGTTGCTTTAAGCGAGGAAGTAAAATTAGATTTGAATATTGAATTAAATAAAAGCTAAGAATTATTTTTATATTAGTCCCCACCAAAAAAGTGGGGACTTTTTTTTATAATGAAATTAGAAGACGAAATACAGCAAAAAAAATTTAAATCGCCACAGCAAAAATTAGCTGTAAATTTATTATATACAACGCATTGGTTAAACAACCATTATGCTAATTTTTTAAAAGATGTAGATATTACTACACAACAATACAACGTTTTACGCATTTTAAGAGGCCAACACCCCACTATTTGTAATTTAAAACTAATTAAAGAACGCATGTTAGATAGAATGAGTGATGCCTCACGCATTGTAGATAAGTTAGTTTTAAAAGGGTTTGTAGAACGTAAAACCTGCCCAAATGATAGAAGAAATGTAAACCTATTAATTTCTAAACAAGGTTTAGACCTATTACAAAGTTTAGATTATATTGATGAATCTACTAAAAAAATGTTTAGCGCCTTAACGCAAAAACAAATTGTTGAATTAAATAATTTACTTGATATTTTACGTGATTCAGAATTTATATTGCATGAATAGAATAGGCTTTAATACTTCTAATTTAATAATTAATGAGCTGGTAATTTATACTCAAGTATACTATTGTTCCCAACTTTATCCATTACTTCTAACCTAAAATTTATTGGGCCTAATGGCGTTTCTTCATCAAAATTATACGTTAATACATCTAATTTAGCATCGTATTCGCCTAATACCCATTTATCATTAGCGTATAAATTGTATTTGTAAATGCCACTTAAATTATCTGTCATAATAAACACAATTAATTTTGATTTTTTTAAAGCATTTAGTTTATTTTCAGGTAACTGTGTTTTAAGTTTAGGCGCAAGAGTATCTTGGTCTAACTGAAACCAACCAAAATTACGCACAGTATAAAATACCGAATCGTTTGTATTAATTGGGCTAAGCACCGAAGTACCACTTTTTAAAACTAATTTTGTTTTATTTTTTATATATTTTTTGGGTACTTCAAAACCAACAATAGAAGTTGATTTTAAATTTGCTTCGCTGGGTAAAATAATTAATTTGCCTGTGTTTTCAATGGTATTTTCAAAAATTAAAGCCGTAGAATAATACAATGTTTTTGCCGGAATAAATATTTGTAACTTATTTTTACTTATTAAAAAATCTTTATTACAGTTTACATATACATCGCTGTTAATAGTGGGTTTAGCATAATAATTTATTTTTTTTGTTTTAAAATAAAATTTAATGACACGTTCATTTCCCTGCTCATCATTTGTAGTTAAAGTAAGGTTATGATAATTTGTATCGGTTAATAAAATACGTCCTTTATTTTTACAATTTTCATACATTGCCTTAGGATACAATGTTGGCAAAAAACATTTTTGAAACGTTTGTTTTTCTATAGTTTCGCTGTATTCGTTTACATAACGTTGGTCGTCAAAATGTATTTCATCTAACTCATGCGAATAAATTAATTTTCCATCAAAATATAATTTGGCACAAAAAATATTATTTTGACTACCTTTTGGTTGAAATACATCGTAACCGCTATACGCAAAGCCTAAAATACCTTGATTTAAAATAACGGAATCTTTTAAAATAATTAAACTATCTTTTTTAGTTTGTTTAAATTTATAAGCACTTAAAAACTTTGGGGCACTTGTATCTGCCAAATTATAAAATGCAATTTGTTGTATTATAGGAGCAATACTATCGCTAATTTGATAATACTCTAATGGGTTTAAAGGCGTTTCGCTTTGCTCGTCTCTAATTTCAAAATGCAAATGCGGACCAGAAGAATTTCCTGAATTTCCCGATAATCCTATCTGCTCTTTTGTTGTAAATTTTATATCGTTAGCACTAAGTTTAAAATCAACTTCATAATTTTTTTTTTTATATTGTTCTTTTTTAACAACCTCGGCAATTTTTTTAGAAAAAGCATTTAAATGGCCATATACACTTACTTTGCCATTTTTATGTGTAATATAAACCGACTTACCGTAACCACTCGAACTTATTTTAATGCGCGATACAAATCCATCAGCAATACAATAAATAGGCATATTTATTTTTCCGTTGGTGCTAAAATCTAATCCTGCATGAAAATGATTGGGCCGTAACTCGCCATAATTACCTGTAATTATTTGTGGGGCATCAATAGGCCATACAAACTCACTTATAGTTTGAGCCTTACACATTATACTAATTAGTATAAAAAATAAAATTATTTTTTTATTCATCTAATAATTGTTTCTTCTTTGTTACATTAAACAGGCAATAAAAAAATACAAAAAATAAAGTTCCTGTGGCGGTTTGTAACATACTTTCTACTAAAAAATTTAAAATAATAAGTAACAAAAAAATAAATAGTAAAAATTGTTTTTGTAGTACGGCATTAATTGCTTGCCAAAATGTAATTAAAAACAAGCTTAAAAAACCAATAATACCCAAGCCAATAAATGTTTGTAAAAACTGATTATGTGCATTTAATTTATGTTCAAAAGCTCCTGTTAAACCATTTTGTTGATAGGCAGTGTAAAGCGCATCGTTAGTATTTCCAACGCCTACGCCCGTTAAAAAATTATGTTTAATTAAATCTAAAGCTTGTTGCCAAATTAAAAAGCGTACCGTCGTACTTTCAGATGATGTTTTATTGAGTTGATTAATATTTAATGCCCTTAGAGATTGTAAACGTTCAAAAGCAGTTGGAAATAGTTTAACCGAAAAAATAATAATAACACTTAAACCAATTATTAAAATTATACTTTTTTTAAAGTTTAAAATTGATTTTAATTTATACATCAATAAAATTGGAAGTATAATAACGAAACTAATTAAACCTAACTTACTGGCACATAAAAAAATAGTAGCTCCAAATAGCAAAACAAAAAAATAAGAACTATACACAGTACTTTTTTGATTTTGAAACCATTTTTTATAAAATAGAATTACCAACACTACTGCCAAAATTAAGTACATAGAAAAATAAGAAGCATGAATTAAAATTGAAAATTGTGTGTAAAAAAAATACTCTGGATGCCCATTAAAGGCATAAATACAAGCTCTAGCAACTAAAAACAAGCATGCAAAAAAACAACCCGATACAAAAGAAACAATACAGCGTTTTATAATTTGAATAGGGATGGTAAAACAAAATAATAAATATGGCAAAAAAACAAAACTTAGTTTGCTTTCAACCTCAAAAACTGCCGAGGTTTTATCGGCTGAAAATAAAGCGCTAATTAGGGTAACTAAAAAAAACAAAAACAAAAATAATACGGTTTTGTTTTTTAGCCCTTTTTTTAAATCAAACTTATTAATGTTAAATAAGGAAGTAACAAACCATAAAACAATAATACCCGAAAGTATAAGCGAACCAAAAGGCAAGCAAAAACAAAACAGAGTAGGAAAAAAATAAAATAATTTTTGTTTTAAGGGTAGTTGCATCTTTAAATTATTTTTTGTAATTCATTATAAAAATCATTAGCAATATTTTCTCTATTAAAAAACTCATTTACAAAAACTCTTCCGTTTTTACCAAGTTGCAAAGCCGTATTTTTATTATTTGTAATTTCTAGTATTTTAGCAATTAAATCGGTCTCATTTTCGGGTTCAAAAAACAAACCGCAATTGCCTTGGGTAATAAATAAATTACGCGCTTCGCCATCAACGCCTAATAAAATTGGCACTTCCATGGCTAAATTTTCAAAAATTTTAGAAGGGATAGCACCTAAAAACAAATCTAATTTTCTAAGCGGAATAATTGCTGCGTTAATAGATTTTAAAACAAAGGGCATTTCTTTTTTTGTTACAGGCTCTAAAAAAACAACATTTACTAAATTTAATTGGGCTTTTAATTGTTGTAATTTTTCTTTTTCGGGTCCACTACCCATTAATACAAATTTTAAAGAATTATTATATTTAAAATTTTTAGCAGCATTTAAAATTAATTCTAAACCCTGAGCTATTCCTATAATTCCTGCGTATAAAAAAATAAAATCACTAGCTTCAAAATTATTTTTTTGTCGCCAATTAGTTTCTGTAATTTCATTTGGATTATAGTACTGTAAATCGACTCCATTTGGTAACCAATAGGTTTTTATTTTAGGGAAGCGTTTATTAATATTTGCACAAATACCTTGGGTTTGTCCGGTTACTAAAACCGATTTTTTGTATAATCTATCTTCTAAATTATAGGCTAACTTTAATAACCATTTATTAGTTACAACTCCCAATTTTTCGGCACTTTCTGGCCATAAATCGCTAACATTAAATAGTAGTTTTGCGTTTTTTTTGCGGGCTAAATACATGGCGCTATAACCCAAAAATAGTGGTGGACTTTCGCACATTAAAAAATCAAAATCTCCTTTTATGTTTTTATGAACCCTGGCACTTGATATAACAAACGAAAAATAATTACGTAAACGATTAAGAATAGATTTACTTTTTGATACAAAAATTTTAGAGCGATGTACTTTTAATCCTTCCATCTCTTCGTACACATACTTTTTATTTTTAAACCCCTCGTAAATTTCCATTTGAGGATAATTAGGCATTGCCGTTAGTATCGTAACTTCTACATTTAATTTTTGTAAACGCACTGCCAGCTCAAACAATCTGTTTTGAGGAGCACCCACTTCGGGTGGAAAATATTGTGTTACTATTAAAAGTTTCAAACTATAATTTATTGTACTAAAAATATATAATTTTTTTATATTAGTATTGTTTAATACTATTTATTTATACACCTTTGATTAGTTAAAAATTAATACATGAGCGCTATTCTTCAAATAAATAATGTATCCAAAAAATACAGTAACCATGTTGCCTTAAACGATGTCTCCATTTCTGTAAACGAAAAAGCCGTGTTTGGATTATTGGGGCCAAATGGTGCAGGCAAAACTTCACTTATTCGTATTATTAATCAAATTACTGGGCCCGACAGTGGCGAAATTTTATTTAAAGGCGAAAAATTAAATCAAAAACATATTTCGCAAATTGGCTATTTGCCCGAAGAACGTGGCTTATACAAAAAAATGCCTGTAGGCGAGCAGGTTTTATATTTGGCACAATTAAAAGGTATGAAAAAAACCGAAGCCAAAAAACGTATAAATATTTGGTTCGAAAAATTTGAAATGCAAGGCTGGTACAAAAAAAAGATTGAAGAATTAAGCAAAGGCATGCAACAAAAAGTACAATTTATTGTTACTGTTTTGCACCAACCCGAATTAATAATTTTAGACGAGCCTTTTAGTGGTTTTGACCCCATTAACGCGCAACTTATTAAAAACGAAATTTTAGAGCTTCGTAAAAATGGCGCTACGGTAATTTTCTCAACCCATAATATGGGAAGTGTAGAAGAGCTTTGCGATAATATTGCATTGATAAATAAAGCACAAAAAATTTTAGATGGTTCGGTAAAAGAAATTCGTAAAACGTTTAGAACAAATACTTATAAAATTTCGTTTAAAGGTAACGTAATGGGCTTTACCAATGCCTTGTGGACAGGCGGTGAAATATTAGAAAAACATACCGATGACGATGTGCATTTTTTTACTTTAAAAATTGCAAAAAATGTAACCTCAAGCCAAATATTACAAGCAGTATTGCCAACGTGTGAATTATTATCGTTTAACGAAATTATACCCAGTATGAACGATATTTTTATACAACAAGTAAGCCAGGGAAATAACGAAAATGTAGTAGGAACAAAAAGTAATTTTACAGAGTAAAACTTTTTATTAAAAACTAATCACTAAAAATTAAGAACTGCGAACATATGAGCAAAATAGGATTAATAATAACACGCGAATTAAAATCTAAACTATATAACAAAACATTTATTGTAATGACCATTTTGGCACCGCTTTTAATAACGGGTTTTATGGCTATGATGATAAAAATGACTCAATCAGAAAAAACAAACCAAACAGTTTTAGTAATTGATGATTCTAAATTATTTCAAGATAAATTAATTGGTAACGATTATGTATCACTTACTTTTAGTAATGATAAATTAGAAAAAGCTATTACCGAATTTAGTAATAAAAATTTTACGTGTTTATTATGGATTTCGCCTAATATTATTGAAGGGGGGGCGGGCGCAACAAAATTATTTTATAAAAAATCGCCAGGTTATGCGTTTCAAACATTTATTAAAGACCAGATGGAACGCATTATTTATGAAAACAAATTAAAAGCAAATAATATTGATCCCTCCATAATTTCTAATTCAAAAACAAATGTAAAATTAATATTAGAAAAAGTAAACGATAAAGGTAATACCGAAGAGCAAAGCAGCTTTGGCTTATTTGGTTTTTTAACAGGCGCTTTAATGTTTGTATTTATTTTATTATACGGCATGATGGTGTTTAGAAGCGTAATGGAAGAGAAAACAAACCGCATTGTGGAAGTAATAGTATCAAGCGTAAAACCATTTGAGTTAATGTTGGGTAAAATTTTTGGAGTAGCTATTTTAGGAATTATTCAATTTATAGTGATGGGTATAATTACCTTAGTGCTTACTACAATTCTATCTACGTTATTTTTAAAAGATGCAAAATTACAATTAGAAAAATTTAATACGCAACAAGAATTAGTAAAGAAAAATGGCACGAATGTAAACTTTGAGCAAATGCAAAAGTTTGATGATAAGTTGGAACTGTTTGATATGTTGAGTAAAATTGAAAAAATTAATTTTGTCGAAGTATTTATTTGTTTTATACTTTATTTTATTGGTGGTTATTTATTTTATAGCTCAATAATGGCGGCTGTAGGCAGTGCAGTAGATTCAGAAGCCGACTCGCAGCAATTTATAACACCCATTATGATGCCGCTAATGGCGGGTTATTTTATAAGTACAAAAACTATTTTAGACCCCGATTCGGCTACGGTATTTTGGGGCTCTATGATTCCATTTACATCGCCAATAGTGATGATGAGCAGAATTACAAATGGTGTGCCACTATGGGAATTACTGTTATCGCTTTCTATTTTATTTGTATCCTTTATTGGTACAACGTACTTAGCCGGTAAAATTTACCGCACCGGTATTTTAATGTACGGCAAAAAAACAAGTTGGAAAGAAATTGGGAAGTGGTTATTTTATAAGTAAAATTTTATAAAAATTTAGTTTATAGGTTTATGTAAAGGTGTTTTTTGTTCTATTAAAAAAAAATTTGTTCGCCATCTACAACGTAATACCTAATTTTTTTGCTAAAGTAGTAGATAAAGCTTTTTTATGAATCATAATGCTTGTGGTTTTATAAAGCACATAACTTTCGCTTGCATAAAAATAACCATCGCATTGGTTAAGGTCGGTACCCCAACTGTTTTTAATAATGTAATATATGGTGCCATTTTGGTCTTTAGCGGTGCCAATGGCATGCATACCATGGTCGTCTTGGGTTTCGTAATTATCAAATGCTTTTTGGCGCATTTCTTGTGTAATAGTTAATTGTTTTTGCGGTTGGGTGGATTGCAATTTTTTTTGTTCATCGCTCATCTTTGAATAGGGTATTTCGTTTACTATGGCTAATCCATCGGCATACATAAACCCTTTTTCGCTCACATCGGCAGCCCAAGCCCACGTATAGCCATTGTTTATAGCACTACTCATGGTTTCTTGCAACTCGTTTAAAGGTACGTTATACATTAATTCCCAATTCCAATTATCGGGTACTTCTAAAGCAAATTGGCTATAAAATGGATGATGAGTAAAAGAGGTTAAAAACACATAATCGTTAGGATTTATACCCATTGCTTCTGAATATGTTTTTGCAGTATAAGATTTACCTTTATACGTAAAGTTTTCGGGTACTTTGCCTAAATACTCATCACAAGCGGCTTCAATGGTATTGTGTAAAAAATTAAAATCTACTTTTTGTGCTTCGGGCGTGGCAGGTAATAAAATATTTTTAATAGTTGTTTCTAATAATTGATGGTTATGAGGAGCCGAGGCATCTTTTTTACCAGTATAAGCTTCTTCGGGCACCATACCATATTGTTTTATAACATGCAACACGTCTGGAAAACCTCCACCCTCGCCCAAATTAGTTTTACCATGCATACGCATATAATTATCGGCTTTTAGAGGGTAAGATTTACGTGCCACAAACATTTCGCTAAGATTAAATTCTTTACCTTTTCCCATACGAATTAATTCGCTTTCAAAAAAAGATAAGCCCGAAAACGACCAGCAAGTACCCGTCATTCCTTGATTTTGTATGGCAGTACTTTCTAAAACTTTAAGTGGTGTAAATTGATATTGGCTACCCGCTTTATTTGTTAAGGGTTGGTTAGGCGATTTTAAATTAAAATTAATGGTAGTTTTATCTTGTGCGGTTAGTAAAGTAGCACTGGCTAACAAAATAGAGAATAACGTATTTTTCATTTTTATTTATTTTAATGGAAAACAAATATAAAAAACAATATTTATAATTACTATTTAACTGCAAATAGGCAATAGGTTAAAACGTATTTAAAAAAGAAGGCGTGTTTAATTGCGAATTTAGTGAGGCGTATAAAAAAATAATTATTCTACAATCATAAACTCGGTACGTCTGTTTTTGGCTCTACCATCTTCAGTAGTATTTTGGGCAATGGGTTTACTAGCACCAAAACCTTTGGCTTTAATACGTTTACTATCTACCCCCAGCTCTTCTAATATAAATTTAATAGAGTGAGCACGGTTGCTACTTAAGGCTTCATTATCTTTAGGGTTACCCACATTATCGGTATGGCCTTGTATTTCAATTTTAATATCGGGGTTTTCTTTTAAGTAATTGCTAAACGATTCTAAAACAATCAAACTTTCTTTAGTTAAATCGGCACTATTGGTATTATAATAAATATTATTAAGTATAAAACTTTGCCCCGGTGTGGCTTTATTAATTTCTAAGGCTATTGTTTTAAGAGGTACATCTTGTTTATAAATAGGGCTATAACTTAAATTTTTTGTACTTACTATTATTGAACTAAAAGCCATGCTATCTTTGGTTGTGCTAATTAAAATATCGGCTATATTTTTTAAATTTATTGCTGCCATGTAATCGCCAGTAACACTGTCTACTAAAGCATTTGTTTTTTCTTTTGTTTGGGTATTTTTAATTTCAACTACTGCGCCACTTACGGCATTGCCTGCCTTATCTTTAACGCTACCTTTAATAAAGGCAACAGCTTGTGGGCGAGCTTCGGGGTACAAATCAAAACTAAATAAATCGTAACGCCCAATGCCTTTACCACTTACTTTACCTTCGTTAAAACTAAAAAAGTACCCTGTTTTAGTATCCGTGCTTACAAAAAAGCCTGTATCATCGGTACTGCCATTTATAGGCGAGCCAATATTTTCAGGTTCTAACCACTGGCCTTTACTATCTTTACGCACATAAAAAATATCGTAGCCGCCAAAGCCATAATGCCCGTTACTACTAAAGTAAAGGGTTTCGCTATCGCTATGTATAAAGGGGGTTTTTTCATCGCCTTTAGTATTTACATTTTTACCTAAATTTTGTGGTGCGCTCCAAAGCCCAGTTTTAGGGTCTTTTTTTGTAAAATACAAATCAATACCACCATAACCACCTGGTCTATCGCTTGCAAAATAAAGTGTTAATCCGTCAGAGGCAATGGTGGGTTGGCTATCCCAATACTTAGGGTCGTTAACGGCAGGGCTTAATTTTCTGATATCGCTCCACGTATCATCGCTATTATCGCACACATAAATATCGCAATTGGGCTGTAGGCCGCCTTCTTGGCGTTGCATGGCAAAATACAAGTGTTTATTATCAATAGATATGGAGCAACCGCCCTGGTTATCGTCGGTTTCGTTAAAGGGCGATGACATGGGGGCACCACTATTAAACAGGCCTGTTTTATCGCGTTTGCTAACCATAAATACTTCTTTTTCTTTATCGCTGGCGTAAGCTTTATTTAAATCTTTAATGGGCAAACGGCGCACATAAAAGCAATTGGCATCATCGGGCGAAATATAGGCTAAGTACTCATCCCGCTCTGTACTAACCCCTTTTACAACTACTGGATTAAAAGGTACACCTTTTTTTAAAGAACTTTCTTTTTTAGCCGATTTTATCATCATTTTAGATTGGTACATTTCGGCTTCATAATCTTTATCAAATTTTTTGATATCGTCGTCTTTAAAATCAATAAATTTTTTTAAATATTTAATGGCGCTATCGTTTTTTAGTTCTTCGTAATAACTAAAACCTATGTAATAATATGGGCTGCTATGTATTTGCGAACAGCTGGCAATGGCTTTATAAAAGTAAGGTAAAAGGGGTTTAAAAGATAAGTTTTCGAGCTTGGCACGTACAATCATTTCTTGTGCCATGTATAGGTTTGCTTCGGCAAAATCGGGTTCAATTTCTAAGCATTTTACCAAAAACTCAATGCGTTCGGGCTTTTTGTATTTTTTTTTGTCTTTGGCTTTTTCATATAATTTTAAAGCTTTTTTATCAATATTTTCGTTACATAATTTTGAAGTAGTTTCGTCATCCTCTTGTGAAAAAGTAAAGTTTGACATTAAAATAAGACTTAATAAAAATATAATTTTTTGCATAGTAATAATTATAACAAATTTAATGCTAAAGCTTACACTTTTGGTATTAAAAAAACATAATTTTTAACAATGGCATAGTTAGGCACAAAAAAAACTGTCAAATATAATTTGACAGTTTTTTTTATAAGAAAAAAATATATGATTATTTCTTTTTAGAGTAACGGGTGCGGAATTTATCAACACGGCCAGCAGTATCTACTAAAACTTGTTTACCAGTATAAAATGGGTGTGATGTCATTGAAATATCTAACTTCACTAAAGGGTATTCGTTACCATCTTCGTGTTTAATAACTTCTTTAGTATCGGCACAAGAGCGCGTTAAAAAGGTATAACCATTGCTCATGTCTTTAAATACGCACATTCTGTAGTTTTCTGGATGTATTTCTTTTTTCATTGTAGTAAATTTTCAATATTGGGTTGCAAATATATGCTAATATTTTTAGTTTTCAAAAAAATAATTACTATAAATTTTTAATAATTGGTTGTTTAGGCAATTATTGGGCCTTTTTTAGTACCTTAGCTATACAAATATAGTAAAATGGTTAAATTTATTTGTTATTTTTTATGTTTAGTAGTGTGTGGTAACTCTGGTGTTGCCCAAGTAAAGCTTGTAAAACCAGTAAAAACACGTGCTAAAACTACTAATTTAGCTATAGGCTTTGGAGCCGCCAAAAGTGTATTATATTTAAACCGCAATGTTAAGGAAAACAATGATGCCAGTGGTTTACAAGCTTCGTTAGTTTATGGCGGAAGTAATATATTTAGGTTTAGTTTTGAATATACTTTTTACAGACCTATTAATATTGCGCCCACTTGGTATGATATAAAAGCAAGTACTTTTGAGGCTAATATGCACGTTATAGCCCGTTTTAAAAATACGGATGCTATTTTTTACCCATTAATAGGCATAAGTTATAATACATTTAGTGGTTTTTTTACTGGTAAAAACGATTTTTTAAATTTAGTAAATAAATATAAACCCAACCAAAGAGCCGTTACACAATGGTTAGGTGTTAATATTGGCACAGGTTACGAATTATTTTTAAAGAGAGTAAGCTTTTTTTTAGATTATAAAATGCGTGTAGGTTTTACGGATGGCAAAAAACAATTAAACATTGTTGACGTATGTTTTGGTGGAGGGATACGCTATAATTTAAAAGCACCAAGCATTTATAAGTTATTTAGAGGCACTAGAAGCAGGTATTTGTTACAATAAATTAATCTAAATAACTAAACGTTTAGTGTTTTTTCTCTAAATCTCATTACTATGCATTAACTCGTAATTAAACTGTGTAAATAAAGTTAAACAGTCCCTATCTTATTTACGGCATTTAATAACAAAAAATCAACCATTACTAAGGCTGCCATACTTTCTACAATTGGCACGGCACGAGGTAATACACAGGGGTCGTGCCTGCCCTTAGCTTCTAAATTAATAGCTTGGCCTTTTGTATTAATACTTGCTTGGTTTTGCATAATAGTAGCTACGGGTTTAAATGCCACGTTAAAATAAATGGGCATACCATTACTAATACCGCCTTGTATGCCCCCACTATTGTTAGTATAAGTTGTTTGATGTTTATTATTTATTTGTTTGTTTGTTGGCACAAATACATCGTTTAGTTCTGCTCCTGTTTTATTAATACTATCAAATCCACTACCAATTTCAAAGCCTTTTACGGCGTTTATACTTAACATAGCATGGCCTAACACAGCATGTAATTTATCAAAAACGGGTTCGCCTAAACCAACGGGGGCATTTTGTATAACGCATTGCACAATCCCGCCAATGGTGTTGCCTTGTTTTTTTATGTGTTCGATATATGTAATCATTTGTTGAGCTACCTCATCATCAGGACATCTTACAAGGGTATTTTCTATATTACTTAAATCAAGCTCTTCAAAAGTTTTATTTAATTTAATGTGCCCAACTTGTTTTACAAAGGCATGAATACTAATGTTTTTTGTATTTAAAATTAGTTTTGCAATAGCTCCGCCTACAATTCTGCAGGCTGTTTCGCGGGCACTACTTCGTCCACCACCACGATAATCTCTAACACCATATTTTTGTTGATAGGTAAAATCGGCATGGCTAGGGCGATAATTATCTTTTAAATGTTGGTAATCGCTACTTTTTTGGTTTTGGTTTTTTATAATAAAGCCAATAGGTGTGCCTGTTGTAAGTCCTTCAAAAATACCAGATAAAAATTCAACGGTATCACTTTCTTTACGTTGGGTGGTAATGTGCGATTGGCCGGGTTTTCGCCTATCTAATTCCTTTTGAATAAAATCACTATCTATTTTTAAACCCGCAGGGCATCCATCAATAATTCCGCCAATGGCTGAACCGTGACTTTCGCCATAGGTTGTTAGTTTAAAAATTTGCCCAAAAGAGTTACCCGCCATAGCTTGTAAAGTTATAATTTGTTTGATATAAAAACAAAAAACCCTTCTCAATACTTGAGAAGGGTTTTTATTAGAAAATTTTTTAGTTACTAAAAATATAAGTTAAAACGTAAAGAACCTGTTGGACCCCAAACAGAGTTTTTTCCATCAGTATCTAACGTAAAGCCACTTTGTTTTGATCCTTCGATAACAGTAGTACCAACAGTAGGGCTAGATGCATTACCTACAGATTCGTAAGTAGTTTTAGATTTGCCAGTAGAGGTTAAACCTAAGCCCCAACCAAACTCACCACCAATACTCATTTTAGGTAAAATAAAATACTCAGCTCCAATAAAGCCACGTACGCCAAATGAAAATATAGTACCTTGTTTAATTTCGGTTGCACGAGCAGATCCTAAAACACCTTGAATACCAGTTGGTGCAGCATCATAGTTATTAGCTCCTGGGCCAAAATCATCGGCAGCAGTAACACCAACGTTTAACGAAGGAGTGGTACTTGCAGCTAAAGCATTACCATAGGTAAATTTATCTTTCACAGTGCTAATGTAAATGCCAGCATCTGCGCCATAGTAACCTTGTAAACGCGTTTTACCTTTGCGTTTTTCAATACCTACAGCTAAGCCAATGGTAGTTCCTGAATTTTTCCAAGAATTTTCTTTTTGAGCTACGGGGTTAGGAAACACCGTTTGAGAACCAGCTGCTACAGAACGATCGGCAACTTGATTGCGAACCGTGTTGCTACCAAAGCCAATTCTTACACTTCCGCGATAAGCAGTTTGTGGATCTACAAAGTACTTACCAGTAATAGTTTGTGCGTTTGTAAAAAAATTCCAGCTTGGTGCTGCTGTACCATTCGTTTTTCCAAAAATAGATTGTGCATAGGTAAAAAATGGATTTGCATCTATGGCAACCGCCCAATCTCCAGCCTCTGGTAAAAAAGGCTCACCCTTTTTGGATGTTAAATCTTGTGCAAATGCGCCGGTGACCCCAAACGCTAATGCTACTAAAGCAATTGATTTTTTCATAATTTATAATTTAATTGATTATAGTACAAAGTTAAATCATAAAACTGCTTATAAACAAAGCCTATAAACGTTTTTTAACACTTATATGTTAATAGCCTGTGGCTTTGTTTTGTAATAAAGGCACAAATTTAAAATTACCTAACACCTTCTTATTAAAGCTGTTATGCGAAATTTTATGTAACCAAATCATTTCTTGAGTATCTCCTTCGCCAATGGGTATAAGCATAATACCACCTATATTTAATTGTAAAAGTAAATCGTTGGGTATGTATGGAGCACCAGCAGTAACTATAATTTTATCAAAAGGAGCAAATTGAGGTAAACCTTTATAGCCATCGCCATAAACAAGTTTAGCACTTGAGTAGCCAATATATGGTAAAAAAAGTTTGGTTTTATCGTGTAAGGTTTTTTGTCGCTCTATACTATAAACCTTTGCGCCAACTTCAATTAACACAGCGGTTTGGTAACCACAACCAGTGCCAATTTCTAACACCTTTTCACCTGCTTTAATATCTAATTGCTCCGTTTGAAAGGCAACGGTATAGGGGTGAGATATCGTTTGTCCAGCGCCAATAGGCAAAGCCTTATCACTGTATGCATGGTCTAACAATGCGGGGCGTGCCGTAGTATTATCAAAAAATAAATGGCGTGGTATTTTTTCAATCGCAGATAGTACTGTTTGACTTTTAATACCTTTAAGTTTAAGTACTTCTACCAAACGTTTGCGTTTACCTTTAAATAGGTACTCATCTTCTTTACTTACTTGGTAAAACATTTTTTAAAGTTATAAGAATTAAGCACTAGTTATTTTAAATTTTAAATAGGATACTAACAACCCATGTTTAAGAAAAATTAGGCCATCCATTCCATTACAAAATCGTTCATTACATAATTATTGCCAATATCAAAATCGGCCACGGCATTAATTTTAAAACCATTTTTAAAATAAAAATTTATTGATTTATAATTTTGCCTATTTACAGTTAATGTAATTTTAGTGGGATTAATGTGTTGTTTTAAAAGAGTAAGTACTTGAGTACCTATACCTTTGCTAGAGGTGTTTTGAAGAATATAAAATTTATTTAAAAACCAATCGTTATGCTCTACTTTATTTACCGAAACAAAGCCAATACTAATATTATTTTGTTTAATTAAATAAAAAATATGTTGTTTAACCTGCATTTGCTCGATTATACTATTAGCATTATACATTAAATTTAACATATAATTTACTTGATTTTGACCAATAATTGGCACATAATAATCGTTCCAAATTTTAGTGGCTAATGTTGTAATAGTACTAATATCGTTAGGTGTAGCGGGTATTAATTGTATAGTTTGCATATTTATAGTAACTTTGTGCGTGCCTAAGTTAAGTAATACTATTAATATTGAAAACCGCCGAGCTAAATTTGATTATCAATTTTTAGAACAACTTACAGCAGGCTTGGTACTTCGTGGAACCGAAATAAAATCTATTCGCGAAGGAAAAGCAGGTTTGTCAGATAGTTATTGCTATTTTAGAAACAATGAATTGTTTGTGAAAAATATGCATATTACGGAGTATTCTGAGGCTTCGTTTTACAATCACGAAGCTCTAAGAGAGCGAAAGTTATTATTGAGCAGGCAAGAGTTAAATAAACTTTTAAAAAAAACTAAAGATCAAGGCTTAACCATTATACCCGTAAAATTATATATTACTGATAAAGGTTTTGCTAAACTTAATATTGCTTTAGCCAAAGGAAAAAAACTATACGATAAGCGCGATGATATTAAAAAACGTGATGTTGAGCGTGAATTAAACCGTAAATTTTAAATGTTTAAACTATTCTGTTTTACTTTAATTATTACACTTTGTTTTGCCTGTAAAAACGATTATAAGGTAAGAGTGACCAACTATTATATTGAAGCATTAGATACAGTAATTGTTGGAAAAAATAAACTCATTTTTGATAATGTGCAACGCCAATCAACTACTGAATACAAAAAATTAGAAAACGGTACTTTTGGCGTATTGTGTATTAGTAAAAATAAAACAAAATTTAGTACCAATATTACAATCCCTGTAAAGGGCAAAGGCAACCGCACCATACAAATTGATGGCTTGGGTAAAATAAGTATTTTAGAAGATTAGTAAAATACTTAAGCAATTAGTGGCACGGTAATAAAAAAATTTGTTCCTTTTTTTGCTGTGCTATCAATTTCTAAAAAACCATTAATAATTGTTAAGCGCGATTGTATATTGGCCCACCCATTACCTTTTGATTGATTTAGTTTTGCTTTATCAAAACCATTACCATTATCTTCAATCATAATTGTTAATTCTTTTTCGTCTTTTGTTAATTGAATCATTACTTCGGTGGCATTGGCATGTTTTATAACATTATTAAGCCATTCTTGTATTATTCTATAGGTATTAATTTCAATAAAATTGCTAAAGCGTTTAATACTTTGGTCAAAATCAACTTCTACTTTTAGTTTATTGGCTGAATTTATTTTTAAAGCCATTTCTTGTAAGGCATCTGTTAACCCACTTTTATACAACAAAGCAGGCATTAGGTTATGCGAAATATTTCTAATTTCCACTACACTTTCATCTATTAAATTAATAGTGGTTGTATAAATGGTTGGATTAGTGGTGATGGTTTCTAAGGCCGATAAGTTTAGTTTAGCTGCGCCCAGTGTTTGTGCTACGCCATCGTGTAAATCTTGAGAAATGCGCTCTCGCTCTTTTTCTTGTGCTAAGAAAAAAGTTTCTATTTTGATTTTTTCTTGTTTTAATTTTTCAGTGGCTAAAATTTGTTTTTGCTTATTTTTTTGGCGTATAAATACAATTATAAATAGGAGCGTAAGTAGAGCTAATACGCTAAAAA
The DNA here is from genome assembly GCA_025363015.1 of Bacteroidota bacterium. GTDB lineage: Bacteria > Bacteroidota > Bacteroidia > B-17B0 > Aurantibacillaceae > Aurantibacillus. The sequence goes on from JANYEQ010000054.1 coordinate 70,135, forward strand.
TAATGGTACGTTGATTTTTAGTTTCTAAAATCTCTATTTCGTTTTTATTATTTTTATTGGTAAGTGCTAAATTTTCTTTTTCTTTTTTTTCGGTTTCGTATTTTGTTTGCATTTCGGCAGTACTTTCGTCTAGCCGTTTTCCGTACAACTTATCTTTTAAAACAATTAACGAGTCGGAGTATTTAAAAGCTGTTTTTAAATCGCCCATTTGGTCGTAATACGTTGATAAATTAGTGTATAAATTTTCTAAATTATCGGGGTTATTCGTTTTATTATACAAATTACGCGAATAACTAAAGTAAAATAAGGCCTTTTTTTTATCACCGGCTTGTAGGTATAATTCTCCTAAATTATTAGCCACAGATGTTTCGCCATCATAATTTTTATTATTTTGAAATTTATTTAACGCTTTTTCTAGGTAAAAGATAGCCTGTTTTGGTTTTTTTAATAAAACGTACAGCCCTCCTAAATTATTATAATTCCAAACAACCGACGTGTTATCATTTAATTTTTCGCGAATAGAGGTAGAAAATAAAAAAAACTTTTCGGCAGAGTCTAACTTGTCATTTTCGGCATATAAAATGCCCAGTGTATTGTACACATTACCTAATACTGTTTTATTTTTTAATTGCAAGGCTTTACATTCGGCCTGTCGCATGTATTTATTGGCTTGTATAAAGTTACGCTGTTGTTGGTAAACGCTACCAATATTTATTAAAATATTTACTGTATTTACGCTGTCGTTTATTAATTCATAATCCTTTAAAGCATAAATACAATGCTTTAAACCAAGTTCTAATTTTAACTGCATAATGTATGCCGAACTTAATTTATGGTGTAACCCCGCAACATAATATTTGCTTGTATTTACTGGCAATTGTGCTAAAATGGGTGTAATTAAATTAATGATAGAATCGGGTTCATCTTTTTGATAATATACTTTTGAAAGCACCAAAACCGACTGAAAATAACAATTTGAATTAGGATATTTTTTTACTAAGCTATATGCTTTTAACGATAAATTATAAGCATTACCAATATTTTTTGAAAGTAAAGCTTCGGCTTGCGCTGTTATTTTTTTTATGTAACTTGTATCTTGCGCCCTACTTTTTATAAAACTTATACTAACTAAAAATATAAAAATATATTTTTTTGTTAATTTTGCATTGTAATAATAAGTGTACTTTAACATATTTAACTATTAAGTTATAAGTGTAAATGTAATTTTTTAATGGAAAAAATAACAATATATTTAGTGGATGATCATCAAGTTTTAATTGATGGCATATCATTATTATTAACAAACGAGCCCAACATCAACATTGTAGGTAGTAATACAAACCCTTTAATTGCTTTTGAGGAAATAAAAAAACTAAATCCACAAATTGTGCTAACTGATATACAAATGCCCGAAATTACAGGCATAGAATTAGCCCTTAAATTAAAAAACCACAATCAAAATATTGCTATTATAGCCTTATCTATGTATGGTAGTTATTTTTATGTAAATGAGATGAAAAAAGCTGGTGCTAATGGCTATATTTTAAAAAATTGTAATAAAACAGAGTTAATTAAGGCTATAAACGAAGTACACACTAACGGTCATTATTACAATCAAGATGTGCTTAATGAATTGAAAGCGGGTGAAGAAAATCAACCAAAATTAACTTTACGCGAAACCGAAATTATACAATTAATAGCAAAGGAATACAATAATGTTAAAATTGCCCAAAGCCTTTTTATTAGCGAACGTACCGTAGAAACCCATCGCAAAAACATTTTTAGAAAAACAAACACAAAAAGTGTACTGGGTTTGATTAAATTTGCAACCACTTATAATTTTTTGTAGTTTCTATATCTTAATTATAATTCTAAAGCAATTTAGTTGTAGTTTCTAAATCGTTTAGTAAACATTTTAATAAATTTAACAATTTTTTATCGACAAAAGCCTTGTTTTGTACGATAAATTAACTATATTTGTACTAGAATTAAAAAAACAGTGCTAATTTTTTGAAAATCAGCACATTACAATTAAAGAACTGATTAACAATTATTTAACACTAAAATAACAAACTATGAAAACAACGACACAAAACCCAATTATCGACAAAATGGTTGAAACCCAATCAGAATTTTTAAACAGTTGGATGGATTCAACTAAAAAAATGCAATCAGCATTTAGTAATGGTCAAATTACCAGCGAAGGTCAATCTATCTACAAAGATTTTTTAGATAAGCAAATGAACATTTTAACTTCTATGCAACAATCGAGCGACAGTATGTTTAACTCTACTAATGGTAATAACCCGCAAGAATTTTTTAAAAATTGGTTTAACCAGCAATCTACTTACGCTAAACAAATAACCGATTTTAACCAAAGCATTTACAACAGCTACTCAAACTTTGGCAAACCAGCACAAGATTATACTGCTAACTTTGGGCAAATGAATAATAATTATACCAATGTTTATAATACGTGGATGAATACCTTAAATTCTTCATACGATAGCATGACAAAAAATTTGAATGGTACTTTTAATAAAGATATTTTCACAAACTTTATTCAAGCCAACCAAACCTATGCTAAAATGCAAGAATTTTTTGCACCAATGGCCGAGGCCATGAAAACTGGTAAATTTAATTTAGATGCTTTTAAAAACCACTTTACTGCTGATCATTATACCAACCTTACTAAGCAATTATTTGGTAATGTATATAACGGTGCACCAATTAAAGAAGTGTATGATAATGGCATGAAACAATTACAACATTTTTTCACAAACCAAAACGGTTTAAGTAAAGAGTACTTCGAAAAAGTAAAAGAAATGTCGAAAGATTTTCCTCAACTATTTAATAATAATAACACCGCATCAGTAAAAGAATTTTACGATAAAATACACAATGTATTTGGTAAAACTTTTGAGCCATTATTAAAAGTAACTACACCAGGTAAAGAAAAAGAAAACATTGAAGCCACCATTAGCTTATTAGATAAAATGGCGGAGTATAGCTTTAAACAAGCTGAGTTACAAATGCAATTACAAAATACAACTCAAAAAAGTATTGAAAAAATTGCAAAAGATTACTCTGAAAAATATAGCAACCCAACGGCATTAACACAATTGCCAAATGCACAGGACATGTATAATGAGTGGGTTAAAGTAAATGAGCAATTATTTACAGAGTTATTTGCAACCGATGAATTTAGCAAAGTAAAAGGCGATGCTTTAAACTTAAGCATGGATGTAAAAAAACATTTTGAAAAACAATTTGAAGGCATGTTTGCCAATTACCCTTTAGTATTTAAATCTGAAACCGAAGAATTACAAAAAGTAGTTTACGATTTAAAAAAACAAGTTAAAGAATTGCAAACAAAAATAGCAATGAACAATGCCGCCTCCGTTGAATTATTTGAAGAAGAAAAAACAAAAAAAGCAAAAAAATAATTCTTATAGCTAAGAACTAAAAGCCGTCTCCTTGTGTGTTTGTGGGGCGGCTTTTTTTATGATATAGAGAGAGGTAAAACAAATTAAATATATCTTTATTATTTTGTACCTTTAGACTAATTACATAATTGTGTTTTGTACTAAAAATATATTTATAAAATTCTCTAAAAATAACTACTTCGCCACTGGTAAAAAATGCGTTACAACATTATTGTGTGTTATTTTTTATATTATTGCCAAAGCTCAAGACCCTCAGTTTACACAATTTTACGCCACCCCTTTATACCTAAACCCAGCATTTTCAGGCCTAACCTACGAACACCGTTTTACCGCTAATTACCGCAACCAATGGCCAGGTGTAAAACGTGCCTATACCACCTACATGGCTACCTACGATTATAACATTAGCAACCTAAATAGCGGTATTGGCTTTTTTTTATTGCAAGATAAAGCTGGCACTTCCAACTTAGTAACTACACAAAGCGGCTTTAATTTTGCTTACCGTATTAAAGTAGGCAAATTTGCCGAGGCCAGAGCAGGCTTACAATTGATAAACGTTCAAAAAAAATTAGATAACACAAAACTTATTTTTAACGACCAATTTATTACGGGCTCTTCTATTTCGCAAGACGCTGTAAGTATTGATAAAATAAGCTATTTAGATGTTGGCGTAGGTGGTTTATTTAACTCTACCAACTACTGGGGTGGCTTTGCCTTAAAGCATATTAACCAACCCAACGCAAGTATGGTGGGCAATATAGAACCATTACCCTTATTTATTAGCGTGCATGGGGGCTACCGTTACATTATTACTGCCCGAGGTGCTGGTAAAACAAAATTAGAAGAATTTATTAGTGCCAGCGTGCATTACCGCCACGAACAAAAATACGACCAATTAGATATTGGTGCCTATTATTTTAAACAACTTATTAATATTGGCATTTGGTATAGGGGCTTGCCATTTAAAAAATACAAACCTGGCTATGCTAACCGCGAAAGTATTGCCCTATTACTTGGTATAGAAATACCCAACAAAAACCTAAAAATAGGTTACAGTTATGATTTAACGGTAAGTAAGTTGAGTATAAACAATACCTTGGGCGCTCACGAGCTAAGTTTAGTTTACGAAATTGCAAAAAAACACAAACGCAATAAACGAGTACTAGTTACCTGCCCTAAATTTTAAGTACCACTCAAACCCTTTGTTAAAAAAACATTACTAAGTAAAATAATTTATAAATTATTATAATTATTTATTTATAAAGGCGCCTAAAACTATTATTAAATAATAAAAAAAATTAAGGCAAACTATTCTTGTTTGTGCTTTATTGTTACCTATATCCTTATCCGAAATTTTATCAACCAAACAGTAAAACCATTTAAAATGAAAAAAAATTACATACAAATTATTTTTATACTTTTATCGTTAAGTACATTCTCGCAAACAACTTATACTTGGACGGGTGCAACAAGTGGTGCATGGCTTACAAGCACAAATTGGACAGCAGCAAAGTCTCCAAGCCAATCTACCCACATTGCAAATTTTAATAATAACACACAATCTACCTCAGGTATAAATATGAATACTTTAGGAGGCGCTGTAACTATTGCTGCTATAACATTTAGTGCAGGGGCTACTATTAATGGCATTGCAAATACTGTTGTTCGCAACCAATGGTAGTAACACAGTGGGCTTAAGCTTATCTAATAATAACAATAATTTTTTTTCTTTAGATGGTACTGGAAATTTTACCGTTACAAGTGCTATTAGTGTATAGATACTTCATTTAAAACAATTGTTGTTTTAAATGGTATAGTTACTGGTATAACACCACACCAAAACGAAAGTGAGATAATATTAGAAAATAAAAACTTTGGAGAGTATGGTTTAAATTTTAATTTACAACAAAGCCAAAATGTAAGCATTGCTTTAACCGATGTTAATGGTAATGAGTTTTATAAACAACAGCATTTTATTCAAAAAAATAAAATAAATATTTCGTTAAATGAGTATAGTGCTGGCATATATTTATTATTGATGGAGTTTAATAAAAGTAAAGTAAAGTATTTAAACTCGTAAAATTTTAAATATTATTTAAAGTTTACTTAAATTTATATTTAGTATTTTTAGTTTTATATAAATTATACTTTAATGCCAGCAACTAAAAAACCAAATAGTTTAATACATCAAACAAGT